>LSNO01000050.1 GCA_002082305.1 SAR324 cluster bacterium SAR324-CTD7B
AGTACATCTGTTGTATCATTTTTTCATGAACAGGAGTGAAATCAAGCGATGTTTTTCGAAACAGTGAGCAAACTTTGTTTACGAAAAACAGCGCCACCCTTCCTTTAACTTCACCTGAGTTTATACCGGCCATCAAATCCGTGAGTTAAATGTGTTTTCAAAATGAAACAGCAGCAATTTTTAAATTTAGCTTCAGCAGAGGAAGCAGAGGAGCGTTTTTGGCAGGCAGTTCAACCTGGACCACTTGGTGAAGAACTGATTCCCATCGAACACGCACGCGAAAGAATTTTGTCGCAAAATGTGATTGCCAAACACAACGTTCCCTATTTTGATAGAAGTAATTTCGACGGCTTTGCGGTACGTGCGGAAGACACTTTTGGCGCACAGGAAACTGCTCCGGTTTCCCTGAAATTGAATCCGGAAGTCCTGGCCTGCGGAGTTGTTCCGGAAAAATCAGTCACTCAGGGTACTGCGACAACCATTGCTACTGGCGGAGTTATGCCGCGCGGTGCAGACGCTGTGGTGATGATTGAAAACACTTTGCCGATTGAAGCTGATAAATCCGGAGAGGCAGGAATTAAAATCCTCAAAGCTGTTGTTCCGTCAGGTGGAGTGTCACTGGCAGGCTCAGATATTGGGGCAGGGGAGGTAGTTTTGCGAATCGGCGACCTGCTGGGTTATCGGGAAACCGGTACACTGGCAGCACTGGGAGAAGCAAAGGTCTGGGTCTGGCGTCGTCCAAAAGTTGGAATCATTTCGACTGGAGATGAGTTGGTTGCACCCGGAGGACAGATGGAACTGGGAAAGGTTTTCGATTCAAATGCAACCGTTCTGGGCCATGCTGTTGAAGAACTGGGTTGCGAACCTGTGCATTTTGGAATTGTTCCGGATGAAGAATCACGCCTTGAGACAGTTCTCCGGGAAGCACTTGAACTGGATTTTGTACTGATATCCGGAGGCACATCAAAAGGGGAGGGAGACCTGAATTATCGGGTTTTTGAAAAATACAATAATCCCGGAATTTTGGTACACGGTGTAGCACTAAAACCGGGAAAACCTCTTTGTCTTGCAATTCTTGCTGGAACTCCAGCGGCCATTCTTCCCGGATTTCCCACATCTGCCACTTTCACTTTCAGCAAATTTATTGCTCCAGTCCTGCGGGCCATGGCCGGACGGCTTCCGGAACCCACTACTCACGTTAAAGCAAATGTTCCGGTTCGTTTGAATTCTGATAAAGGACGTACAGAATTTAATCTTGTCCACCTGGTTAGAAATGATTCCGGTTTCAGCGCATATTCGACAGGAAAGGGTTCCGGTTCAATCACCGGATTTGCGCGTGCAGACGGCTTCATGGAAATTCCCCGCAATACCGAAATGGTTGAAGTTGATGAAGAAGTTAGAATCCAATTACTTGGGAAATCAGCACATCCTCCGGATTTGATGATCATCGGAAGTCACTGTGTCGGGCTGGATTATTTAATCGGAGAAATGCAAAAACGCGGAGTTTCATGTAAATTTCTGGCAGTTGGAAGTATGGGAGGAGTTTTAGCTGCTGAACGGGGTGAATGCGATTTGGCCGGTACCCATTTGCTGGATGAAAATGCAGGAGAATACAACCGCCATTTACTTACTCCTGAACTGCATCTGCAGAAGGGATACCGACGCAGCCAGGGCTTGCTGTTTCGTAAAGACGATTCCAATTTTACAGACTTTAAATCAGATTTTGAAAATGCAATTCAGCAAATTATCAATAATGCTGAAGTGCGCATGATTAATCGAAACCGGGGAAGCGGCACACGGATTTTACTAGACCGTTTGTTAGCAGATCAACGTCCCGCAGGTTTTTTTCAGGAAGCAAAATCGCACAATTCTGTGGCTGCGGCAATATCCCAAAATCGTGCTGATTGGGGGATAGCAATTCGTTCTGTTGCCGAAGATTTGGGACTTGGGTTTTATCCAATTCAGGATGAAGAATATGATTTTATTTTACCGAAAAACCGCCTGGAACGTCCTGAAGTCGCTCTTTTTTTAAGTTTGTTGCAAGAAACAGAAATCCAAAATAAACTTGCAAAATTTGGCCTGAGAACTACAAATTAATTTAAAGTTTTTCAGGGATATACCGTCACCCTCACTCTCGTTAATATAACTCAATTAATTTGAATCATGTATTTTCTTTACATTAAAGCACTTCACATCATTGGCGTTATTGTGTGGTTTGCAGGACTCTTTTACCTGGGACGACTTTTTGTATATCATCAGGAAGCAAATCTCCGTTCTGAACCGATACGGACAGTAATGAAATTGCAGTTTTCGCAGATGGAAAGACGTCTTTATTACGGAATTACTTGGCCCGGCCTGTGCATCTCGATTGTCTTCGGAACTGCCTTAATTTTTGAAATTGGTTTACAAAATTGGCTGCACTCTAAATTAGCACTCGCGGCAATATTGGTCGGATATCATTTGTGGTGCGGACATCTTCGCAAACAACTGCTGAATGATAGGTGCAACTGGAGCGCAAAACAATTTCGTTTTTTTAATGAAATCCCAACGCTGCTCCTGGTCAGTATCGTTTTTATTGTGGTATTTAAGAATGAGTTTTCGTGGAGCATTTTTTCAATTATCCTGGGTGGTTTAATTTTGCTAATTAGCGGAACGCTACAGTGGCTGGTAAAGCGTCGGAAAAATGAGGCTGCCGAAAATAATTGAACCTGTCGAGATAATGAAAAAATACAAAATGCAGCTTAAACATCTGGTTTTGATTATATTTGCTGTTCTGGTAACAGGCTGCAGTTGGTTTAGCGATTCTACAGAACCAGTGAACGAATCTTATGAGGCCGGTAAAAAAGCTCTTGAAGAAGGTAATTACGAAATAGCCAAGTCTTACTTTCGTGAAATCAGTCCGGATTCTCCATTCTATCCGCAGGCAATCTGGATGATTCAGAAAGTGCCTTTCAAAAAAGGAGTAGCAGCTTTTGAACAGAAACAGTACCAAATTGCAATTTTTGAATTGTCCAAGGTTCCACTTCACTCTCCAGATTATGCAGAATCCCGGCGATATCTGAAGCTGGTGAATCTTGCCCTGCTGAACAAACAGTTTCTGAATGCTTCCGGTCAAGATCGTTTTGTGCTGGTCCAGGAAATCATAGATATTGCATATGAATTAGCAGACTCAAAACTAATTTTTGAGAGCGTGGATCTTATTTATACCGGGCTTGATCAGTCTACTTCAACCAGACATACCAGGGATTTAATCTATCTGCTTGGAAGCGTTGTTTCTACCAATAAAGATCTGGCATTACAGCAAAAAGCCCTTAATTATTTGTTGACTGATTTTGAGCAGTTGTACAAACATTCAGAAGTTAGACCTGAAGTTTTCAGAATTATTGGAAACCTCAAATTGGAAATGATGTGATCACCGGTTTAGATTGCAGTTGCAGTGTCCTTCAAAAACTATTCAAAAGTTAAATTTATACCAGGCAGGCAATTATTGTTTAGATTTTAAATTCAAACTAAAACCAATAACATAATCCTCTCTTCCTTCATCTTTCAACCTTCCTCCTGCTCACCCTCAGAGCAATTTTTCCAAGCCACACACTGATGCATCCCATTATGATGATCAGTAAATATGCTTCTCTCTCCATCTTCAAAGACAGAAAAAAATCATACAGGCCGTGCAGAAATGCAGAAATGAGCCATCCTTGAAATATTGTGGCCATCGGCAGGAAATATCTGAATTTTATTTCTTTGGAGGAATCAAGCGCTATGCGTGATTTTGCCGCATAATATCCCATTGGTACACTCATAAAAGCATGTGCAGGAATGGTAATGACAGTTCTTGTAGCAACAACTGCCACTCCAAACTGATCCAGATAATAAAAGTTTTCCATTGTTGCAAACCCAACTGAAACTACTGCAGCATAGAGAATTCCATCAAAAGGGTCCTCCAGATGGCGGCTTGGAAAAACTACTGCCAGCAATACAAGCAACTTTGCAAACTCCTCATTTATACCAACTAGAAACCAGAAGCCTGAACTAAGCAGGGGTATCGACTTACCAAGTACAATAATCTGTGGTAATGGTGCTTCCGGCCAAAATAGTGTATATTTTTCAACCGCATGATTTAAGACTAGAGCCAGCATCCCACATGCCATTCCTCCTAGAAAAAGGACGAGCAGTAAGGGCAGGTAAACTTTTTTGTAGCGCTGTGCATGATAAAATACCCAGCCCCAGAGAATCCCCGGAACCAGGACAATTCCGATAATGGGCAGCATACTAACTTTTTCTAAGTGTTGTAATTGCTTTTTGTTCGTGGCATAGTTTCCGTAGAAACTGTAAAAAATATCTTACATGTTGACTGGAGGGAGCCTGCAGCATGTAGCAAGAATGTAAAGAAAAACTCCAATGCAGCGAAAATCACTCTCATCACCCAAGAACGAGAAAGAACTGAATCTTGTTACAGAAATCATCAAGTCCGGACGCTATTTCAATGAGATCAGCCTATCTTACCTTAAAGAAATGCTGCGTCAAGGTGAATTAGTTTCCTTGAATGCTGACGAGTACCTGATTCGAGAAGATCATCCCAAACCACCCGAGTTGATAGTCCTTCTGGAAGGTTCTCTGGCGGTAACTTCACAAAGTCTTTTCATCATGCGTCTTGATCTTCCCGGAGATGTTGTCGGCGAAATGTCAATCATCAACGACGATCCTAATCCATTCGCCGATGTTATTGCAGAAGAAAATTCTAAAGTGGTGATTTTCCCAAATCATCTCTTCAAAGTTAAAGGGAATGACACAAAAGTCTCTGTTGCATATTTGATGTTTTCACATATTCTTGCAGAAAAACTGAAACAAACAACCGCACAGTTCTTGTTGAATAAAAATGTCCGGACACAAGAAGGAACACTCCCGATAATCGGCATTCTTGATCCGGACAAAGAATATCGTACTTCAATCAAAACCATACTTGCAAATGAATGGGACAAGGCCCGAGTAGTTGAATTTGGATCATACAAAAAATTTATTGAAAATCAGCAAAAGAATAATTTCGATTTTCTAATAATTGATCCTGAAAATTTTACAGGCGGGTTTTCTCGAAAAGATTCTATTCAAATCTTGATTGAAATATGCTGCTCTCATTTTTCGCCCATCCTGGTTGTTAGTAAATATTGTAATAAAGAAGAAAACCGGCGCTTTCTTGCGGGACTCAGCGTGACAGATTTTTTAAGTAAACCATTTTCAGATTTTGACTTGAAGCACATAATTGCCAAAATCCGAAAAGATCATTATCTTCATAAAGAGTTGGAACAGGTAGAGATTACTGCTGACACAGACAGACTTACCGGATTAGCCAACCGCCGCAGGATGGATGAGTTTCTGGAGGCAATGGTAACCCTTTACCCGGGAGAACAACAACCATTCTCGTTTATAATCGCTGATGTGGATCACTTTAAACATTATAATGATGCACATGGTCATCAAATGGGCGACGTTGTCCTTGCCTCAGTTGCCACAATCTTCAAAAACAGGGTCCGGAGAGGTGACTTGGCTGCACGTTTTGGAGGTGATGAATTTGTAGTCATTTTACCAAAATGTGGAAAAATGAATGCACTTTTGATTGGTGAAAAACTGCACACGGCAATTGCTGATGAAAAATTTCCAAATCAGGAACAGCAACCGCTGGGTAATCTCACTTGTACATTTGGGATTGCAACATTTCCGGAAGATGCAGATGCAAGGGAACTGCTCTTGAAAAAGGCTGATGACTGTTTATATGAGGGAAAAGAGAGAGGAAGGAACACAGTGGTTGCGGCCGAGCCTGACTAAGATTTGATTCCACAATGATAAGGCCCTCATCCGGGAATAAATCAATGGTGCAGTACATAAATCGTGAATCATTATTTCTCTTAATATGGTTATATTATTGACTTCAGCATGTCTTCTCGACCGAAAGGAAATATCTGATCAAATGCTGATATATTATAAGATCCCTCTCATACTTTTGCGGATTACACGAAAAAACTAGTGACTGTCTAGTAAATACAATAATTAACGCTAAAGAAAATCTTTCATTTTTTCATCAATAAATCCAAAAAGTATATTAAGGTCTTGCAAATAAACTAATATTACCGCATAATGTAAAGGTTTTGCGGTAGATATTTAATTAAAACTGCCTGAAAAAAGAATTGGTCTAATTTCATAAAAAAAGATTGAGATAATTAATGAATACTAAATTTGCCAGAAAAGAGGATTTCTACAATGGCACGCACCCGCGAGCCTGGTGGATTGTGGATGCAGAGGGCCGGACACTGGGCCGGTTGGCAACACAGATTGCCCATGTGCTGCGTGGAAAGCATAAAACTTTGTTTTCTCCACATGTAGACACAGGAGATTTTGTAATTGTGGTTAATGCAGAAAAAATCCACGTAAGCGGTAAAAAAAATGAGGATAAAATGTACTATCATCATACTGGATATCCTGGAGGAATTAAGAGCGCCAGATATTATGAACTGCAGGAAAAACATCCAGAGCGCATTGTGGAAGGTGCTGTCAAAGGTATGATGCCAAAAAATGCACTCAACCGACGTACCCTTCAGCGTTTAAAAGTTTATACCGGTTCGGAGCACCCACACGAATCTCAACAACCTCAGCCCCTTAATATCTGACCTATGGTAAAAAAAGCAACTGTACAATACTACGGAACTGGACGTCGAAAAGACTCCGTAGCCCGCGTTTACCTCAGGCCGGGAAAAGGTGAAATTGTAGTAAACAAACGACCTGTTGAAGATTATTTTGGTCGAGAAACTCTTAAAATGGTTCTCCGTCAGCCCTTGGAACTAACCGAGTCACTTGAAAAATTTGATATATTTATCAACGTTCACGGCGGCGGACTTTCAGGTCAAGCGGGTGCTATTCGACATGGAATTTCACGTGCATTATTACTTGCTCTCGAAGACTCACGTGATGTTCTGAAAAAGGCCGGAATGCTGACCCGTGACTCCCGCAAAGTTGAACGTAAGAAATACGGACAGCCGGGTGCACGTAAAAAATATCAATTTTCTAAACGTTAATTTATTGGCTGTGTTTGACTGCAATGTAAGTGTTAAACACAGTTTCTAACTTTCCTTACTTTTCTCTTAGTAATTCTTAAAGAGGACTCTGCATTGCTTTTATAAAGCCGCATGGTCACAATTCTCTTCATATTCTGGACATTAAGTTCTGTATTTCTGACACTCAATGTTTTCCATCCTCTTGCTAAACGCAGAAGTTCTTCTTTTTTCACATTACTTATTTCATTTGCACTGGGATGGTTAGTTGGTGATTTGCTTCCGCAGTGGATACTGCTTAATTCAGGAATAGCCCTTCTTTTCTCATTTTCGGACATTTTCAGCCAGACGCTCGGTTGGGCTGGTCTTGTGATTCATCTTTGCTGCTGGATTATCTTGATTATCCGCCTCTGGATAATTTTAAATTTACCTGCGCGCATTGATCAACAATTAGAAGAACAGTTGGGCAGTATTTGGCAAAACAGTTCAACATTTTTCTCTCCTCCAGACAATTTTCTGGAAGTTAACTGGCACAGTTGGTTAAATCCGAACAGTATCTTAGAAGATCCACGGATAGAAATAATAAGGAACCATGTGTTTTTTGAAGAAGACGATTTGCGGCTCAGGCTGGATATTTATCGTCCTCGAAGTTCAAAAAAGAAGCGTCCCGTATTATTGCAAATTCACGGTGGAGCCTGGATCAGCGGCAGCAAACGGCAAGCCGCATTTTTAATGACACATATGGCAGCACAGGGCTGGGTTTGTTTTTCAGTCGGCTACCGCTTCAGTCCGGACATAAAATTCCCTCAGCATTTGATTGACATCAAGCGTGCATTGAAGTGGATTCGTAACCATGCAGACGAATTTGGAGTCGACACGGATTTTATTGTCTCAACAGGAGGTTCAGCCGGAGGCCATTTAGCAGCATTGATGGCACTTACGCCTAACCAGCCAGAATTCCAGCCTGGATTTGAACAGGATGATACAAGAATTCAAGGCTGTATTCCAGTCTACGGTGTCTTCGATTTCAGTACACCATTTAGTAAAAAAACACCTTACCCTGCCAAAGCCAAAGTGTTGAAAATGGTTTGCGGGGGAACTCCCGAAACAGAACCAGAATGCTATCAGCAAATTACTCCGGCAAACTGGGTCTCCAAAAAAACTCCTCCATTTTTACTGCTTCAAGGAGAAACTGACGCTCTGATTCCTGTACAGGAAACACAAGCATTTTGGCATGCCCTTCAGTCAAAAAATAGACGTCATTCCGCATTGTTGACTCTGCCTTTAGTAGAACATTCATTTGACATTTTCCCCACATTAACGGCACAGTGTATAGTACCAACGATAGAGCGCTACCTGTTTTTGCTTCACGAAAATTACAATAACCAGCAAGGAAAAAAATGAACACAAACGCAAAGCAAATCCACCCAGCTTCTGCTGCAGCAGAAGATCTGGTACTTCAAGAACTGGACAATGGTGTGGCCACTTTAACTTTGAATCGCCCCAGACAATTCAATGCTTTGTCTGAAGCAATGCTGACTTCGCTGCAGGAAAAGCTGGAGAGAATCACAGAAAACAATGCAGTCAGACTGGTGATTTTACAAGGTGCAGGCAAAGTGTTCTGTGCCGGACATGATTTGAAAGAAATGATTGCCACACGGAAAGAAACGTACTACAAAACGCTCTTTAAGCAGTGCAGCAGGATGATGATGACACTGAATCAAATGCCTCAGCCTGTCATTGCCAGGGTCCATGGAATTGCTACTGCGGCAGGCTGTCAATTGGTGGCGGCCTGCGATTTGGCGGTGGCGGCAGAGGACACTCGTTTTGCCACGTCCGGAATCAATGTTGGTTTGTTTTGCTCTACTCCGGCAGTTCCGGTGAGCCGAAATATACCGCGCAAAAAGGCAATGGAATTGTTGCTTACTGGCGATTTCATTGACGCAAACACGGCACTCAGTTGGGGCCTGCTCAACCGTGTGGCACCGTTGGAAAAACTGGATGAGGAAGTTAAACAACTTGCAGACTCAATTCTTGCCAAATCCTCCGTTGCTGTTTCCACAGGCAAAAAAATGTTCTACAAACAACTGGAAAGTAAAATGGAAGATGCATACGCCTTTGCCAGTGAAATCATGGCCTGTAACATGATGGCGGATGATGTGACTGAGGGAGTAGATTCTTTCATCAACAAACGTCAAGCAGTCTGGAAGGGACGCTGAGACATGGAGTCAACAAACACACTGAACCACCAGTGACAATTGAAGTAAAAAAAGTTTAGTTCGTGATTGCCCTGGCGCCTTGCTCTCAGATAAACTGATCTAACAGAAAACTAAATTACTGCATTCTACAAGAAAACTACTGCCAGGTTTCAGCATTTGTAAACGTACATTGGAACGTCAATATGATGCAGCAGATAATCGGTATTGCTGCCCAGAAACAGTCTCCCGGCAACAGTATGGTCATGTCCAGCCAGCATCAGTAAACCCGCTTGAACTTCTTTTTGATATTCCAGAATCCGGGAATAAGAAGAATTTCCAAAAAGCACCAGACGTTTTTCCGGAACTGTTATTTTCATTGGTGCCAGAAAATTATCCATTGCTTCCATTCCCTGTTCTTCCGTCATTTCCAGTTCTGCCTTGCCTAATCCCAAACTGGTTTCTGCACCAAAATATGAATAATCCACAGGGATCATCACATGCATAAAATGCAGTTCATACTCCGTGCGCTCTGCCCACAGATTAGCTTTTTCTACGACAGGACGATTGGCTTCACTGAAATCAAGAGGAACCAATATAATTTTGTTGGTCTGCAAAGAAGTCTTTTTAAAGATGTAAATGGGACAATGAACATGATGCATGACATAATCGGTGTTGCTCCCCAGGAACAGCCTGCCAAGCATTGTATGTGAGTGTGCTGACAAAATTACAAGGTCAGCCTCTAAACTTTCCACTAAATCCACAATTTTGAGATAGGGACTGCCGTATTCGTGAGAGAATTCGAAGTTCGATTTCAATCCAAACTGCCCCAGAAAATTCTCAAGTGTGTACAGATCCTCATTCTCATCACGCTGATCCAGGTATTCAAAATGTCCGGGATAGTATGAAACTTGCGGCAGTCGACTCACATGTAGAAAATATAATTTTCCTGTAGTGCGGACTGCCCATTTGTCAGCAAATAGTGCGACGTCTTTGCTGACATCACTATAGTCTATGGGGACAACAATTCTCTTTTCCATCTTACCCTCCCTTATTTTTTCTAAGAACTCCGCTCAATTATCCTTAGTACTTTGAAAGTGCTGGCGGATATATTTTTTATAATCTTTCCTATCATATGGACTAACTGTTATTGTAGTACATCTTCTTGTCAAAAAACACAATCTTTTTCCCAGATAAAGCGTTTACGGCAGCCCAAGGATTTCACGCAGACCTTCCTGCCGAGGATATTATAGCAAGATTGCTGGAATTGAATTTAGGTTGCGTATAAGAATTGGAACAGTTCCCCCCGGATTCCGGATCTGCGCTGTGCTTCACCCGGAATGACAATGGAGAACAATATAAAGTATCAAAACCATTATACTCTTAATGTAATCTCCATGGAAAAGGAACTAAAACAACAGATGTGCGCGGCTTTTGTGCTTTTTCAGGGAATACCCTTGTAGTTAACATCTTGAACAGAATAATTACTTAATGATATTATTGTTTAAGATTATTTTTCAACAAGTCCTAATTAAGCACTAAAGCCCTCAAGAGAACACTTAATTATTGGGAGATCATATGAATCAACAAAATAGCAATTACCGGCCCGAGATGACAAATGCCGGTATCGAAGCCTCATATCCGGTTACAGTGATGGATGAATTTGGAAACAAGCGTGAAACCCACATAACCGGAGAGCGTCCGCTGACAATTTATGTGGACAAGCGGGAAATAGTAACTCTAATGACTCTTGGGAAATATCCGGAATTGCTGGTAATCGGCTATCTGCACAATCAGGGTTTCATTAAAAATTCCGGTGAAATAAAAGCTGTACAAGTTGATTGGGACATTGATTCTGCCGTGGTGGTTACCCGAAACGGAATAGGAGGGTGGGAAAAAAGACTTGAAAAACGCACGGTGACTTCCGGTTGCGGACAAGGAACCGTTTTTGGCGACCTCATGGACAATTTAGACGATATTCAATTGCCGATACCAACTTTACATCAATCATCATTTTACAGTCTGCTTCATAATATCCGTGAATACAACGAGGTTTATAAAAAATCAGGAGCCGTTCACGGCTGTGCTTTGTGCAAAGGTGAAAAGATTGAAGTATTTATCGAGGACGTCGGACGCCACAACGCTACAGACGCCATTGCCGGACACATGCTCCTGGAAGGCATTGACGGAGCAGATAAATTATTTTATACAACAGGACGCCTGACCTCAGAAATGGTAATCAAAGTCGCTCAAATGGGCATTCCCGTCTTGTTTTCTCGTGCCGGAATCACTCAGATGGGAATGGAACTGGCACAAAAACTTGGAGTAACAACAATTGCCAGAGCAGGCGGAAAGCACTTTTTGGTTTACAATGGTGCAGAAACTCTCGTTTTAGATGCAAAGCCTCCAAAGAAAGCTAACTCCCGCACAGGTACTCCCAATGAAAACAATGAAGAACCATCTCTCCATGAACGTCGAAGCAGAGCTGAATTAAGCACTTAAGTGAAAATAATTTCATGATCCGCTATAACACTTACGTTAGACTGCAAAGTGACTTCTGTTGATAGAAAATTTATTTTACCTATATCAAAATTATGTGTTTCATTATTCGGCTTGATATTGTTATATTCAGCAATTAGACTATGCTAAATTAAATTTCGTGTAGTATAATAACACATTTTGTTAAAATAGGACTTGCTGATAAATAATTTTATCCAATAATATCATTAAGTAATTATTCGATTGATGATGACAACTGCAGGGTGTTTCCTGAAAAAGCACGAAAACCCTGCACTTCTGTTGTTTGAGACCCCTTTTACGACCAGGTAACCTCACGAGAACAATAGTTGTTCTTCTTTCGATTCTTCTCCTTTGTCATCCCTAGCGAAGCGCAGGTCCGGAATCCCTGGGAAATGTATCAAATTTTGTACTCAAACTGTACGGTAATCTAGACACCGGATCAAGTCCGGGATGACAAAAGAAAAACTTTTTCAGTAAGACCTAAATATCCATGGAAACTGAGCGGTCAAACTCAATAGCTAAGAAATATTTCATTGTAGCCAGCAGAATAATTAATTTGAAACTCGGATAATTTAGCATGAATGGAGCAGATCAACATAAAGAGGAGGTTCTCGAACGGCTTAAAACAGTCTTTGAATCTTCCGGAAAATCAAGCCGTGCGTTTTCCAAAAGTATTGGTCTGAAACCAACTTCTTTTCACAAAGTATTGACTGGAACTGCAGGCCTGACTATTCCACTGGCCAACTCTATCGAGTTAAATCATGGTTTCCGCTCTGAATGGCTGTTGTCAGGAAACGGAAAGATGAAAGTGAACAAACACAACCAGCTATCACCCCTAGAACGATGTTTACTGGAAGTTTCACTTTCCAGTATTCAGAAATGGCACCTCCTTGAAATATTAATAATTGAGAAAATAAACAAAAGAATTTCTGACCAATTCTGGGGTACTCTCCGGGATGATTCAAATTTGCAGTCTGGTGAAGACAGCAGAACGACTGCATATAACAACCTGGAACAAATAACAAAGGTTTTCAAAGAACTAAGGGAAGAAGAAAAAGCCTGCCTTGAAAACCAGGACCTGATAGGTCAAAAAATATTTACCCAACTAACTCAAGCTCTGTTGTTAGCTGCTTTTTATGGGGAAGAGTGGGACAGTATAAAAAACAATTGCGAGGAATATCATGCTTTGGAGACAGATGGAAACTTAAAGGATTTTGAAAAATTACTTGCTTATATTAATGAATTACTGAGTGAGATTGATTCATAAAATCCGTTGCTAAGACTATTAGCAATAATATTGGTCAGCAATTATTCCAAATAATTTATTGTCTGTTAATTAAATTGTATTATTATTCGACATATAATTATATTTTTTGTACATTATTTTTGATTAATTATTTAATACCGTATTAATATTCTACAGAATCGGAATATTCTAGAAAACTATGTGTAGGAGGTTTGTCTGCCAGTATACTTTCCCATGATGAACTCTGCAATTTCATCAATTTTATTTAAATCCAGAACAGGAATCTCAATATCTTCTCTTGGAGCTAGATCTGTGGCTAAGGCAATTATGCCCGGAACGTTCGGAAATAAATACGGTTTACCGAGACTGGGCCTGTGTAGTTCAATCTTTGGAAGTGACTCATGCTTGAATCCTTCTACCAAAACCAAGTCCAGTTCCTCCAATGACAAGTGTGGTAGAAGTTCTTCAAGAACAGGATCCCCGGTTCTTTCCTGAGACTCATGGACCAGTGCCCAGCGCTTTGCTGAGGCTACCAGCATTTCACATGCTCCTGCTTTACGTAACTTGTAGCTATCTTTTCCCGGTAGATCAGTATCAAACCCGTGGTGTGCATGTTTGACCAAGCCAATCTTTAGTCCATGTTCTTTCAGGACTGGAATCAATTGAGTCAGTAGTGTAGTTTTTCCCGTTCCGCTATAAGCACAAAACCCTAGTAGTGGAGGCGATTTTAGTATCATTTTTTGAAATCTCCAGATTCAAATTATTAGTAGATTCACAGTTTATTAATCTTTTACTTTAAGATTTACTCTTGAGTTCCAGAGCACCGTTCTTGAGTTGAAAATGCTGATCGACAATTCCTTCAAAATATTGCATAAAATGACTTGTAATCACTAATGACATGCCTGCTGATTTCATTCTGACCAATAATTGATACGTCTGTTCACGCGACTCGTGGTCCATATTGGCCATCGGTTCATCCAGTAACAAAACTTTCGGCTTCAAAATCCAGGCACGGGTGAAAGCAACTCGTTGCTGAACTCCTCCGGACAAAGTCTTTGCCTGTTTTTTTGCTACATCCGTCAATCCGGCCCACTCCAGCGCTTCGTCCACAGATTCCCGACGTTGCTTTCTGTTTAAAGAAGCGAAGCGTAACCCATAAGCAACGTTTGATTCTACAGTACTGCTAAACATGATTGGGTGCTGATGCAGATAAATAATTTCTTTACGAACACTTCTTACAGCTTTTTCCCAAGAGTTAGTTTTTCCAGAAATTTCAATTTTCGCCAAATCTGGAATTTCAAGGCCGGCAATGATTTTCAGTAAGATAGTTTTCCCAACACCATTTTTGCCAGACAATAAAATGCATTTTCCCGGATACAGAGACAAATCAACCCCGCATAGAATTTGACTTCCAGAAAACGATTTTTCTATCTCCCGAAAAACAAGCAGAGGTTCGTTCATGCTGCAAACTCCTTATGCCCTTGAAGATAGCTCAATAAAGCGGTCAGCAGAAAAGAAAGTAACAATAAAACAAGTCCGAGCGCAATTCCCTGGGCAAACTCACCTTTACTGGTTTCCATGGCAATGGCAGTAGTAATGTTGCGTGTGTAACCCATGATATTTCCGCCAATCATCATCGAAATACCAATCTCGGAGATAATTCTTCCAAAGCCGGTAAGTACTGCGGCCAGCAAGGCGAAGCGAACTTCAAAAAATACTGTCAACATGCTGAACCACGGTGGTGCTCCCAAGGTACGTGCTGTTTCCCACACCCGCCTGTCTGCCGCCTGAATTGCTGCATAACCTAATGCTACCAGTGTTGGAAAACAAAGAATCATTTGCCCTATTATCATTGCAGTTTGTGTGAATAACAACCTCAAATCACCAAAAGGCCCCTGCCTCGTCAGCAAAACATACAGAAATAATCCGATAACAACGGTGGGTACAGAAAGCAAAGAATTAAAGATTGCAAGTATAATTCTGATTCCAGGAAATTTTCCATGGCTCAACGCAAATGAAACCAGAAATGCAAAAGGAGTGGTTAACAAAATTGCTTTAAGGGAGACAGAAAAGGAAAGCAGAACTATCGACCACAATTCCGGATCGCCGGTAAAGAGCAATTGTAAGGCTTGTTGAGTAGTTAAAAGCAGTCCGTTCATCTCAGTCTAAAATTGCAGTAGGAAAAAACAAAGACTGGCCATCAAGTTTAAATTTGCGGATCTGATTTTGACCATCTACTGAAGTCAGCCAGGCAATCAGGGACATTGCACCCATATAATTGATTCCAGGATAGCGGGAAGGATTCACTGCAATAATGCTGTAAGGATTGTGTAATTCAGGATCTCCTTCAAACAACAATTTGAGTGACAACTTTGAGCGGAGCACCAGCCATGTTCCCCTATCAGAGATAGTATAGGCGTTTAATTCATCGGCCATTTGCAGTACCCGTCCCATGCCCTGTCCTGTTTCTCGATACCACGTTACAGAAGGTTTCATCCGGGTTTTTTTCCAGAGTGCCATCTCCTTTTTATGAGTCCCTGAATCATCACCCCTAGATACGAAAATGTGTTTACCGCGTGCAATTTTTTGAAGTGTTTTCACTGCATTTCGCTCTCTCCGAATTCCTGCCGGATCATTTTCAGGACCGAGAATAACAAAATCATTGACCATCACACTCCGTCGATTCACACCATATCCCGCTTCTACCCAGTGCATTTCCGCATTGGGTGCATGAACCAGAACCACATCCACATTTCCGTCTTGCCCCAATCTCAGGGCATGTCCTGTGCCGACGGACAGCACGTGTACTACATTCCCCGTCTTTTGTTCAAAATGCGGAATTATTTCCCGCAGCAGTCCTGAGTTATCGGTGCTGGTTGTGGTGGCTAAACGGATTGGCTCTGCCTGAATAATCCCACTGTTTAAATAACAGAACAGGAACCAAAGTAGATATTTTTTCACAAGAAATTTATCAAATCTGATTACTATGTTAATACTCATCATAGAGCCACACCCGTACTTCTTCTCCTTCAGCAAATCCTTCAGATTCTTCTTCTGTTAGCAGAAAACCGTCTGCTTGTGTTGTTGAAGAAAGTATTGATGCTCCACCGGCTGCAATAAAAAACGCCCTTTCATTTTCAATCCGGAGACGCACATATTCAATCCTGCCGATTTGAGAGGAAATTTTAGTGGCAAGTTTCACCATTTTACTGCGGTATGGCCATTCTTCAGAACGCCCACCCATCAACCTCAGTGAACGCCCCACAAAATAATCATAAGCTGATAAACATGAAACAGGATTACCCGGAAGCAAAAATACTTTTTTCTTGCTGCCAGCGGAACTTCCGGCAATCAGTCCAAATCCGGTGGGAGCGGCGGGCCGCATTGGGATTCCGTGTACCAGTAATTCGCCAAGTTCTTCAACCAAAGTTGGTCCATGATCTTCAATACCAACCGACGTTCCTCCAGTCATGCAAATCAAATCTGCTGTGGAATCACTCAAATGTCTACGGAGCAAATCCCGCTCATCCTGAAGATGAAGGACTGCTTTCAAAACTCCCCCATCACGCTGAATTAACGGTCTGAGCATAACTGAATTGGTATCAATAATTTGTACTCCACTTGGTTTTTCACCTGGTTTTAACAATTCATTTCCGGTTATTAACAATTCCACTTCCGGTTTCCGTACCACTTTAACTTTTTTCAGGCCTACACTGGCCAGCACGGCAATATCCTGTGGACGGAGAAACCTACCCTGCTTGAGCAAATTTTGGTTCTTTTTAACATCTTCTCCAATCTGCCCCACATGTTTTCCAGGTGTCACTGCTTCCAATACTTGAATTTGGTCGTCAAATAATTCTGCATGCTCTGCCATCAATACTGCATTTGTACCCTTGGGAACAGGACTACCTGTCATGATTCGCAATGCTTCACCCGGCTGAATTACGGCCTCATAAATTTCTCCGGGAGTGACTTCTCCGACAACTTTAAACATTAACGGATTGTAAGCAGATGCGCCAAAAGTGGATTCGGCATCCAGTGCATAACCGTCCATGGCTGAACGATCAAAGTTTGGGACATTTACAGAAGAGTTAATATCCTGTGCCAGGATCCGTCCGCACGATTCCACTGTCAAGATTTCCTCTGCTGACAATAGTTGAGAATGACCTTTGATTAATGAAAGCAAAGTTTTTATGGGAGTGCGCTTCATAAATCCACGCATTCGGATATCAGCTTTTGACATCTTGTTTAATATTTTTAAAGCAATTGATTATATGAAATTATTAAACAGTCCATGTTAATCTCCGAAATATAGATCTAGCAGGCAGCTTTGAAAAACTATTACAGAAAACCATGAAATTATTCTGCTTTGTTCATCTAAACATTGGAAACGTTCAGGCAAGACGAAGCCATAGGGTTTGGCGGTCGCTGAAGAGACATGTGTGTTTTCCGGGATGATTTTGCTTAACCTCTGCACTAAAATCAGGAGTTTCCTTCAGCTGGCGGAACCGCCTCAAACAAGGGCCCCTTCCAGTCCGTCTTGTTTCCATAGCGTTTTCGTGCCTCCCCAAGCGATTCTATATTTTCGGGGCCACGGTTTTGAAAGAGTTCCTTTTCAATCTCAAGAAACCCTCTTAGCAACATACCGGCTCCTTTGTAAAAATCTGCATTAGGCGCTGATTCAACTGCTTCGCTACACGATGGGCCCCATATAAGAAGGTGTTTTTTCAAGAAACTTGCTTGAAAATCAAGCCACCTGCCTTCCTCTTCAGAGTCTTTAGAGTTGGTCTGTTTGCTGATTAGCCAATTCATGATTTCCAGTTCGAATCCTAGGGTGTCTTCTGGCTCCGGCAATTCACCTTCCTTCTTTTCCAGGCCAACCTCCTTCATAAAACCTCGAACTGACGCCAGTGGGGCTTGAAAAACACTACCTGAAAGATAGTAAGACTCGTATGGCATAACATCTGGTTTATGAGGACCTATAAACAACTGGACAAATTCGTATTCCACCTCATCTGGTCCATGTTTTTCGAGATAGCTGCGAATGTTTTCCCAACCTTCGCTCATCACAGGAGACAACTGGGCGGCTCCTTTAACCCTATCTGAAATTCGTTCCAGTAGGGATAGGAGTAATTCAGCATCCGGCTCTTTCCAAAAAAGAAGCACAAATAAACCGTAATACTTTTGACGAAGATTCGCTAATTCTTTGTCTCCAATCATAGTTTTTCCTCCCTACATGTCTTCCTCAATATCTCCACCAGCCTCAAAAAGCAGATGTTCCATTTGTCTTGCAATAAACTCCTTGTATTCGAAACTATCCTCAAGCAAGGCATCCGCTCGATTCTTTCGTACTTCACGCTCCTCCAAAACAGCACCTCTCACAGCGTTTTCAATCTGTGCAAACAAGTGTTCGTTGCTGCCAGGTAGATGGTCAATCACATCTTGCTTCCACCAGCTTACCCAAATTTTGCGGTATGGCCCTTTTACAAGAAATTCAGATGAGGATTTTACGGCTTGCATGACATTGATTTCAGCCCCTTCCCTCAGCCCCTCCACTTCATTCCATTTCTGCAAGGACTGGTCCCGAATAAAGGCATTAAGCGCGGCATCCATGAACTCCTTGTTCTTGCTTTTACCCCGTTTCTTCGACCTTTTTTTCCTTCGTATTTCGTTCATCTCAAGGCTCCCATCCTTTTTCAACTTCCATCATAGCTTCCACTGTACGACAGTCTGGACACATTTTGAGGAAATTCTTACGATTTCCGGAAAAAGTATTCTTTAGAGATTCAATCTCAAACAACTTCGACTCGACTGCTTCAAGAGCTCTCTTGTTTATGTATGGCTTTTTACATTTCGCGCAGGCAATCATTTCATCCTCGGCGACCATTACATAGTCAAGTGCCTGCTTCTCAAGAAACAACTCCCTCCTGAGGGTGATAACATTTTCAGGGCAGACCTGCTCGCAAAGTCCGCATCCCACGCAGTTGATGTGCTTGAAATGTAGGCTGTTGCCATCTTCTTCAAACTTAAAGGCATTTGTAGGGCAAACATTGGCACAGGAGCGACATAGCGTACATCCGGATTCTTCAATCTCAACCAGAGCAAATGGCAAGTCGGGAGAAAGTTTCATTGTTCCAGGTTCTTTACCAGTTTGTTCAAGGAAACTTTCAAGCACTTCGGCCATAATTTCACGATTCCCTGTTTGACGAGGAGTGCTCCAGCTAGGAGCCAAAGGGGCGTCACTCAACTGAGAGATAAATTCATTAACAGAACCAATCGCGTCTGCTTCCATTCCTTCTTCAACAGTGACAATCCGCACCCTCTCCTGTCCCAATTCAAAATTATGTAAAACCAACTTTGTAAAATCATATTTTTGATATAGCAATTCCCGTTCACCGTTTGGACAATTCTCACAACCGAGAAGTCCAACACCTGCAGCTCCCAATGAAAATGCTGCAAGCATATTTGACTCAGATACGTAGCGTAGACAGGGAACCTCCACAGGCAATACCCCTGACGAATAGGGCAGTGGTATCTCACCGGCGGTTTCCAATACTTTGCGTCCCATTTCTTCACAATGGAATACAATCACCGGTGGTTCTACATTACCTTGTTTCTCTTTTGATGATTCCAG
>LSNO01000051.1 GCA_002082305.1 SAR324 cluster bacterium SAR324-CTD7B
AATGCGAGACTTATCCAAATATCTGGACGACGAATGAGCTTTCCCATAAATCTCCTTAAATACAAGTTAATAAATTTTTTGAAATTTGTGCAAACAAACTATACAGTCCTAGTGAAAACTTAATTCATTATTCTGGAATTGACAACACATTTCCTACTTTTGCTTTAGGCAGAAATTTTTTACTTCACTTGTGTAATTGCAAAAATAGTTGTATTCAGGAGCAGGTCAAAAGTTTTGGTCTAACTCATCTGCTGATGAAATTGGCTTCAAATATTGAGGTAGGAGGCAATGAAAAAGTGGTTATTATGCATAATGATTTTCTTTATTACAGGCTTTTCAGAATTATGTGCAGAGTCCGGAATTGTCTGGAAACGAACCGACAAGTCCGGAGTCGTACTTTCCACAGTAGTCTCAGCAACTTTGCCTGTAATGTTGGAAAAGCTTTTTCAAGAGTTTGCCCTGTATCCGGAAAAAATAAAGGTTGATTCTTCAGTTACAGGTATTCCGGAAGTTAAGGAAGTACGGGGGCATAATCCAGAAACTGTTCTAAGTCTGCTGCTTTTACGGCACGATTTGACATTAGTCTCTCAGCAGGATCGGCACCTGATCATTTCCAGGAAAGATGCATGGCGGCACCGACCTTTCAGGAAAATCCTCAACTCACCGGTTTTTTTGGAAAAAATTCTTCGTGAGTTATCTCAAGTTGGGCAAATTGCTTTACATTTTGATTCAGATAAAATACAGGGACGAAAAGTACAGCGTAACTTAAATTATTCCTCAATTGAGGATGCAATATTTGACTTGGCAAGTCATCAGAATGCGGTTGTCGTTTATTATCCGAGGCTGCATGTTTTAGAATGGACCCAGGATCCGCCGTTGGTGACAAAGTCAGTTGTCCTCAGCTCGGCAAGTCAAAAACAAGTCCAGTCTTTTTTGACTGAGATCAGAAAAGAGCTGGAAGAAATCCGCCTCGTACACGATTCTTATCCAACCGAAAAATTGTTGATCTTAAGGGGTTCCGAAGAATCCGTTGTTTTAACAGTACAACTGATTGAACAATGGGAAAGCGGACTCCAGAAAGTATCATCAGCTGATGTGGAACCGTTTCCTGCATCACCTGCGGTTGAATCTGAAGGTATAGAACCGAAATTAATTCCGGAAACCAGAATTGTACGACTGAAGTTGAAGTACTTAAGTGTGGGGCCGCAAACTGTACAGAGCAACGGGCAGCCCCTGACAATTCCCGGTGTAGAAGAGAGCTTGAGAAAAGCACTACAGCAAAGGCTTGAAGACGAGACTGAAATTCCTCCGCTGCGTCCACAAATTATTCCGGATTTGCTTGGCAACTCGCTCATACTGGAGGGCAGCAAAACTCACGTGGACTGGATGGAAAAACTGGTGCAGGTTTGGGATCGTCCCTTGCCTTTGATCAGGATTGAAGCCCACTTGTTTGAAACCAGCGAAACTCATTCACGACAATTGGGGCTGGAATTCAGGGGCAAAAGTGTTTCAACGGATGGAACAGTCAGTATCACAGATCAAGGACCTTTTACTGCAGGTTTAGCGTTGGGTCCGGCCGCAGCTTCGCAGGCTTTGCGCGTCGATGCAGTACTGCGTTTGTTGCAGAGTGAAGGCAAAGGGCGAATGCTTTCGCGTCCTGTAGTTGTTACGCTAAATAATATTGAAGCAGAAATGAATAGTGGTTCGGTTCTGCATATTAAAATCTCAACTGAAAAAACGAGCCGTCTGCAGGAATTGAAAACTGGCATTACACTCAGGGTGACACCACGCTTGATTGAGGACAGTGATAACCACAGTAATGACCGGATTTGGCTTAAGATATATGCGGAAACCAGTAATCCAATAGAAGGTTCCAGCATTGACGGAATACCACCGATCAATACTCAGCGTGCACAAACTCAAGTTTTTGTGAAGGATGGTCAACCTTTTTTGCTTGGTGGATTGATCAAAAACAGAACAGGAGAAAGCCAGTCCGGAGTACCGTTTTTTAAAGATCTTCCTTTTTTGGGTACGTTCTTCCGGACAAGTGGTTCAAATAACAGTTTCGATCATGTGATGGTGTTTGTGACTCCAACTCGTGTATTTGCAGATGAAATTCAGGAATTACCAGAATTTTCTGAACTGGAGCAGATCAAGAAAACATTAGAAATAAAACCATGAATTTTTCAAGTAAATTATTTGAACCGTTCCTTTTGGTAACCTCACAGATTTACAAAGCCATAGTTCTTTTGCGGCTACAATGCTACAAAAATGGCTGGTTAAAAACACATCAGCCTGAAACTCCGGTTATTTCAGTTGGAAATTTAACAGTAGGTGGAACAGGAAAAACTCCGGTTGTTGATTTTCTGGTAAAGGAAATCCAGAACCAAAAAAAGCGTCCAGCCATTCTAAGCCGAGGCTACAGGAGAAAGAATGGATCAACTCAGCAACGGTTTCGTTTTTGTGAAGACAGTACAATTGATCCGGATATTATTGGTGACGAACCGTTTTTACTTGCTTTGCGGAATCCTGAAGTTCCGGTTTATGTGGGCAGTTCCCGGATCACTGCAGCTCATTCGGCAGAAATTCGGGATCATCCTGATGTTCTGATATTGGATGATGCATACCAACATTTGGCTATCCGGCGTGATCTGAATATACTCTTGATTGATGCAGAGCGTGGATTAGGAAACGGTTCCTTACTTCCACTAGGAATATTGCGTGAACCGGAGAATCAATGGGTACGTGCGGATGTAATCATTATTACTAAAACTAATTTGGCTGCTTCAGATTCAGTAATGCAAATGCTCAAAAATGAGCTGAAAGTCAACTGTCCTGTTTTTAAATTCAGTTTTGAGCCTCAGCGTCTTTCCCGGCTGGACGGGCAAGCGCAACTGAACGTTCTCCAGTTAAAAGGAAAGCGACTGCTGCTCACTTCCGGAATTGCTCAACCCGCAGGATTTGGACTTTTGCTGGAACAACAAGGGGGAAATGTTATCCGGAAGCTTGAATTCCAGGATCACCATGATTATGTTTTTAAAGATGTACAAAAGATACTGCATGAACAGGAAAAGCTGCAACCTGATTATATTGTGACTACAGAAAAAGATGCTGTAAAACTCAGAAAATTTCCTGAACTTCTCGAAAAACTTTGGATTTTAGAAATCGGTGTACATCCGGAAGATTCATGGAATAATTATTTTACAGAATTTCTAAATAATTTATAACGAAAATGGAGCCAAAAATTTGATTTGAACCGTCAGATACGATATAATAGCCCGTCACTGAGTAACATATGTAATGAGATCCTCATGAAAAAAACACTGCTGAAAAATTTACATGTCATCAATCCTTGCTCGGATCCGGCCTTTATCGAAAATGCTTTTGTTGCTATTTCCGGTGAAACGATTGAAAGTGTGGACAGCAGTGAGCCGTCCGGAACCTTCGATGAGGTTTTTGATTTGGACGGAAAAGTAGCACTGCCCGGCATGATCAATGCGCACCATCATCTATATTCTGCACTGGCAGTGGGAATGCCTTTGCCCAAAGGAAATCCGACCAACTTTACTGAAATTTTGCAAGAAGTCTGGTGGAAAATGGATCTTGCTTTGGATCGTGATTCCACACAAGCCTGTTTTGAATCCGGATTGCTGGACAGCCTCAAAGCCGGAACAACAACGTTCATCGACCATCATTGCAGTCCCAGTTTTATCGAAGGGTCGTTGTCTTTGCTGGCAGAAACCGGAGAGAAATTTGGTCTGAATTCCAGCGTTGCTTTTGAAATCACCGACCGTAACGGTACAGAAAAATTCGAGGCCAGTTTGCAGGAAAATATTAACGCTGTCCGGAAATTTTCTGATCATCCAAATGTCCATCCGCTGATTGGTTTGCATGCTTCTTTTACTTTGTCCGAAGATTCTTTAAGAAAAATCCGGACAGCCCTTGATTCGTTAAAATCATGGGGCATTCACATTCATGTTTCAGAAGACAAAGCAGACGAAGAAGATGCCCTAAAAAAAGGTTATGGATCCGTTTTGGAACGGCTGGATAAATTTGATTTACTTAATGAAAATGCGCTGATTATTCATGGACTGCACATAAAAGATTCGGATGTGGATTTGCTCCAAAAACACAAAGCGCAAATCGTTCACAACCCGTCCTCAAATGCCAACAACCGTGTCGGTATGTCATCAAACAATACTATCAATCAACTCAAGTCTGGACTTGGAACAGACGGAATGCAAGGCAGTATGTTACGCGAAGGAAAAGAAGGCATGTTG
This sequence comes from SAR324 cluster bacterium SAR324-CTD7B, assembly GCA_002082305.1. GTDB lineage: Bacteria > SAR324 > SAR324 > SAR324 > NAC60-12 > Arctic96AD-7. Next base: position 4,281 of record LSNO01000051.1, read on the forward strand.
ATTCGCAGTTCACATTTAGATGGCGGAGAAGATAGCGCAAATTATCTGCAACTTTTATTTGAAAATAATCCAAAAATTGCCTCCAAATTATTTGGGAAAAAACTGGGTTACATTTTACCGGAATATCAAGCAGATTTGGCGATTTTTGATTATGCTCCAAGAACGCCGATTTCTGATGCAACCATTTTCGGACATGTTTTTTTTGGTTTGAGCGGTTTGCCGTGTGATGTGATGACACGAGGCGAATTCCGGATTCGTGATTATCAATTGCAAAATTTTTCGGAACAAGAAATCAAGGCCAATGCCGTTACGCAAGCAAAAAAACTATGGGTACATTTTTCATGAAAATATTAACCCCGGCACGGAGGCACGGGGCTACCACTCTGAAACTTTGAAACTTTTTTATGGCAGAACTCATCCCACATCCATTCGGTGCACTCGTGACTCGGATGTTCACCGAATTGGAAACAGAAAAATCAATTTTCGATTATCCGCAAAAGAAATTTTTTATCGGACAATCCGGACGAGATTACTCCGTTAAATTTCACGGAAAAAATAGTTCTTCGCCACTCGGCCCGGCTTCCGGTCCGCAAACGCAAATGGCACAAAATTTAGTCTTGTCTTGGCTCGGTGGCTCAAGAATTATGGAACTCAAAACAGTGCAAATCCTGGATGAATTGGAAATTCCGCGCCCTTGCATTGATATGCAAACGGTCGGTTACAATGTGGAATGGTCGCAGGAGTTGCGGGTTGAGCAGTCGCTACACGAATATGTCAAAGGCGCAATGTTGATTGAGATATTGCGAGCATCCGGAAAGCTGGATTTGGCGGAAAATTTCGGCGACGTGCTGTATGACATGAGTGTCGGTTATGATTTGAAGGGGATTCAATCTGACAAAGTGCGCCGTTTTATTGAGGGTATGCTGGATGCTTCCGAAGTCGTGGAGCATTACCGAAAACAAATTCCGGAACAGTATCGTCAATTCCGGAACCTGGATTTCCAGACGAAACTTTCCGACACACTGACTTTAAGTACTTTTCACGGATGTCCTCCGGAAGAAATTGAAAAAATAATTGATTATCTTTTTCGGGAACATGGATTGAATTGTATCATCAAACTCAATCCAACTCTGTTAGGAAAAGATCAGGTGCGTCATTTATTAAATGGAATCATGGGTTACGCCGATGTCCATGTTCCGGATGAAGCCTTTGAAAATGATGCAACCTGGGAACAGGCACAGGGTTTTGTTGAGCGCCTGGGTTTAACGGCAAAAACGCTCGGATTGGGTTTTGGAGTCAAATTCAATAACACGCTGATTGTGGAAAACCACCGGAATTTCTTCCCGGACACAGAAAAAGTAATGTACCTTTCCGGAACACCTTTACACGTTTTAGGCATCAATTTGGTTAAGCAGTTCAGAGAAATTTTTGGCGACCAATTTCCTATTTCCTTTTCTGCCGGAATCGACAAAACCAACTTTGCAGATACCGTTGCTTTAGGATTGACACCAATCACTGTTTGCAGTGATTTGCTTAAAGTTGGCGGCTACAGCAGAAGCAGTGCTTATTACAAAGAGCTGAATTCGCGCATGGACAATCTGGGTGTTAGCGACATTGAAAGTTACATTCTCAAAGCTTACGGAAACGCTGAACAAGCGCTGGAAAATATTGGTTTGGGAGTTGGAAATGTTTCCGGACCGGATGTTCCGCTGGCGGATGCTTGTCGCAAAACACTGGCAAACGGCGGTGAACTCAGGAAAGTTGCCGGATCGGAAGCTCCGGTGGCGAATGAAACTTTTGAAAAATGGCTTTCCGAAACCAAGCTCTTGAACACAAAAACATACGTTGACGAAGTGACTACTAACGCACGTTATGGAATAGAGCAAAACTCAAAACCGCCCCGTAAAGTCGGTACCATGCTTGAATTATTCGACTGCCTCACCTGCGACAAGTGCATTCCTGTTTGTCCGAACGATGCTAATTTTGCACTGAAAATTCCACCGGGTGAAACAGAAATTCTGGAATTCGAAACTAATAATTCCGGATGGGCGGTTACTGGCAGGAAAACCTTAAAATTAGAGAAAAAATATCAAATTGCGAACTTTGCAGATTTTTGCAATGAGTGCGGAAACTGCGATATTTTCTGCCCAGAAGACGGGGGTCCGTTTGTACTTAAGCCTCGTTTTTTTGGAAGCTTGGAGTCTTTTCAATCATTTACAAATCATGATGGATTTTATATTGAGGATGAAGGCACAGAGCGCTGTGCCCCTAAGGTATTTGCCCGTTTTGACGGCAAAGAATATCGTGTTTCTGAAACTGGAAATACTGTTAATTATTCCGGACCGGATTTTGACATTCAATTTTCCAAAAACGATCTTGAAAACACCATTTCCGGTGAGGGAAAAAGTAGTGTAAGTTTCTTAAATTATGAGATAATGCAAATGATGAGAAGCGCTATTTCAGCCACCGGAAGTGGTTCTTATGTTAGTGCCACTTAATTTAAATGGAAAAAATAAAACTAAAAGAGCAGACCATGGAATTCAAACTTAACGGTACCACCATTAATTACGAAGGTGATCCAGAATTGTCTTTGATGACATATTTACGTGATGTTGAGGATATCATCTCACCCAAAGACGGTTGTGCTCCGGAAGGAGTTTGTGGATGCTGTACTGTCTTGCTGGACGGGAATGTACTGAAAGCCTGTATTGCACCGATGAGACGTATTGCAGGAAAAGAAGTCATCACGATGGAGGGACTGGATCCGGGAAAAAAAGAAACTGTGATCAATGCCTTTGCCATAGAAGGAGGTCTGCAGTGCGGATTCTGCACACCGGGAATCATCATGAAAGTCTGGCCCTTGTTGAATCAGGGATTTGTGACAGAGAAAGAAATCAACAAGGCCCTGAACAGTAATCTTTGCCGCTGTACCGGCTATAAAAAAGTGACCAAATCCTGTCTATCTGCGGCAGAGGCTTTGCGGAATAATGCCAAAATCGAGCTGCCGCAAAGCAGCGGAAAAGTCGGTGAAAGCCTGCCAAAATATGACTCCCTCCGTTTGGCAACAGGCGAAGCACCTTATGTTGCAGATCTGAAATTTGAAGGTATGGTACACGGTGCCTTGAAATTCAGTAACCATCCCAGAGCAAAGGTTCTGAAAATCAACACTTCCTTTGCAGAAAAATTGGATGGAGTATTGCGTGTATTTACTGCCGAAGATATTCCGGGGCAACGATTCACCGGCTTGATTGTTCCGGACTGGCCCTTGATGCTGCAAGTCGGCGAAACCACACGCTATGTCGGGGATGTTCTGGCTGGAGTCGTGGCTGAAACAGAACAGATTGCCCGGGAAGCCGTTGCACTGATAGAGGTGGAATATGAGATTTTAACACCGGTTACCGATCCTTTTGCAGCATTATCAGCTGAAAGTCCAAAAATACATGAAAGCGGGAACCTGCTGTCAAATACAGAGATTGAGCGAGGCGACGCAAATCAGGCAGAAAAAGAAAGTGCTTTTGTGACAAAAGGTACTTACAAAACACAACGCATCGAACATGCTTTTTTGGAAATTGAATGCTGTGTAGTAAAACCAATGGAAGATGGAGTTGAGGTTTTTTCTCAGAGTCAGGGTGTCTATGAGGACCGGAACAGCATCAGTAAAATATTGGGACTACCATCAGAAAAGGTTGTCGTCGTTTTGATGCCGAATGGAGGCGGGTTTGGCGGCAAGGAGGACATCTCGGTGCAAGGTCACGCAGCTTTGTATTCCCATTTGTTACAAGTCCCGGTAAGAGTCGCCCTGACTCGCCCGGAATCACTTTGTATGCATCCAAAGCGGCATCCAATGATTATGGAAATGTCACTTGGCTGTGACGAAAACGGCAAGTTGACTTTTGTTGAAGCAGACATCATCGGCGATACAGGAGCTTATGCGTCCGTTGGTATGAAAGTGCTGGAACGGGCGGCCGGGCACGCAACCAGTGCTTACTCAATTCCAATTGTAAAGCTCAGGAGCCGATCTGTTTACACCAATAATATTCCATGCGGAGCTATGCGTGGATTTGGTGTAAACCAAATCAATTTTGCAATTGAAAGCTGTATTGATGAACTGTGCGTACAAGGCGGATTTGACCGCTGGCAAATACGATATGACAATGCCCTTCAACCCGGTGACCAGACATCGACCGGTCAAAAAATAACTTCCGGAATCGGTATTCAAAAAACATTAATTGCAGTGAAAGAACAGTTTCAAAACGCTAAATTCGCCGGAATTGCCTGTGGTATGAAAAATACCGGAATCGGCAACGGAGTCCAGGACGAGAGCAAAGTCAAAGTGGTGATTGATTCACCAACTGAAATTACGATCCACCACGGCTGGACGGAAATGGGACAGGGAGTTTTTACGATGGCAGTTCAGTTTTTATGTGAAGCAACCGGCGTCAATCCAAATTTCATTTCAGTCAAGGTAGATACTTCAAAAGACACTCCCTGTGGAATGACAACTGCTTCACGTGGTACCTCTCTCATTGGAAACAGCGTTTTGGATGCTGGTAATAAATTGAAAGCTGATTTGGAAACACACTCACTGCAAGAATTGGTGGGGCGTGAATACGTCGGTGAATGGGTCTGTGACTGGACAACGGCGATTGAGGCAGATGCAGATGAACCACAAACGCATTATTCTTACAGTTATGCCACGCAAGTTGTAACACTGGATGACTCCGGAAAAGTGGAAAACGTTTTTGCAGCACACGATGCCGGCAGGATTGTTAATCCAATTTTATTTGAAGGACAGCTTGAAGGTTCGGTTCACATGGGATTGGGATATGCGCTTTCTGAAAAATTTGATATGGAAGAAGGCCGCCCTGTACACACAAAGCTTGGAAAACTTGGGATGATTCGTGCGTCCGCCACTCCTAATATCGTGGTTATCGGCATAGAGGAACCGGATGAATTCGGTCCCTGTGGCGCAAAGGGTGTTGGCGAAATTGGCCTTGTACCAACTGCTTCTGCAGTAGCAAACGCCTTTTTTCAATTCAACGGCGAACGTCAATATGAGTTGCCATTGA
>LSNO01000052.1 GCA_002082305.1 SAR324 cluster bacterium SAR324-CTD7B
CCTTTTGAACCTGCTCCGGAAGTGGATTGATAGGTAGAAACCACCACTCGTTTAATAGTTGCGGCCTGGTGCAGAGGGTTGAGCGCAACCACCATTTGGATTGTGGAGCAATTTGGATTAGCAATTATGCCTTTGTGTTTGAACACCATTTGCGGGTTGATTTCCGGAACAACAAGCGGTACATCCGGATGTAATCGGAAAGCACTGCTGTTGTCAATCACCACTGTACCGGCATCAACTGCATGAGGTACAAATTCTTTGCTGCGCCCTTTTCCAGCAGAAAAAAACACCAAATCTACTCCTTGAAAAGATTTTGTCGTCAGTTCTTCAACAGTGATTTGTTCACCACAAAACTCAAGTTTCTTTCCAACGGAACGTTCGGAAGCAAGCAGTTTTAAATTGTTAATAGGAAATTTACGGAGTTCCAAAAGTTTAAGAAATTCCGTACCAACAGCACCGGTTGCACCGGCAATCGCAACATTTTTCAAATTTATTTTTTTGTGAAAGGAATATTAAAATATTTTGTTATTACTAATTGATAATGAGTGTCCACTGAATTCTGTATACATTAATAGTTACAGAATTAAGGGGCATCAGTTCAGAAGTTTTCAGGTTCCTGCTGACTTATAATGTTTTCGGCAAACTGAAACATAGCTGTCGTTTCCGCCGATCTGTATTTGCTCACCGGACTTTAACGGCTCTCCATTCTCATCAAGACGAAGTACCATGTTCGCTTTTTTACCACAGTGACAGATAGTCTTTATTTCCACCAGTTCGTCTGCCCACGCCAGTAAATGCAGACTTCCTTCAAAAAGCTCTCCCTTAAAATCAGTACGCAAACCATAGGCCAGTACAGGGATTCCAAGTTTATCAACAATCTCTCCTAATGCATAAACCTGGGTTTTTGTCAAAAATTGAGCTTCATCAAGCAAAATACAGCTCAAAGGAGTTTTTTTGTCAATTTTCTCTGTCAGAGCAAGTAAATCATCTTCTGACTCAAAACTGGCTGCATCCGACTCCAGTCCAATTCGTGAACGTACCCTGTCGGGGTTGTAACGATCATCAACTTTTGGCTTAAGTACCAGTGTTTTCATTCCACGCTCACGATAATTATATGCTGACTGAAGGAGTGTCGTGGTTTTTCCTGCATTCATTGCAGAATAGTAAAAATACAGCTTGGCCATCTGTGTCAGTGAAAAAAATGATGGTCACAAAAAACACCATTCTTTTCTTTGGACGAATGGTAGAAAAATCTATGAGCTAAGTATAATTCTTCTGGAAAATCTAAAAGAGGCAATTTTAGCAACAAATAAGAAAATAATAAAGGCAGAAATTACATGAAAGCATTGTGGAAGGGGCAAGGCACGCTTGTTGCTCATATTTATTAAGACCCCGGAGAGTGGCTCCGCCACTTGAATCCTTTTACGAATTCATGAATTTAAATCCTGAGCCTAGCATGACCTGGGATTTGCTCCATATTCACTCCGGGGTGTAGCCTCAAAAGATACAGACTTCCCAAACAGATTTCAAGCAGGAATTATAAAAAAAAATATTTTTTTGAAATATTTTTTTGCTGACTTGAAGACTATTTTTTTTAGTTCATTCCATACCTCTGATTTTTTTATTTTTATTGCTTTTTTGGATTTTATTACAAAAAAAGTAAGAAACAAAAAAAAATAAATTTCATAATTATTTTCCCGGAAAACTTTTTTTTCTTTGTAAAAAATTTCACTTGAAGTTTTGTTAGCACTCTAGTATAGTGAGTGCTAAAAGGATTTTATTCGAAAAAATAAAGGTTATAATGGACACCCAAAAATTTACAGAAAAATCGCTGTCAGCCTTGGAAAATGCACACAGCGACGCAGTACGGCGCAAAAACTCCGAGTTGTCCACAGTCCATCTTTTGAGTGCCTTAACTTTCCAGGAAAATGGTTTAGTTCCCAGGATTTTCGAAAAAATGGAGCTCGATTCTGAAAAATTTACACAGGCACTGGAATCATCTTTGAAGTCTTTACCGACTCTTAGCGGGAGTTCAGCAGGAAGAGTGGGCGCTAGCGGTGAAATGAATCAGGCCTTGGTGCGAGCCGAAGATGAAGCAAAAAAACTGCAGGACGAATATGTAAGTGTTGAGCATCTTTTGCTGGCATTGACCGAGGAGGGACGTAAGGGGCCTGCAGGAAAAATATTGGCTGAGAATGGAGTTACACGTGAACGTTTAATGGGTACAATTCAGGATGTACGTGGAGGACAGAGAGTGACAAGTCAGAATCCTGAGGAAACATACGAGGCACTTGAAAAATATGGGACAAATCTGAGTCAGCGTGCACGTGATGGAAAGCTGGATCCTGTGATCGGTCGGGACGATGAAATTCGTAGAGTGATACAGGTACTTTCGCGTCGCACAAAAAACAATCCGGTTCTGATTGGAGAGCCGGGTGTAGGCAAAACTGCAATAGCCGAAGGTTTAGCACAGCGTATTGTTCGAAATGATGTGCCGGACAGTCTAAAAAATAAAAAGCTGATTTCGCTTGATATGGGTGCCCTGATTGCCGGAGCGAAATATCGAGGTGAATTTGAAGAGCGTCTTAAAGCAGTCCTCAAGGAAGTTGTAGATTCAGATGGACAAATAATGCTTTTCATTGATGAACTGCATACAGTTGTCGGTGCGGGAAAAACTGAAGGTTCTATGGACGCAGGAAATTTGCTTAAACCAATGCTGGCTCGCGGCGAACTGCATTGTATTGGTGCCACTACTCTGGATGAATACCGAAAACATATCGAAAAAGACCCTGCACTCGAGCGGCGTTTTCAGCAGGTTTTGGTGGATCAGCCCACAGTTGAGGATACGATTTCGATTTTACGGGGCTTAAAGGAACGTTACGAAATACATCATGGTGTTCGTATAAAAGATGCAGCTTTGATTGCCGCCGCAACGCTTTCTCACCGCTATATTTCGGATCGCTTTCTTCCGGATAAAGCCATCGATTTGATGGATGAAGCGGCAGCGCGTTTAAGAGTAGAAATAAATTCCATGCCTGCTGAAATGGATGAAATATCACGGCGAATACTGCAATTGCAAATCGAAAAAGAAGCACTGAAAAAAGAAAATGATACTGCTTCCAAAGAGAGGCTGAAAAAACTGTCTAAAGAGTTGGCAGAGTTGCAGCACAGCTTTGACAATTTGACTCTGCAATGGGAAAAAGAAAAATCTGCTTTACAGGATATGAGTGGATTGAAGCAGGAAATAGAAGAAGTGCGTCTGCAAATTGAACGTGCACGGCAGGACTATAATTTGGAAGAGGCAGCACGTTTGGAATATGGTGAACTTCCGGAACTGGAAAAAAGGCTGAAAACCACACAATCTGAAGAACAAAGCAGCAAGAATCAACTACTCAAGGAAGAAGTAGATGCAGAGGACATTGCCGAAATTGTAGGACACTGGACCGGAATTCCTGTGCAGAAACTGATTGAAGGAGAAGGCGAAAAATTGTTGCGTCTTCCGGAACAGCTGCATCAACGAGTGGTTGGACAGGATGAGGCGATTGATCTTGTTTCGGATGCAGTAATGCGGGCACGCTCCGGAATCAATGATCCAAACAAGCCGCTTGGAAGTTTTATATTTTTGGGTCCAACAGGTGTTGGTAAAACAGAATTGGCAAGGGCTTTGGCAGAAAATTTATTTGATGATGAGCAGAACATGATCCGCATTGACATGAGTGAATACATGGAAAAACATGCGGTTTCCCGTTTGATTGGCGCACCTCCCGGATACGTTGGCTTTGACGATGGTGGACAACTCACTGAAGCAGTACGAAGAAAACCTTACAGCGTTTTGTTGTTCGATGAAATTGAAAAGGCTCACTTTGATGTTTTTAATGTTTTGCTGCAAATTCTTGATGACGGAAGACTTACTGACTCACACGGACGTACCGTTGATTTCAAAAACACACTGGTAATCATGACTTCGAATATTGGCAGTCAAAAATTGATCAACCAAAATGAGGACGGAATTTCCGGATCATCTTTGCTGGCAGAACAAAAAAAATTGGTTCTACAGGAACTGCGGCAGCATTTTCGTCCGGAATTCTTAAACAGGGTTGATGATACAGTCGTCTTTCATCCGCTGCTTCAGGAACACATGAACGGTATAATAAAGATTCAGTTGGAAAGGCTGAAAAAGCGTTTAGAAGAGCGAAACATTTCACTGCAGTTGGAAGATAAAACTATCGATTACCTTGCAGAAGTCGGCTATGACCCGGTCTATGGTGCCAGACCGCTCAAACGTGCAATTCAGAAAGAACTTGAGACTGCCTTGGCAAGAGCAATTTTATCAGGAGAAATCCATGACGGACAGGAAGTCACAGCAAATGTTTCCAAAGCTAAAATATTTTTTGAAAATATTACTTCTGTCTCCAATGAGGAATAAGCCGTTAAATAGATTTTCAATTTCGGTTCTCTAACTTAGTGAAAAGTGAGAGAAGCCGAGTCCGGGGCTGACCATGGCGGTAGCCCCTTCAACCACCTCCAGGTCTAGTGCTATGGATTGGAGGTATTTCTGTTAACACCTTGCTTATATAAGGAGGTATTATGTTACATTTAGCACGTTACTCATCAATAACACCGTCAGATTTTGATAAAGCTCTCGGGATTACCGTTGGGTTTGATTCAATGTTTGACCGTCTTTTCGGAGATGTTGAAAGGTCTGAAAACCAGGGCGGTTTTCCACCATACAATATTCGTAAGGACGAAGAAAATATGTACACCATTGAAATGGCTGTTGCCGGATTTTCCAAAGAGGATCTGGAAGCAGAGCTCAAAGAAGGTGTATTAACTGTGCGTTCAAAAACAGATCAGGAAGAAGGAGAATATTTGCATCGTGGGATTGCCAAGCGGGCATTTACACGGAGTTTTACCATTTCTGATGACGTGATAGTTAAAGGAGCGGATTTGGTTAATGGTATGCTGACCATTAGTCTTGAAAGGATCGTTCCTGAAGAAAAGAAATCTCGCATGATCGAGATTGGTCAGCCAACAGAGTCAGATCTTAAGAAATTAAATTAATCTTAAGCTGATTCTGCTTGCTAAAATTATCCCGCCAGAGTTTGTTTCTACATAACTTTGGCGGGATTTTTTGTTTTTAAGGCTTGAAAGTCTGAATTATCTAGTATTCAAAACCAGCTAAGTATTTTCAATGAATTTGGCTATAAATTTTATAGAATTGACGCAGGCAATGTGGTTATTGACGAGGCTGTTGATATTTGGATCAAAAAATTATATCTAATATTTTCTATCTGATCTTTGGAGTGGGCAAGTAAATTTAAGTTTGGAAACACACTCACATTTCTTTTTGAATTTCTTGGATTACGTTTCGGTATTGTTTTTCAATTATACTGTGCTTAATATGGCGACCATTGACCACCATTTGCCGACCTGCAGACCAGACTTCACGGACAAGGGAATCGTTACCGCAAAAAATCCAACGATCTAAAATTTGATCTTCAGTACATCCACAAAAAGTCAGACTTTCTGCATCAAGTGTCAGCAAATCAGCCCAATTCCCGGATGTTATACTTCCGGAATTACGGCCCAAAGCTTGAGCTCCGCCTACTAGAGAATCATTGTAAAGTGCATGCCCGACAGATCCTGGTACTTGAGACATAACATTGCGTTCTTTTTTTAAGAGTCGTTGACTGTATTCTAATAATCGTAATTCTTCTGTTAGTGAAATTTGTACATTTGAATCGGAACCAATTCCATATTTTCCCCCAGACAAAAGCCAGCCGGAACCATCAAAGATTCCGTCTCCCAGATTGGCTTCAGTGATTGGACACAATCCTGCTACTGCTCCGGATTTAGCCGAATTGTGTATTTCTTTTGAGGTTAAATGAGTTGCATGAATAAAACACCATTTTGAATCAACTGCAGTATTATCCAACAACCATTCCACCGGGCGAGCGTTGAATTTAAGCTGAAAGTCAACAACTTCTTTGAGCTGTTCAGCAATGTGAATATGTACCGGTCCGGAGGTCTTCGCTTCGATTATTTCTACCAAGGCTTCTGGAGAAACTGCTCGCAAAGAATGTGGTGCGATTCCTAGCAAATAATCTTTCGGTGCATTACTGAGTGCAGCTCGCGCTAGTTCAAGAATACGAAAATATTGTACTGAATTATTGCCAAAGCGAAGTTGGTTTTGAGAAAGTTTAGATCCGTCTAAATTACTTTGCATATAAAAAACTGGCAGATGTGTCAATCCTATTCCTGTTTCTTGAGCTGCAGTGATTATCCGACAAGATGTTTCTGCTATATTATCATAGTGCTTTCCGGCTTCCTGATGGTGTACATAATGGAACTCGCCGACTGAAGTATATCCGCATTCCAGCATCTCCATAAATACTTGTGAGGCAATCGCTTCAAGTTGCTCTGGAGAAAGTTGTTCCAAAAAATGATACATTAACACCCTCCAACTCCAAAAACTGTCATTATTCTTCAAACGCTTTTCGGTCAATCCAGCTAGAGCCCTTTGAAAAGAGTGACTATGCAGATTCGATAATGCAGGTAGAAGGATTCGATTTTTTAGATGTATATCTTCATGATTAGGTTCAATCCCTGATTCTACTGATTCAATCTTGCCCGACGAATCAATTGTCACACGTACATTCTTTGACCATCCTTCGGGAATGAGAGCTAATTCAGCAAAATATTTCATTTTGTTATAGTTGTTGAGTTGAGGGAAAAATTATATGTACTTACAAAAAGAAAGCAAGATGTTAATTTAAATTGGAATGCAGATGATGAAGTTAGAGAGATTAAGTTGATTAAAAATTAAATATGATTCTGAAAATAAACCTTTTTACATTTTGTGTGGGAATACAAATTTCAAAAATTGGAGAGTCATGAATCCAGTTGAAGTATTTGAAGGAGAAAGCCCTGTGATTCTAGGACAACCTCACGGAGGGACATTTATACCTGCAAAAGTTGCTTCTCAATTCAATGCTAACGGTCTTAAGATAGCTGATACAGACTGGCATATTCATAGACTTTACAAGGGTCTGCTTCCACAAGCAACTGTGGTACAGGCCACTTTTAATCGCTATCTAATTGATGTGAATCGTGATCCTTCTGGAAAATCACTTTATCCTGGACTGGTTACAACTGAACTATGTCCGACCTTGGATTTTGAGGGGCAGGACATTTATAATAAAGGAGCAGAACCAGATGCTCAGGAAATTGAAAGTCGTCTACAAACTTACCATACCGCGTATCATGCTGCACTGTTGGAACAACTTAATCGTATCAAAAAAAAATACGGCATTGTCTTGCTTTTCGATTGTCATTCAATCCGCTCATACCTGCCAAATTTATTTGAAGGTGCATTACCGGAATTAAATTTAGGTACAAACAATGGTAAGAGTTGTGATTCAAAAATTGAAAAAGTAGCAATCGACATGTGTGAAAAGGATGGCAGATACAATTACGTTTTGAATGGACGTTTCAATGGGGGTTGGACTACCCGGACTTATGCAAATCCAGAATATGGAATTCATTGTATTCAACTGGAAATTGCACAACGGACTTATATGGATGAGTTTGTGCCTTGGAAATTTTGTGAAGATAGGGCAGAAAAACTTCAGTTGTATTTGAAAAATTTATTGAGAGAGCTGGAAATAAAAATAAAAAAGTGTCTTTGACCCTAATGTACCAGATGTCCTATAAGCATAAGCTATTTTACGCCTGTACTAGGAATTATTGAATCCATCTTAAGTGTAAAGAGAAAATATTATTTTAAAAACAGCTAATCTATCTCGAATGCTAACAATACGCACTTACGCATCAAATAGTTTTACGGAACCTCTGAAAACGCAGTCAAAACACAAATCCGGATCACAGTTTCTGTTTATGTGCCTGTGGCTCTTATCAAAAAACGACTGAAAATAGATGCATCACTCTACAATATTCTACGGGTTTTAAGCCGGTCATTATTTGAAAAATATCATTAATTCAGTTACTTGATAAATCTAATAATACTCCAATTGCCATTGAAGATTCTTTCCAATTGAATTTATTCGATAACTTATTGGGACACTAGTGAAGAAATATATGAAAAGTACTTGACAGGTTCAGCTAATAAACTTATAACTTTGCGTGCAAGGATGTTACACAATTTCAATAACGATGTTTTCAGTATTTGAATTTTCGTTCTGTGTAGCATTTTATCTTTGCGCAATGGTGCTGCAAAGATTTTTTAACTCTTATTGGAGAATAAAATGAAAGTACTGAATAAAATGATTTTGGGTACTTTGTCGGCGACTTTGGCTTTAAGCCTAGTTTCCACTGCGGCTAGTGCCGGACAATGCACGAACGAGAGATGGAACAAAGTAATGAAGCGCGGTAAAATTGTTATCGGTGTTAAGGCCGATTACAAACCTTGGGGTTATCGCAATACCGCCGGTGGACTGGTGGGTATGGAAATTGACATGGCCAAGGATGTCGCTGACGCAATGGGCGTGAAACTGGAATTGGTTCCGGTGCAGTCCTCGAACCGGATGCAGTTCTTGGAACAGGGCAAAACCGACATGATGATCGCCACCATGTCGGATCGTGTGGATCGCCGTAAAATTGTCGGCATCACTCAGCCCAACTATTACACTTCCGGAACTAATATTATGTCTCCGAAAGCCTTGGGCCTAACCTCTTGGGAAGATCTGCGCGGCAAGCCGGTTTGCGGCAAACAAGGGGCATTCTATAACAAAATTGTCGCCGAGCGTTATGGAGCGAAAATCACCGCCTTCACCGGAAACGCTGAATCCAAACAAGCTTTGCGCGATAAAAAGTGTATCGCCTGGGTTTATGACGATTCCTCCATTATGTCGGATCTATCTTCCGGAAATTGGGACGATTTTGAAATGCCTTTGGCTTCCGAAGACGATAACCCCTGGGGACTTGCGGTTCCTTTAGAGGAGCTAAGTTGTGTATTTGGCAACTTCATGACCGGTATGACATACAACTGGCATCAGTCCGGACGTTTGATCGAACTGGAGAAAAAACACGGCATTCAGGCTACAAATTATCTCGTCATCCAAAAGTTTCGTAGTAAAGACTGGTTGGAAGGCAAATAAATCAAACACAAACCAGTTGAGCATTGCAGATAAATCTTGACTGGTTTCCATTTTCTTTCCGGCGACCGGACTTGAACTAAAAAAGTTCCGGTCGCTTTCACCCGCACCGGACGTTCCGGTTCTCCCCGAAAAATATTCATAATGCCCGAAGCCATCAGCCATTTCTTTTTGGAGCTTTACAAAAGCGATCCCAAATGGAACTTCATTTTTTTCTATGATCCGGTTCAGATGGATCGTGTCATCGAAGGTTTTTGGACTACCATTGAACTGGCAGTGGTTTGTGTCCTGATCAGTGTTGTGATTGGGATTGTCGGAGCATGGATGCAAAACCAGCACAACCGATTTTTACGCTTGCTGGTTCAGGGTTATATCCAGTTTTTCCGTAACACTCCGCCATTGATTCAGTTGATGTTTTTCTACTTTGCACTGGGTCAGTTTACACCGACTTATTCTCCGGACGGTTGGCTGGAAATTCCTATTATTTCCAATGTAGGCTGGGCTATTATTTCACTTTCGTTTTTTGCCGGAGCTTTCAATGTGGAAATCTTCCGGGCTGGAATTGAGGCGGTTCCGGAATCTACCAAAGAAGCCTCCGAAGCACTGGGTTTCAGCCATTTACAAACTTACCGTTACATTGTTTTGCCGTTGGCTTTTCGGGTCAGTTTGCCTTCTCTGAACAACAATTTGGTGAACCTTGTCAAAACCACAACGCAAGCTATGGCCATTGCAGTTCCGGAACTTCTTTACCAAATGGTGAGCATTTACAACGACTATTCGACAGCCATGAATGCTTCGATGCTGTTGTTGTTTGTCGTGTATATCGGCCTGGTTGCCATTCTGGTTTTGGGCATGAGCCGATGGGAGGAAAACAGTCGAATTCCGGGTTATGGAGGATGAATGTTTTCAAGATGTGGGTTCCTGAAATCTCAAGTAGAATACACTAATTCAGAAACTCAAGTTTAATGAGTACTAAGTTACCAAAGCAGAGCAAAATCGTAATTATTGGCGGCGGCATCATGGGGTGTAGCACGGCGTACCACCTTTTAAAAAATGGTTGCAGAGATGTAATTTTGCTGGAGCGGACGAAATTAACAAGCGGCACCACTTGGCATTCCGCTGCACAAGTTCGGCAACTTCGATCTACCGAAAGTCTCACACGGCTTGTGCAGAATAGCGTGGCATTGTATTCCTCGCTGGAAGCAGAAACCGGACAGGCCACCGGATGGAAACAAACTGGAAGTTTGAGCATTGCCACCAATCCGGATCGCCTCACACACATTCGCCGACAAGCGTCTCTTTCGCAAGCTTTCGGAATTGGTGCCGAGGAAATTTCAGTGAGCAACGCCGCTGAAAAATGGCCGTTGATGCGTAGCGATGATCTGATCGGTGCAGTTTATTCACCCTCTGATGGACGGGTCAGTCCGAGCGACATTTGCGCCGCACTGATTAAAGGAGCAAAGTCACAGGGGTTGAAGGTTTTCGAGGATACACCAGTTACTGGAATTCGCACTGAAAATGGACGGGTAGCCGCCGTCCAAACTGCACAGGGGGAAATCAGTTGTGAAACAGTCGTCAACTGTGCTGGAATTTGGGGACGTAGCATTGCCACAATGGTTGGAGCCGTCGCACCACTGCACGCATGTGAACATTTTTATTTACTCACCGAACTGATGGATTCGGTCACGGCTCCGCTCCCTACACTCAGCGACCACGACGGACATCTTTATCTGCGGGATGAGGGTGGGGGGTTACTGATAGGTTGCTTTGAGCCGCAAGGAAAAGCCTTAGACATTGAAACACTTCCTGAAGATTTTGCTTTCGATTTACTTCCGGAAGATTGGGATCACATTGAACCGATTCTCGCAAACGCCATGCACCGCATTCCGGAACTGGAGCAAACCGGTGTGAAAATGTTACTCAACGGCCCGGAAAGTTTTACTCCGGATGACCGTTTTTTGTTGGGTGAATCTCCGGAACTGCGTGGGTTCTTTCTTGGTTGCGGAATGTGTTCTGTAGGTATTGCAACGGGCGGCGGGGCCGGACGCGCACTTGCTGAATGGATAATTGACGGCGAGCCGTCGATGGACCTTTGGCCGGTAGATATTCGGCGTTTTGTTCCGGCACAAAATACTTTACGGACACTTCGTGAACGTTCTCCGGAAACGCTCGCTTTGCATTACGCCGTCAGTTTTCCCGGAAGACAGCATCAAACTGCTCGGAATTTGCGACTTAGTCCTTTGCATTCCCGACTCGAAAATGCCGGAGCAGAATTTGCGGAACGAATGGGTTGGGAACGGCCTCGCTGGTTCAATCCGGAAAACAAACCGACTGCACCGGAGTTGAGTTTTGAGAAACCCGGCTGGCATTCACTTCATGCGGAAGAACATCGAGCGGCAAGAGAAGCTGTTGTTTTATTTGACCAATCGACTTTTGGGAAATTGCTGGTGCAGGGACGTGACGCGGAATCAGTTCTACAAAGATTATGTGCCAACGACATTTCCAAAGCAGACCGCCGAGTTGTTTATACAGCCATGCTCAACAAGCATGGCGGTTACGAAAGTGATTTAACTTTGATGCGCTTAGATGCGGATAGTTTTTTGCTCGTCACCGGAACCGGACAACCGGTGCGCGACAAAGACTGGATTCGTAGAAACCTCAATCCGGACGAGTTTGTCACCGTTACCGACGTTACCGGAGCTTATGCAGTAATCAGCATTGCGGGGCCAAATTCACGAAAGTTATTGAGTCGTGTCAGTTTAGACGATTTTTCAAACTACGGTTTTCCGTATTACACACACCGCACCATTGAGGTTGGTCCGGCGATGGTTCGTGCGGCTCGTTTATCATACGTTGGAGAGTTGGGCTGGGAATTGTATATTCCGAGCGAATCTGCACTTCCGGTTTTTGACGCACTCAGCACGGTTGGTGATGATTTAGGGTTAAAACTTGCTGGGGTCGAGGCACTCAGTTCCTTACGCATCGAAAAGGGTTATTGTGCGTGGGGGCATGAAATCGGGCC
>LSNO01000053.1 GCA_002082305.1 SAR324 cluster bacterium SAR324-CTD7B
GCATCTGTATGCACTCAGTAAACGCTGGTTCCAGCATGAGCCGTTGGACACCATCAATTATCCTAAATCCGGATTACAGAATCATGTGATTATTGTAGGCGGCGGACGTGTTGGTTTCCGAATTGCCCAGGTTCTGAAACGCCTCAGCGTTCCCCTGTTGATTATTGAATTGGATCAACTTCGGGTCGAGCAGGCAAAAAATTCTGAAATTACAGTTATTTATGGAGACGCAAGTCACGAAGTGGTATTAGAAGCGGCCGAGACTTCTTCGGCGCGCATGTTAATCATTACTTCTCCGGAAGTAGTGATTGCGCAGGCGATTGTCGAAAATGCGCGAAAAGTGAATACTGAAATTCAGGTGGTGGCACGTGCACCGGGTGTTGAGTTTTTGGAAGAATTCAAAAAGCTCAATATTTCTGAGGTGGTGATTCCGGAATTTGAGGCGGGACTTGAAATGGCACGCAAGGCCCTGGTACATTTGCATATTCCAGCCGCCAAAATCCAGCATTACACTGAATCCCTGCGGCAGGATTTGTTTGCCTCTCTTTTCAGTGAAAATGAGGAAGATAAAATCCTGGAGCAGCTCCAGTGGGCAGAACATCAGTTTGACTTGCAGTGGATATTGATAAAACCCGGAAGCGTACTGGTTGGTAAAACGATTGGAGAGTCTGAAATCAGGACAAAGACGGCTTCCTCTGTAGTTGGAGTCATTCGGAATGACAAATTGGAGACCAGTTTGGATGTTGATTTTCGCTTTGAAGCCAACGACCGTGCCGCCATCATTGGAACTGACAGCGCAAGGGAAACTTTTTTTCAACTGACCCGCCCCTCCAAAAACAGTTCGGCTTAACTCTCAAAGAAAAAACAGCAATTGACGGTTCTGTTTTTTGAACTTTGAAGCATCCGGAAACACGAATACTACTTGTCCATTCCAGTGTTTTCTCTTTTAATAATTTTCCAAGCGCAGCCTGTTTTCGTATTCCTTCAAATCCTGCCAGCTCGGACGCTTGAAGTAGACGCCCTTGTGCTGGGGCATTCCACGTAAAAAGATGTAAAGTACGCCGCCAAATTTTTCGTTATATTTTTCTTCACTATCGAGTTTGAACCAGTAGGACGTTGCAAGAGTGTAAATCTGCAGTTGCAGTTCATAGTGCTGCTTGACCTCTTGTTCCAATGTTTCCACATGGTAATCTGACAGCAGATTACTTTTCCAGTCCAGCAAATAAATCAGTCCTTTGTGTTCAAATAAAAAGTCGATTGAACCTCGCAAAAATCCTTTTTCAACTTTCCAGCCGTCTACTTTTGGATCGATTTTCCAGCTGTAGTTTTGTGTCTCCTGCACCTTGTCCATTTTACCTTTTACCTTGAAAGGAATTGGAAAATAAAAATCAGTTTCTCTTATAAAACGTTCACTGTCAGCCAATTCCAAAGCATCATTAGATTCTCCCAATTTCACCGGCACTCGCAAAGTACTCCAGATTATTTCTGCGACTCGAGGCAATGTTTCAACAGAACGTCCATAACGCTCCCTAAACGAATCAAGCAGACGATATACGCTAGGATGAGCAAGCCATTCCTGGGGAGAATTACTTGCTTGAATTGTGTTAAAATCCACAAGTTCCAGTAATTCATGCAACATATTTCCTGTTTGAACTCCCCCCGGAAGCGGATCTTTATTTGTTTCTGGTTGGAACCCATCTACTCTTTCTGTGGTAACCGAGTGCAGTTCTGCAGTCGAAGGCAATCCAATTTCGTTGGTTTCATCATTTTCCCGGCGCATTCCCAAATCAATTTCTGTACGTATTTCTACAGGCGTAGCATCTACCAAAGCAGACTCCATTTCCATGTCCTGCAGTGCTTCCTTTTTTCTATTCATCCTGCTGAAGGAACTTAAAACAAAGCCCCTTTTTTTATAGCGGAGTTGATTGAATAATTTACCTGGTTCAATTGAATCATCCAAAATAATTGGGCTCACAGGAAGATGAGTCGGTTTCCACTTACGCAACTTTTCCTGTTCAATTTCATATACGTTTTCTTGTTTGTACAAAGCAGAGGTACCGACAATACTGCTGCTGAAAGGAGAATTGTCAACAGCAGCAGATAATTGCTCTTTGATGGTTGATAATTGATCGTTAATAAATGAATAACTGTCACTGACTTTGCATACAAGATTTCCTGAATTTCCCGTTAAATATCCTGCAAATGGCAAATAGAGACGTCCGCAGGCACGAGTCATAGCAACATAAAGCAGACGTTGCTGTTCTGCTTCCGCCTGCCACTGATGTTCAGCGGGAACATTTGAACTGAGCAAATCTATGACAGGTTCTTCAGTTGAATCATGATAAAACTTCATCGTGTCTTTTTTGTTTCCGGTCAGTCCTCCAAATAAAAATACGACTGGAAATTCCAGGCCTTTTGCGGCATGCATTGTCATTAGCTGAACCGCATTTCGTTCACTTTCAAGTCGCAGCAAATTTTCGTTTTCTCCCGGATCTTCTTTTCCGTCAATGAAACGCCGCAGCAACTGAATCAATTCAAACAAATCAAGGTGCCGCTCCAGGACCTGCTTGTTCAGTACCTCAAACAAATGCACATAATTCGTTACACTTCTCTCATCTCCACTCAGCAGCAATTCACGCTCGATCAATTTTGTCTGCAGCAGAACATCGTCAAAAAACCTTCTAAACCTCCGGGCCTCCGCCAACGACTTCCATTCCTGAAGCTGATGTAAAAATTCTGAATCCCATGTAGGTGCTTGTCCAAGATCCTGTATTTTTGCACCAAAAAAACGAGTCAGCCAAACTTTAGCTGTACGCGAATGATCTGCAGGATGAGCAACTGCTTCCAGCAAATCAAGGATTTCCTGAGCTTCACGGCCGGCAAATAAACCTTTCTGTTTGTAAAACGCAAAGTCAATTCCGTTTTTGCGTAAAGCTTTTCCCAGTATTTCACCTTCCTTACTTTTGCGGAAAAGCACACAAATATCCTGCTCACGCAAAGGTCGTTCTGCTTCTTCATTCTTCCAGACCGGTCGGTCAGTTTTGGTAAATCCGATTCGCAAAAGATTTTTAATTTCAAGCGCAATTGCTTCTGCAAATCGACGAGTAGCATTTTCTGCCTGATCGTCCAGAAATAAACTCAAGATCACACTTTGATCGGATTCACTCAAATTGAAGTCCAACACAGGTTTAACTGCCTTCAAAAAAGCTTCTTTGCCAAAAAACTTTTTACCGCTCAAAGAATCGAATGCAGCCAATATTTTCAAAGAAACTTTAGGATTTACTGCCTTTCTCTGGTCAGCAATTTTTTTTCCGGAAACTGTAAATTGAGGTAACAGTTCCAGCAAATGAATGGCGTTGCGATCAGGTGTTTGGTCTTTCAGTTCAAGTTCCGGTTTACCGCAACCGACCTGCTGAAAAAAAATGCCGCGCTCTTCAGGGAACCATCGTTCTTCGCTGAAAATCTGATTCAAACCGCAGAGAAGTTTTTCGGAAGAGCGGTAATTTTTTTTAAGTGTAAACGGCAGGCGTCCTGTTTTTTCCTCAATCGTTTTTCGTGCCTGCAGATATGTGAAAATATCTGCACCACGGAAAGAGTAAATAGCCTGTTTTGGATCACCAATTACGATTAATCGATGTTCTGGACTTTCAAGGAATAAATGACGGAATATAGACCATTGCCGACGATCCGTGTCCTGAAATTCATCAACAACTGCACAGGCATATTTTTTCCGAACTGCCCGGGTGAGGGGTGTTGCAGCGGAGCCTTTGACGTCCGGAGGAACAACCTGTTCTTCAACCAAACGCAGCAGGTCGTCAAAATCAAATTTTCCCTGCTCCAGTTTTTTTTGTTCAAGTTCACGGCACACATCCTCAAGAACCTGCTGTGTCAACCATGCTTTTAATATTTTCTTTGCACTTCCTGAAAAATTGTAACTCTGCAGCAATTTTTCACAATCCTCAACTGCAGCAATCCACTTTCGTTCCTGTTCCGGAAACTCTTCGGTGCTAAGCCACTGTTCTCCGGATGTCAAAGTTTTTCTGCATTTTGGTTTCGCAACTGTTTCGAGTTCGATTTGAAAAACGCCGAGCAGATTTTCAAGGATTGTAGTACCAGAATGGGCTTCTCCCAGGGCTTCCAAAAGCAGTTCAAGGTTCCGGAGAGTTTTATTTTTGGAACCCCCGCTTAGTGCTGTTGATTCGAAAGCAGTACGGATAGGATGTTGTGCAGCATTTTGCTTCCGTAAACTCAGGTCGCGGGAAGTTAAAGCGTTCCAGGTCTTTTTGAATTCTTTAAGAAATACATCAAATTGAGGCAACAGTGGAATGAATTTACCATCCTTCGAAAGCAGAACATTAATGTCACTTTCCAGCGTGTCAAGATTCCCTTCTGCGTGTTTTACATAAAGTGCAAAAAGTTGAGAAACCGGAGTATTCCGGGAAAGCAGTTCTCTGCGCATATAACGCCGAAACACCTCCGGAAAAAGCAGATTTGTGTCGCACAGTTGCTGCTCAAAGAGTTGCCGGTTTTCAAAAGCAAATTCCCGTAAAATTCGTTTGCAGAATCCGTGAATCGTGTAAACCGGAACTGAGTCAAAATCCAGCAAGGCAGCTTTTAACTGCTTTTTCCGGACCGAATTAATTTCCCAAAATGGACCCTCCGGAATTGTTTGGAAAGAGGCACTGTTTTTTTCACAAGCCTCCAATAATTCCCATAGTTTTGTACGCAAACGCAAGCGCAGCTCGGCAGTTGCTTTTTCAGTAAAGGTCACCAGCAAAATACTTTTGAGTGGTATTTCCTGCTCCAGCATTAGTTCCAAAACCAATTCCACGAGTGCAAACGTTTTGCCGGTACCAGCTGAGGCTTCAATCACTGCATACCTGTCATGTTTCCCGTTAAAAACATCAACTTGCTTGTCCTTTCCTGCCGAATTTTGCGGCTCATTCTCGAACAATTCTGACTGTTTTGGGATGTAAACGGAGAGGAAATTATTTTTTTGAATCATTATATTTTTCAGGTTGAGAAACGTACCTGCATTTTAATATACCCGGCTACACATTTCAACTGCTCCATTTTTCCGGAGCACGTTAATAACTTGTTCTTCCTCATATTTCACCTTAAGCTGGGCGCTTGAATTTTTTGAATATTTCGACTATTGAAAACCAGCCGTTCATGATTTCTAAGGTACTCATTTCCGCTCTGACAGACCATTTGCCACAGGCAGTAATCGTAATTGACCAAAAGGAAGAGGTAGTTTATTGTAACGATTCAGCTGCCCAATTTTGGCAAAAGGACTCACAGCGCCTGCTCGGAAAACAAAGCAGGGAGTTGTTTCATGCAGATGTCATGATTCAGGAAAAAATAAGAGGTGTCCTCAACTCCGGAAATGTTTTTCGGATGGGAGGATATGTGTTGAAAACACCTCCGTTGCAGGAGCGGGGTGCAGAAATTGTGATTGCTCCTGTTAGAAACAAAACCGGTAAGGTAAAACAGGCAGTAATAACACTGCTGGAAAGCACCACTCTTCAAGAGACTCAAGCCAGAGAGCAGGAAGAACAGTTGTCACGTGCGCTGGGGACATTGGCCGCTTCCCTGGCACATGAAATACAAAATCCGCTAAGTGGAGTAAGAGGTATGCTCCAGTTACTGGAACGTGATCTGCAGAAGTCAAAAATTAGTAACTCCTCCACCGGTATGATGCTGGCTGAACTGGATCGAGTTGAACGTTTGCTGAAACAACTGCTGCTTCATTCTCATCCGCTGCCTTTGGAACTGACTTCATTTGACGTACATGAATTGCTGAATGCGGTAATCAGGTTTGAGCAAAATACAGCAACTCAAATTCGGTTTATCCGCAGTTTCGATACGTCTCTTCCAGACATACAGGCTGACCGGGACAAAATGCACCAGGTGTTTTTGAACTTGATTCGAAATGCTGCTGAAGCTTCAAAGGCTGATGCTTCTGTTACTGTCCATACGCGTTATTGCGGTAAGTGGGAACTTGCAGGAACTAACCTGGATCCTGAACGAAGTTATACTCTAATTGCCGTAGAAGACGAAGGCTCAGGTGTTTCTAATGAACAGCGGGAACAATTATTCAAACCTTTATTCAGCACTAAAAAAGAAGGACATGGTCTGGGCTTATCGATTTCACACCGGCTTATTCAGGCTCATGGAGGCTTATTGCGCTACGTCCAAAGCAACTCAGGCGGTTCAATTTTTCAAGTGTTTTTACCACATCACACGTTGGACCTTCCGGTTTAAAATTTGTTTATATCCTGCTATAATCGTGACAAACAAAAAGTGGTCTAAAGTATCACAAACCTTATTTTCATTATGTAATTACTCTGGAAATGAAACCAAAACAACTGCAGTGCATGTCTATGGTGCTTGTTCGGAAGAACCAATGCAGTTGAAGTCAAAAACTGAAAATTATCTTAATTATATCATTGAATGATATCGTTTTTTTGCAAGTAAAAAGTAAACATAAAATTATATAGAAAGGTATGAAATGAACAACAAAGATTCAATTGTTATTGTGGGCATGGCCCGGACACCCATGGGTGGATTTCAGGGAGTTCTAAAAGACGTTACTGCTCCGGTACTGGGAAGTTTCGCCATTCGTGCCGCACTGGAACGCAGCGGTGTTGAAGCCGAAGATATTGACGAAGTACTGATGGGGTGCGTTCTGCCTGCAGGAATGGGACAGGCGCCGGCGCGTCAAGCCTCTATCGGGGCAGGAATTCCGGATGCAGCCGGTTGCACCACTGTGAACAAGATGTGTGGTTCAGGAATGAAAACTACAATGCTGGCACATGATTCGTTACTTGCCGGGACCAATGAAGTAATGGTTGCCGGAGGTCTGGAAAGTATGTCAAATGCTCCTTATATTTTGCAGAAAGCCCGTTCCGGACAAAGACTTGGACACGGTCAAATGATGGACCATATGTTTCTGGACGGACTTGAAGATGCATTTGACAAGGGTACACTTATGGGGGTGTTTGCAGAAAGAACTGCACAAAAGTACGGGTTTTCCCGTGAAGCTCAGGATGAGTTTGCCATCCGTTCTTTAACACGTGCCAAAACAGCAATTGAGGACGGAAGTTTTAAGAGTGAGGTTACTCCGGTCACATTCAAAAACCGCAAGGGAGAAACGGTGGTTGAGCAGGATGAACAGCCGTTAACCGCTGACTTAGATAAAATTCCCAAATTGCGGCCGGCTTTTGAAAAAGATGGTACAGTCACGGCAGCAAATTCTTCATCCATTTCTGACGGCGCTGCGGCCCTGATCTTGATGCGTGAATCAACTGCTGAAAAACGCGGCTTGAAACCACTTGCGCGGTTTCTTGGTCACAGCAGTTTTGCTCAGGCTCCGGAATGGTTTACCACTGCACCGGTTGGTGCAATAAACAATGTGCTTGAATCCGTTGGCTGGAAGGTAAATGATGTAGATCTTTTTGAAATAAACGAGGCATTTGCAGTAGTCACAATGGCGGCCATGAAAGACCTCGATTTACCCGTTGAAAAAGTAAATATACACGGTGGAGCATGTGCTCTCGGTCATCCGGTAGGTGCTTCTGGAACCAGAATCCTGGTGACGCTGATTTCGGCTTTGAAAAAATATGGAAAAACCCGAGGAGTGGCCGGCCTCTGCATCGGTGGCGGTGAAGCAACTGCGATGGCAGTGGAAGTAATGTCCTGAAAAATTATTTTGTTGCAATTTTACAGGTTCATAGCTACCATCAAATGATGAGAAAAATAACAAATGTACTTGCAAATAGCTGAACAAACTGGGGATATTGCAACTATGCACATCAGCTTGGTTGCTTCTGATATTTATTGGATGACAACTGAGACTTTGTAACGATGTATAAATCCCTGTGGAGAAATTGTTAAAAATTTAATGGCGGGCGTAGCTCAGCTGGTAGAGCTCTGGATTGTGATTCCAGTGGTCGAGGGTTCAAGCCCCTTCGCTCGCCCCAGTTTCTTCTTCTACCGACAAAATATCCAATAAAATCCTACCTTCTTTTTTCTGTCTGCGGGCGTAGTTCAACTGGATAGAGCGTCAGACTTCGAATCTGAATGTTGGGAGTTCGAGTCTCTCCGCCCGCACCAGCAATATCAACGATTTACAACTTTTTACATTTTAAAAATTATTAAATTGTGCCACTTTTGTGCAATTGAGTTTAAAATTAGGCACTAATTCTGATTAAGCTCCCTAATTTTCATTTCATAAGACAATCCCGCCTGCTATCAAGCACTGTCCGCCCCACTTACTTAATGAGAGATTGTTCATATAATTATGCTCCTTGTTGTTTGTTAATGGATAGTTAATAAGCACTTTTAATGAAGCACCTTTGTGTTCCAAAGAGGATCACGCCTCCTCAACGGTTATCAAAATTATAGGAAAATCAAAAAAGTAACAAGAAAAATATTATATGGTTTCAGCGCCTTTTTATAGATCATTCACATCATCTCCATCATCAGCATACTTGTACAATCAGAAAATGAGACCTTTTACTACATAGACCTTCCTTGTGGTGGTTCGCCAGGAAACTGTGCGGGGAATGTTTAGACATTAAAAATATGAATTAATAAAATTTATTTGTATTTTTAGCTTGACATGAAGAATGATCAAAATTATATTACGATCGAATTACGATAAAACACATTACGTAAAGCTTCACATTAGATAATTTCCCCACAGGAGGATTTATGATTCCACCACCATTTGAGTACCTTAGTCCTAATCAATTATCTGAAGCAATTTCCCTGCTCCAAAAGCATGGGGAGGATGCAAAAATACTAGCTGGAGGTCATAGTCTGATTCCAGCGATGAAACTCAGATTTGCATTGCCAGAATATCTTATTGATATCGGCGGAATAGAAGGAATGGATTACCTTCGTGAAGAAGGAGGTCAACTAAGAATAGGTGCCATGACTCGAGAATCATCCCTAGAAGATTCTGAGTTAATTAGCAAAAAATATCCTTTGCTTTTGGATACGGTAAAGATGATTGCTGATCCACAGGTAAGAAATATGGCTACTGTTGGAGGCAATCTTGCTCATGGTGATCCTGCGAACGATCATCCTGCAACAATGATTGCGTTAAGAGCCTCTGTCTTTGCAGAAGGACCAAATGGCAGTCGTGAGATAAGAATTGATGATTTTTTCCCTGACTTTTTTACAACGGCTTTGGATACAAATGAAATTCTAACTGAAATCAGGATTTCTTCGCCACCTCCCAAGAGTGGGGGGGCTTACCTTAAAATAGAACGAAAAGTTGGAGATTATGCTACTGCAGCTGTAGCTTGCCAACTAAATCTAAATACTTCTGGTTCGATAGAACAGATTGGTATTGGTCTGACAAACGTAGGACCTACTCCTATTCGTGCAACCTCTGCAGAAAACTTACTCAGAGGTAAAAGCCCGAGTGATGATTTAATTAAAGAAGCAGGACTTTTGGCTGCCGGCGATTCTGATCCATCAGATGATCTCCGAGGTAGTGCAGAATACAAAAAGGATCTCTTATGTGAACTAACACAAAGAGCAATAAGGATTTCAATTGAACGTTCTGAAAGGAGTGGATAATCATGTCAAAACACACTGTCACCATTGAAATTAATGGTTCAAGCTTTACCCGAGAAGTGGATTCACGGTTGTTACTTGTTCATTTTATTCGTGAAGATTTACAGATGACAGGAACTCACATTGGCTGTGATACCACACACTGTGGTGCATGTACTGTGCTCATGGACGGACGTTCCATAAAGTCATGTACACTATTTACAATACAGGCTAATGGCAAATCATTAACTACTATTGAAGGTTTGGAAAGTGGAGGGAAACTTCATCCGCTTCAAGAGGGTTTCCACGAGGAGCATGGTCTCCAGTGTGGCTTCTGTACTCCAGGTATGATTATGAGAGCAGTTGAACTTTTGGGAAAGAACCCAAATCCAACCGAAGACGAAATCCGTACTGGTATTTCAGGGAATCTTTGCCGTTGTACCGGATACGTTAATATTGTGAAATCTGTCCAATACGCAGCAGAAAAAATGAAAGCGGAGGTTGCATGAAAGAATTAAAAACAAGTGCTGAAGTCGGAGGAATGGGGCACAGTGTTAAACGTAAAGAAGATGCCCGTTTTATTAGGGGGAAAGGGAACTACACTGATGATGTAGTACTTCCTGGAATGCTGCACATGGACATTGTCAGAAGCCCGTATGCCTATGCAAAAATCAAAAGTATCAATACAGACAAAGCAATGGCTATTCCAGGTGTTCACGCAGTTATAACAGGTGAAGTATTGAAGGGATACAACCTTCACTGGATGCCAACGCTCATGTCAGACACTCAAATGGTTCTCCCAACTGACACAGTAATGTACCAGGCACAGGAAGTCGCAGCTGTGATAGCTGATGACAGGTACATTGCGGCAGATGGAGTTGAAGCTGTTGAAGTAGAGTATGAACCGATGAAGGCGGTTGTAGATCCATTTAAGGCTATGGAAAAAGATGCTCCAATTCTTCGAACAGATAAGGAAGGTAAGACTGACAATCATATTTGGCACTGGGAAACTGGTGATGCAGAAAAAACCGAACAAGTTTTTAAGAATGCTGATGTGGTTGTTGAAGAAAAAGTTTATCTGCCTAGAATCCACGTCTGCTCAATTGAGACTTGTGGCTGTGTTGCCTCCTTTGATCCTGCCGAGGGCAAACTTACTGTCTGGATGACAACTCAGGCACCTCATGCTATTCGAACCGTTTTTGCATTAGTTGCTGGGCATGTTGGACTTTCCGAAGAGAAAATTCGTATTATTTCTCCTGACATTGGTGGAGGTTTTGGTGGTAAAGTCCCGATATATCCAGGTTATGTGATTGCCGTTGCAGCGTCAGTGGTAATCGGTAAGCCTGTCAAGTGGGTTGAGGATCGGTCAGAGAATCTACAGGCCGATTCTTTTGCAAGGGATTATCATATGACTGTGGAAATGGCTGCAAGTAAAGAAGGTAAGATGGAAGCATTGAGGATCAAAACAATTGCTGATCATGGTTACACAGATGCAGCGGCAAATCCTTCGAAGTACCCTGCAGGTATGTTTTCAATCTGTACAGGCTCCTATGACATCAAAACAGCGTTTACCGAGATGGACGCATACTATACCAATAAACCGCCTGGCGGTATCGCCTACAGATGTTCGTTTAGAGTTACAGAGGCAGTACATGCAATTGAGCGAATAGTTGATGTTTTAGCTAAAAAACTTGACAGAGATCCTGCAGAATTACGTTTTCAGAACTTCATTCAACCAGATGAATTTCCTTATAAGTCTGCTTTAGGCTGGGAATATGACAGCGGAGATTATCCGAGAGCTCTGAAACTGGCTATGGATAAGATAGGCTATGAAGAACTTCGTAAGGAACAATTAATAAAAAGATCCAAAGGTGAACTGATGGGCATAGGTATCTGCAGTTTCACAGAAATTGTTGGTGCAGGTCCCTCTAAAGATTTTGATATTCTAGGCATCAAAATGTTCGACAGTTGTGAAGTCCGCATCCATCCAACCGGTAAGGCTATAGCGAGATTTGGTACAAAATCGCAAGGGCAGGGTCACGAGACAACCTATGCCCAAATTCTTGCTGAGGAACTTGGTATACCCTACACAGACATCCAGATAGAAGAGGGAGACACTGACACTGCTCCATATGGTCTTGGAACATACGCAAGCCGAAGTACTCCAACAGCCGGTGCTGCTGCTGCCAAGGCTGCACACAAGATACGTGAGAAATCTAAAAAAATCGCAGCTCACCTTCTTGAGGTAAGTGAAGAAGACTTGGAGTGGGAAGTTGGCAAATTTTCCGTAAAAGGCTCTCCAGAACAGTCCAAAACTATTCAGGAAATTGCATTCGCTGCCTATACAAATCATCCGCAAGGACTGGAGGCTGGACTAGAAGCAACCCATTATTATGATCCGCCAAATCTTACTTTCCCTTTTGGTTCATACATTTGTGTTGTAGATATAGATCCAAAAACATATGAAATAAAAATCAGGCGTTTCATTGCGATAGACGACTGCGGAAATATTATAAATCCGATGATTGTTGAGGGTCAGATACATGGGGGGCTAACCCAAGGCCTAGCACCCGCATTGTTTGAAGAATTGATCTATGATGAGGATGGTAACATCCTAAATGGTTCACTTATGGACTACTTGGTTCCAACTGCTGTTGAAACCCCTAATTGGGAAACAGATCAGACTGTAACTCCTTCTCCTCATCATCCTCTTGGGGCTAAAGGTGTCGCTGAGTCTCCAACAGTGGGGGCACCTCCTGCAATTGCTAATGCAGTGATTGACGCCTTGTCGCACCTTGGTGTTGAAAGCATGGGCATCCCTATCACCCCGTTTAAGGTTTGGCAAGTACTTAAGGACAAAGGACTAGCTGCCTGATAAAATATATTCCCGGAACAAAAAAAATAGTTCCGGGAAGCCTCCCATCCCCTTTGTTTTATTTTTTTGCTCCTTTTTTGATAACTATCATGACCGAGGTTTTTTTTCGAGATTATCTGAAATTGAGTAAAAAAAGGGTCCCCTTTGCAACAGCAGTTGTTGTTAAACATGATATCCCCATTTCTGGAAAATCTGGAGATAAAGCAATCATACTAAATGATGGTAGTTTACTTGGATGGATTGGTGGAGGCTGTACTAACTCCATTGTTATCGAAGAGGGTCTGTCTGCATTGAATTCTGGGAAATCAAAGTTGATAGTAATTGATCCAGAGAACAAGTCAGATAATGGTCCTGGTGAAAAACATTTTCAAATGACATGTCATAGTGGAGGATCATTGAGTGTATATGTAGAACCAGTTTTTCCAAGACCTCTTATCGTTGTTATGGGAAACTCGCCTGTTGCTATTAGTCTTCTAAAAATGTCTTCAGAACTCGGTTATGAAACCCTATGGACTGTCACCCCTGAAAAAGAAAATGAAACACTGGAAGTTGATAGAATACAGAAAACTTTTGATCTTAAAAATATAAATCTCTCTTCCCCATGCTTTATAATTGTTTGCACGCAAGGAGAAAATGATTGGGAGGCACTTGAATCTGCAATGAAGACCTCAGTTAATTATGTTGCTTTTGTTGGAAGCCGTAGAAAAACAGAAACTCTTAAAAAAGAACTTTCGGAAAATGGTGTAAGTCCAGACAGATTGGGAAAAATGGTCAATCCTGCAGGTTTAGACCTTAAAGCAAGAACTCCTTCAGAAATAGCCTTGAGTATTCTTGCAGAAATTGTTCAACTTCTCAGAGATGACAACACCCTAGACAATCAAGTAGTTTCAGAATCTGAAGAAAAGGCCATAGATCCAGTTTGTGGAATGAAAGTGGACACAGAATTAACCAAAATTACTTTTCAATTCAAAAGTCAGGATTATCATTTTTGCTGTAATGGATGCAAAACTAAATTCAAAAATAATCCTGAATTATTTCTTATCGCCAGCTGAAATTTAAAACTGTATCAGATGGTCTTATTTTCATTATAATTTATAAATTTTCAAATTAATTAACATATAAATATGGAAGTCAAAGCAGAGAAAAATCTAAAGTTAAATCAAGATCCAGACATGATTTGGAAATGTATGATTGATCCATCATTCATGGTTAAATCTGTTCCTGGTGCAGAACTAACAGAGCAGTTAGATGAAAGAAATTTTAAAGGTAAGATCAGTATTAAAATTGGTCCTGTAACCGCAAAGTTTAACGGGGAAGCAGAATTTACCAAACTTGAAGAGGCAGATTATGAGTTGACCATGGAAGGCAAGGGCCTTGATACCTCAGGTAAAGGTGGCGCTAATATGACTATGAATATCAAGCTGTCCACATTAGAGGAGGGTGGAACTGAAATGCAAAGTAGCATGTCACTTTCTATAACCGGTAGACTGGCACAATTTGGTGCTAGAATGATTGTAGCAGTAAATAACAAAATGTTTGACCAATGGGCTACGAGTTTTACAGAGCTGCTGAATGAACAAACATCATCAAAAGATTCAGAAGAAAAATCAAACAACCAACCAGATAATGGTAATGTAGCGGAACCAACTCCGGTCAAAGCACTTCCTCTGGCTTGGGCAGCAATCAAGGGACTTTTCGGATCTAAATAGTAAAAAATAATTATCTGGATTTAACACCAACTGTTTCAGTTACAATTATGCCCATGTGGTAATTTTGATCATATTATCTTTAACCAGAATTTTTCCTTGATTCAACAGGGACGGCCCTGTTTAGAACCGTCATGTTTTTTATATATCAGGCTGCGGAGTGTATCTGAGGTAGGGCTTGATTTCTCTATGTCCTTTGGGGAACTTTTCCGGAATGTCCTCTGTTGGAATGGAAGAAACAACGATGCAGTCCTCTCCGTGTTTCCAGTTTACTGGTGTTGCTACTTGGTAATCTGAGGTGAGCTGCAGCGAGTCGACAACTCGCAGTACTTCATCGAAGTTGCGACCAGTTGATGCTGGATAAGTAATAGTTAGCTTGACCTTCTTATCTGGTCCAATAACAAACACCGACCGAACTGTTAGAGTGTCATCTGCGTTTGGATGAATCATATCGTAAAGATCCGAAACCTTTCGGTCTGTGTCAGCTATGATTGGGAAGTTGACTGTTGTGTTTTGTGTCTCATTAATATCTCCAACCCATCCTTTATGAGACTCAATTGGATCAACGCTTATAGCAAGTATCTTCACATTGCGTTTATCAAATTCTGGCTTTATTTTTGACATGTAGCCTAGTTCAGTTGTACACACTGGAGTGTAATCCTTAGGATGGGAAAAGAGGATGCCCCAAGAATCACTAAGCCAGTCATGGAAATTAATATTTCCGTGAGTTGTTTCTGCTGAGAAGTCAGGTGCAATATCTCCAAGTCTTAATGCCATTTTGTCTCCTAAATAAATTTTAAGTATAGCGTAACCAATTAGAGCTGTGATCTTTTTTATTTAAAAAGAACATTTTAAAAATAATTTATCCAAACCTTTCTTAGTGGAATATAAATGAAATATTTTAATTTTACAAATTAATAATCGTGTCAATTTATGAATTCATAAAATTGTCATTAGATAGCATTGTAATCGCAACGAATAAATGTTGAAGTGTGAAGCCTTGAGTTAGTGGAGCTTTTTCAAGAAGACACATCCAATAGTTATGTATATCTGTTCTTTGGAACTTTAAGGAAACGAAAAAATATGAACTTCTGTTCTTTGTTGGCTGGAGTGATATGCACTTCGTTTCTTTCCTCTACCAACTCAAAATTATCACCTAGTTCGGCTATCATTTTCTCAGAGTCATATTGCACAATTTCTAGACCACTGCATTTTTCAGGGCCTCCAATTGCAAAAGTCGCTATGATGAGATGGCCTTCAGGCCTTAGAGCATTTTTTAATGCCTTTACGTAACTTTTCCTATCAGATGGATCAGTTAGGAAATGAAAGAGAGCTCTATCGTGCCAAAGTGAAAACTTTTGCGGTGCATCAAATTGAGTAATATCAGATTCAAACCACTCAATGCTTTTCGCTGAATCACCAAGCCTCTTTTTGGCACTAGCTATTGCATTTTCTGAAATATCTAAAACTGCCAAATTCGTGAAGCATTCTTTGCATAGGTGATCTACTAGAACAGAAGCACCACCCCCAACATCAATGATTGCCTCATTACTGGCAACCTGAGTACAACGGATAAGCTCCAGAGATAGCTTTGGTTCTTTTTGGTACCAGCTTACATCTGAGGGAGACTTCTCTTGATACACATTCCCCCAATGCTTTTTTCTGTCAAACATCACAAAATACTATATCACAAACTATTTTGATATTATTTTTCATTCGTTCTGTTCAGAACTACTAATAAGAAAATGATGTTTTCTTATTAGTAGTTTAGGTGAATCCTAAATATACCAACATTTGGTGCATTTTGCTGGTGGAGGTGGCGGGAATCGAACCCGCTCCAGCAAATTGTCTGTAAATATATGAAATAATGAGATAATATTATTATTCAAAAAACACTAATGGTACAGTCATAATGGTACAGGTTTTCTCTATTTATAAAAAAGAAACTTTTTACTGCAATAAGCAAATTACTGCAAAAAGCAAAATCTTCCTTCGCAAGTTTTAGAATTCTTCCTCAAATTTATTGCTAGAATTTTAGATAAATCTTTGACTCAATTGTTGAATTTCACCATTCCTCATGCATAGGTATATTTTCTGTAATATCATACCATGATGCCTTCTGACTAGTCCAGATATGGTGTGTTGGAACGATATTGTGATTTCCATCTATACAACCAATTCTAAGTATAATATTTTCAGGTTTCTTTGAAGAGGTCGCATAAACGTGAGTTCCACAATTAGAACAAAAAAAACGTTTTTTCCCTGAAGAAGATTCGTATCCCACCAATGAGTTTTTTCCTGAAATGATTTCGAATCCTTTTCTAGGGACAACAGCACTAGAACCAAACGCGCTTCCATTGATTTCACGACAGGTTTGGCAGTGACAGAAAACGGCAGATTCCGAATCATTGCTGCTTTCATATTTTACTGTTTGGCAATGACATTTTCCTTTAATCATAATGTGTCCATATTAATATATTTATTAGTTTTGTTCTTCTATTTTTAATATCACTCTAATTTTTACGAAACGAGATCTTTTGGAGCATGAGGTATAATCCATAAAGATATTTTAGGCAATGATAAAATAGGACTTAGAATTAATGGATTGAACCAAATTAGCTTCACATTGTTCCACTTCTAAAAACAATGCATTATCTCTAGAATTTCAGTTGTTTTGAATGGCAAAATTCTGAAATTTAGATTCACTGAAGACAACGTTTCCGGATTCAAGTTCGTTAAAAATGAAATTTTTTGTTGACTCAATTATTTCCTCATTATTGAAATTTAAATTGTCAAACTGCAATTTCAATTCATCTTTCCCATGTGCACCAGTGAAAAGATTCATTTCCGTGTCTCTTTCTTCATATCGCATCAAGGCACCCAAACTGGCAATCTTCAGAAGCCAATTATTTGGTCCCATTTTTTTAATTTTGTTAGTGTGGTAGATACACGCTTCATAATCAGCCATTGCATAATATCCCCAAATTATTTTGTCGACCAGTTCCTGATTCATGGGATCTAACTCAAATGCTTTTTCGAGAATTTCAATACCTCTTTCACATTCACCATTAAAGATAAGCGATTGTCCATAAACAGTTAAAACTGCATGATTATTTGGATTCAGTTCATAAGCTTTACGTCCATGTTCTTCTGCCTTGTCATAATTTGCATGAAAGAACAATGAAACGGCACAAAGTAACCGATGGCAATCCCAATCGTGATCTGTAAGTTCGTATGCTTCTTCAAGTGTTGAAAGAATTTTAGGAATCAGTTCGTTATCGGGTTCATTTAACCATTTTTTTCCAAGAGCTCCACCCCAAGTGCAGCATCTTTGAGCATATGCCCTTCCATTGTTCTCATCATTTTCAATAGCTTTTGTGAACATTTCTACGGCTTTGTTTACATCCTCTTTCGTATTTTTTCGTTTAAAATATACACCCTGCAGGAAATATTCATATGAAGTCATATCCTCGGTGGGTTTTCTTTTTGCTCTTTTCAAACTAGTAACTTCAATTTCACCCAGGACCGCAGATGATACCTTTCTTACTATTTCATCCTGAATTTCAAAAACATCGTCCATAGTCTTGTCGTACCGTTCGCTCCATATCGAATCTCCTGTAAATGGATCCCCCAATTCAGCTGAAATGCGAACTCGATTGCCAGCTGATCTGACACTACCTGTGACGACATAATCCAATTTGTATTTTTCTGCAGCTTCTTTGACGTCAACAGGATTATCTTTGTATTCAAAGGTAGTGTTGCGTGACATTATTTCAATAAAGTTGATCATAGAAAACTCAGTAATAATATCATCAACAATCCCATCCACCAGAAAGTCATTGTCCTCACTCTTGTTCATGTTTCTAAATGGTAATATCATTAAACGAGGCTTAGCATTTTTGTCCTTATTTTCTGTTACAATTTTACTTTCCGTAGGTGGGGATTTGGTGGTCAGTTTAGTTGGGTCTATTGGTTTAATCCCATTCTTCAATATTGGAGAAATTTGGTAGATTTCAAAATCACCTTCAATATTTTTTAGTTGGGCGTTGCCGAGACTGTCGATTGCCACTTGAATACGTTTAGAAATTTTTTCGTGAACCGTCCTGGAAAGTAGTATACAACCTGGCTCACAAAGCCCTTCTAGTCTAGCAGCGACATTGACTCCACTACCATAGACGTTATCGCCTTCAATGATGACGTCATCCAAGTGCATCCCCACCCGGAATACCATCCTGGAATCTTCGGGCACATTTTCATTGCGTTCATGCAACACTTTCTGAAATTCTATGGCTGCATTTACAGAATCTACAACACTGTTGAACTCCGCAATTACTGAATCACCAGCCGTATGGAAAATTCTCCCTCCATTTTCTGTGATGACAGGATCAATCAGATTACGGCATTTTTTTATATTTTGTATGGTCAACTCTTCATTCTTGTCCATCAACCTGCTGAATCCCACGCAGTCAGCCGCTAAAATCGTCGCCAGTTTTCTGGTTGGTTTTTCATCTTTCATAATTATGCATTGGAATAGATTGTATTTTGATAATTTGTATTGAATCCTTATTCAAAGGAATACTAAATTTTTTATTGAGATTGTCTCTAATTTACACTTTCAAACAGATGAATGTAAATGTCAAGTTAGGCGCGAAAAAAATACTGGAGAAGATAATTTTATAATTATTGAACATTATTTGAGCATTATTGTAAATAATTTACAGATTTACTAAAGAAAGGAGTGTTGATTATTAATTGATTTAAATTAATCTCCCGAAATTGGATAGTTTATGGTTCAATGTGGGAAATGTTGTGGAATAAGTTTGTATTTAACAATTTAACTAGCAAATAATCATGATACATGTTCTTGCAAGTATAAAAGTAAAACCTGGCAAACGTGATATTTTAATAGAGCATCTAAAGTCTAACATTCCTAATGTAATTAAAGAAAAGGGATGCATAGAATACAATTCTACAATAGATGTGGATTATCACATGGAATTTATCTCTAGTGGAATTTAGGACAGAAAGACTAAGTAAACGGTTCCATTTATAAGCATCCAGTGTAAGGGCATGGGAATATTCATCCAGCAATATTGAGGAAGGTGGTATGTCATTATTAAGGCAATGATTGATGACATGAGTTAATTGTAAACCTTCAGATGAGTCTTCTATGGCTTTTTTTAATGCTTCGAATGGGTGGGGTGAATATTCGAATATGGCCTCTATCTTGCCCTCTATCTTGCCTTCTATCTTGCCCTCTATCTTTTTTTGTGTGTTAGTGACCTTGTTGTAGAAAATTGCATGTATTGCACTTAGGTAGGTGTCATACTCTGATGATCTACCTGGGGCTGGTTGGTTGTGAGGGCGGTTAGCTATCCCACGCAACTCGTTATCGGTAAGGTTGAGCTTGCCTTGGGTTTTTAACGCAAATAATGACAGTATTAGGGTGTTGGCAAATGCGACCCTGCGTTCTTTTGCATCGCCACTTATTTTGTCAAATAAAGCAATTATGTCATCTTTGGTCTTATTTGAAAGTTGGGATTCTAAACTATCTAAGTTGAGGGTGGATGAGCTGATGGCATCTTGAATGTAGATTTGGCGGTCTTGGAGTAATTGGTTTATTTCTGGTTGCATATCGTCTAGGTTTTCTAATAACAGATTGGCTGGGGCTGTGTGCCTTAGTTTTGCTGACACCTCAAGTCCATATAAAAAAATCTGCTCGATTAAGACCATATCTTCAGTTGAAAAACCAAGTTTTGAAATTTCATTTTTAATATACTCAGCCGCCTGCTGCCCACCTTTTGTCCCCGGCTTCCTACCTTTCAATGAATCAGAAGCAAGAAATGCTACATGCTGTTTAAGCTCATGAATGGTAATTCCCGGAGATGTTTCCTTCTTTTCTACAGAATCAATATTGGTTTTCGGATTATAACACCCACAGATAAAAAGAAGAGGAAACAGCGATCCTATGAATTTTAATTTCCAATTCTTCATATGTGAATTTACATTTTTTCCAATTTTCATATTGACATAAAATACAAAGGCTCTGAAAAATCAGAGCCCTTGGAGGAACCGATTAATGAAATATAACCTTAATGACTACCGCTGTTTATATAGCTAAAATCAGCTACA
>LSNO01000054.1 GCA_002082305.1 SAR324 cluster bacterium SAR324-CTD7B
ATTAATGCCATCGTACTGGGGGTTTTGTTTTGGTAATAGTTGTAGAAGAAAACTATAATATAAATTGATCTGAGATTCAACATTCATGTCCAGGATGGAGAATAATTGAAGGCAGTCATGAATTCTCTAATAATTTCCATGGGTCCCGAATCATATCCGGGATGTTAAAAAAAAAATTTTCAAAAAACTCAGTTTACTATTATCAAAGTTCTTGAATGTTTATGTGTAATCTTGGCAGAATCTAAAAATGGAAATAGTTATAATCAAATTTTTCAGAATTCCAAAATTGAATTTTAACGAGATAGATTATAGAATTAATTTTTAATATTTTCAGTGTGAGTTTTACTAAACATAATTCTTTATCCGGGAAAGCAAAATGAGGACTATCCGTTTAACCATGGCTCAAGCTCTGGTTCGTTACCTGACCATGCAAAAGATTCTAATTGAGGGATTGGAAGAGCCCTTGTTTCCGGGAGTATATGCCATTTTCGGACACGGAAACGTAACCTGTTTAGGAGAGGCTCTGGAAGCAGTAAAAGAAGAAATGCCAACCTGGCGCGGACAAAATGAGCAGTCAATGGCTCTGGCCGGAATGGCTTTCACAAAATCAAAACGCAGGCGGCAAATCATGGTCGCTACAAGTTCCATTGGTCCCGGCAGTACAAATCTACTGACGGCCGCCGCAGCCGCGCACGCAAATCGGTTGCCGATTTTGCTGCTTTCCGGAGATACTTTTGCCAACCGTCTTCCGGATCCGGTGCTGCAGCAGGTAGAAAATTTCCACAATCCGGGTATGACGGTCAGCGATGCCTTTCAATCTTTTACACGCTACTGGGATCGAATTACCCGTCCGGAACAATTGATTCCCTCACTTCCACAGGCAGTGGCAACCATGCTTGATCCAGCCGATTGCGGACCGGTTTTTATTGCACTGCCGCAGGATATTCAGGCGGAAGCCTTCGACTATCCGGAAGTCTTTTTTGAAAAAACGGTGCATCAAATTCCACGTCCACGTCCCGACAAGAACAGTATTGCGGAAGCGGCAGACATTCTGCGTCAAGCCGAAAAACCGCTGATTGTTTCCGGAGGGGGAGTTTTCTATTCAGGAGCCGTTTCCGAATTGACGGATTTTGCAGAACACCACAATATTCCGATCGTGGAAACCATTGCCGGACGGGGGATGATGCTTCACGATCATCCAAACAATGCCGGACCGCTGGGAGTTATCGGTTCGAGTTCCGCAAACGCTTTGGCCGAAGAAGCGGATGTGATTCTTGCAGTCGGCACAAGGCTGCAGGATTTTACAACCGGCTCCTGGTCGGTTTTTGGTAACGAAAAAATGCGACTGATTTCACTGAATGCGGCCCGCTACGATGCGCATAAACACCGCGCGCTTTCAGTAGTTGGCGATGCACTTGTTGGAATTGAGGAACTCGGGAAATCTTTAGCTGACTGGAGCGGATCCGAATCCTGGACATCCAAAGCCGGGACGCTTTATGCGGAATGGAACCGCACTATTGAGGAACATTCCGGAAAAACCGATACGGTTCCGCCAAGTTATGCTCATGTAGTTGGAGCAGTTAACCGGGTTTGCGACGACACCGATTTGGCACTCACTGCTTCAGGCGGATTTCCCGGGGAATTGTGTAAAAACTGGAAAACTAAAACTGTGGGGACTTTCGACTGCGAATTTGGTTTTTCCTGCATGGGTTACGAAATCGCAGGAGGCTGGGGCGCGAAAATGGCTGATCCGTCACGTGATGTAATTGTTTTTGTCGGAGATGGTGCCTATTTAATGCTGAACAGCGACGTTTACAGTTCCGTCTTGACAGGTCACAAAATGATTATCATTCTTTGTGACAATGGAGGTTTTGGAGTCATCAATCGTCTGCAGAATTTCAAGGGTAGTGCGTCTTTCAATAATTTGCTGGAAGATTCAAAAGTTGAGCATTTAGAATATGTTGATTTTGTGCAGCATGCCAAAAGCATGGGTGCACTTGGAGAACAGGTTGAGAGCATTTCCGAACTGGAGGCAGCCTTCAAACGCGCCAAAGCAGCCGGCAGAACCTATTTGATTTCAATCAAAGTTCAGCAGCATCAATGGACACCGGGAGATGCCTGGTGGGATGTTGGTGTTCCTGAAGTTAGCCAACGGAAAGAAGTAAGACTGGCCCATGCCGATCATTCTGAAGGTCAGAAAAAACAACGGATTGGGGTTTAAATTTGAATTAATTTTTGCCTTCGATAATAAATCATGAAACTATGTCATTTCGAGCTAAGCGAGAAATATTGCATAAGCTACTGCACTAATATCATTAAGATTTATTCCTGCGATCGAAATGAAAAATTGTAGATCACAGACTTTTTGGGAAACAGTCTTGTATAAAGTAAATAAAAAAACAAAATGAAAACAATTGGTATTGGTCTTGTTGGTTCAGGATTTATGGGACGCTGTCACGCAAACGCTTACAGTTCAGTTGCCGGACTTTTTGATGTGCCTCTAAAACCAAAATTGAAAATGCTAGCTGAAGCTAATCCCGAATTGGCTAAAGAGGCGGCACGTAGCCTTCAATTTGAACGATTCACTGCAGATTGGCCGGAACTTGTAAACGATCCGGAAGTAGAACTGGTAGACATCACTGCACCAAATCATCTGCACCAGCCTATCGCCTTAGCTGCAATTGCAAAGGGAAAACCTGTTTACTGTGAAAAGCCCCTGGCCTGCACGCTTGAGGAAGCAAAAACAATGCGCGATGCTTCCGAATCTGCCGGAGTAGCTACGCTTGTCGGCTATAATTATCTTCAAAATCCAATGATTCAGACTGCGCGTGAAATTGTACAAAGTGGAGAAATCGGCGAATTGTTCAGTTTTCGCGGCGTTCATGCAGAAGATTTTATGGCAGATGCTCAAGCCCCTTACACAAACCGGCTTGATGCGGAACAGGGCGGAGGTGCGCTATATGACATCGGCAGTCATATTATTTCACTGGCCCGTTTTTTGGTCGGGCCGCTTTGCGAAGTCATGGGAATGCAAAGTACTGTTTTTCCGGAACGTCCGGAAGCAACAAATTCAAAGCAAATGAAAACGGTTAAAGTCGATGATCAAACTCATTTTTTGGCCCGTTTTGAAAATGGTTGTAGTGGAACTCTGGAGGCCAGTTGGGTCGCTTGGGGACGCAAAATGCACCTGGCTTTTGAACTGAACGGCAGCAAAGGTTCACTGGTTTTTAACCAGGAAAGATTCAACGAACTACGTCTTTATGAAGCCAACCAGAGTCCGGGACGAGAAGGTTTCAAAACTTTGCATTCCGGTCCAGATCATGGAACTTACTCAAAGTTTTGCCCCGCGCCGGGACATCAGTTGGGATTCAATGAATTGAAAATAATTGAAGTAACTCAAATACTGGAGGCTTTGGGAGGAAGCGGTTCATCGTGGCCGGATTTCCGCGAAGCCTGTGAAATACAAAAGACACTTGAAGCTGTCAGAATTTCAGCCGCCGAATCCCGCTGGTTTTCTCCGGACGAGATGGAAACAACTTAAAACATTACTTTATAACGCTTATGTCAATTCAACTTGCTGTCGCTCCCATCGCCTGGTCCAACAGTGACCTGCCGGAATTGGGAGGGGAAACATCATTGGAAACCTGTCTCCGTGAAAGCCGCGAGGCCGGATTCACCGGAACAGAAACTGGATTCAAATATCCACTGGATGCAGAAATTCTTGGACCGCTGCTGGAAACTCATGGACTTCAATTGGCTTCCGGCTGGTTTTCAGGCACCCTTCGCGAATGCAGCGTTGAGCAGGAATTTGAAAATCTCCGGCAAATGCTGACAACTTTCAAGGCTCTAAATGCTCCGGTTGTCATTTATGCCGAAACCAGCGGCAGTGTTCAGTCTCAGCAAAACATTCCCGTTTCTCAAAAACCGGTTATGCCGGATGCAGAATTTCCTGAATACGGACGTAAACTGACCGAAGTTGCGGACCGCATGGCTGATTTTGGAGTACGAATGTCTTATCATCACCACATGGGGACGGTTATCGAAACCGAACGGGAAATTGATTTGCTGATGGAAAATACCGGAACCAGTGTCGGTCTGTTGATTGACACCGGACACCTGGGCTTTGCCAACGCAGACACTGAGGCCGTCACCCGGCGCTATGGTTCACGCATCAATCATGTGCATTGTAAGGATATTCGTCAAGAAATATTCAAACAAGTCCGGGAAAAAGATTTAAGTTTTCTGGATGCTGTGTTGGAAGGCGTTTTCACGGTTCCCGGAGATGGATTTATCGACTTTGAAAATTTTGCCAAAGTGCTGGCTGAAATCGACTATTCCGGCTGGGTAGTTGTCGAAGCAGAACAGGATCCGGAAAAGGCGAATCCTTTGGAGTATTCCCGAATGGGATATCAACATTTGTCAAATGTACTTCATGAGGCAGGCCTGGAAATCAGCAGTTGAAAATAAACATAAATGAGAAATTCATTATACAGCGGCAAAGTAGTTGTCATTACCGGAAGCACACAAGGTTTGGGCGAAGCTGTTGCGCGCAAAATGGTGGCCGAACAAGCCGCAGGGGTTTCAATCAGCGGACGCAATGTTGAGCGGGGAAAGGCTCTTGCCGAAGAACTCACCGGACTTGGAACACCGACAATTTTTGTGCGTACAGAACTGGAAAATCCGGATGAATGTCGGAATTTAATTCGTCAAAGCGTAGAACACTTTGGACGCCTGGACGGTTTGGTCAACAGTGCGGGCATTACAACACGGGGAACTTTGGAGGAATCTTCAGTTGAACTTTGGGATCAGCACATGGCAGTCAATGCCCGCGCGCCATTTTTGACGATGCAGGAGGCCGTAATAATTATGCAAAAACAAGGATGGGGTGGTTCGATTGTCAATATCATCACCAAATCCGCACACGGCGGACAACCGTTTTTGACTCCATATTCGTCCTCAAAAGGTGCATTGGCAACGCTTACAAAAAACGCGGCATACAGCCAGCGCTGGCATAAAATCAGAGTCAACGGAATTATGGTCGGCTGGATGGATACACCTGCAGAAGACGCAATTCAGCGGGAAGCTCATGGTGCTGAATCAGATTGGTTGGAAACTGCAGAAAGTCAAAGTCCAATGGGCAAACTGGCAAAACCGGATGAGGTTGCGGAACTGGTGGCTCTGCTGCTCAGTGATCGTGGCGGTGTGATGACCGGTTCTTTGATCGACTATGATCAGGAAATAGTCGGCGCTTCGGATTAGCGGGAATAACACACTGAATTAATTAATTTTTTCGAAATTTTACAAAAAACATAAAATGGTTGAAATGAAAAGCGAGCCCTACACAATAACTTTTGGAATCATCGGAGCCGGACGTATAGGCAAACTCCATGCAGACAATTTACTGAGTCACGTCAAAGGCGCAAAGCTCAAAACCGTCACCGATCCGTTTTTAGATGAAGAATGGGCCGCATCCCGAAATATTCCGGTAACTGGAAAAGACCACCGGATTATGCTCGATGATCCGGAAATTGACGCAATTCTAATTGGTTCACCTTCGCCGGAACACGCAGCTCAAATGATTGAATGTGCCCGGGCAGGAAAGCATATTTTCTGCGAAAAACCAATTGCGCTTGATCCGGACATTATCCGGAACGCTTTGGCCGAAGTCGAAAAATCCGGTGTCAAACTCCAGGTAGGTTTCAACCGCCGCTTTGATCCGAATTTTGCGGCAGTACAGGAGCAAATCGCTTCCGGTGCATTGGGGGAACCCCACATCATCCGGATTACTTCACGTGATCCGGCACCACCGCCTGCGGAATATGTCGCTTCTTCAGGAGGACTTTTCATGGACATGACAATTCACGACTTTGACATGGCCCGCTTTCTCTGCGGCAGCGAAGTCACAGAAGTGCACGCTTACGGTGCGGTTTTGGTGGATCCGGAAATCGGTAAAGCGGGCGATATTGACACGGCTGTCATTTCACTGAAATTCGCCAACGGTGCGCTCGGCATTATCGAAAACAGCCGAAAAGCAGTCTACGGTTATGATCAGCGTGTTGAAGTGTTCGGTGCAAAAGGAACTGCAATGGCGGATAATAATACTCCAACTTCAATGGTCGTTCTCAACGAATCCGGAACTATCAGGGACAAACCGCTCTACTTTTTTCTGGAACGCTACAAAA
The DNA here is from genome assembly GCA_002082305.1 of SAR324 cluster bacterium SAR324-CTD7B. Lineage (GTDB taxonomy): Bacteria > SAR324 > SAR324 > SAR324 > NAC60-12 > Arctic96AD-7. The sequence continues at coordinate 6,183 of LSNO01000054.1, forward strand.
TCGCTTTTGTGGCAGAAATGCAGGCCTTTGTAGATGCGGTTCGTAATGACGAACCAACTAAAGTTTCCGGAAAGGACGGACTTGTTCCGGTCTTAATTGCGTTGGCCGCACAGGAATCTCTCAAAACAGGTAAACCGATAAAAGTTGATTCTCTTTAATGTTCCACTTGTTTCCCTTTTCCAAATCGCTTGAATTGGAAAAAAGTGAAAAAAGTGAAAAAAACTTTACAAATTTTCTATTTAGCATACTCTATTATCTAAATTAAATGAAACAAATTTTTCATTTAATATGACCTGAGAATGGTTCGACGGTCAATCATAATCCTATTGCTAATTAAAAGGAGATTATTATGTTAGCATTTCAAATGTTTGCAAAGCGTTTTGCTTTGGGAATTATCGGTGTTGGGGTCTCCCTTGGATTGTCCTTAACTCCAGTGATGGCGAAAGACATCACGATTCAAGTTTGGGCCGGAGGCTCGAATATTAATGATTCATATCGGGTGGATGCCATTTCAATGGCCGCCGATATCTTGGAAAAAGAAGCCGCGATTCTGGGTGAAGACCTGAATATTACTGTCGAAACAAAGTATGATTTCGACGGCTGGGGAGGCTTCAAGCAAGCGGTAACTTTGGCGGCAGAAGCCAACAAAGCCCCGCACATTGTGGTAACCGGACATGAAGATATTGCCCCATGGTCACAGTCCGGATTGATTCGGCCCATTGAAAATTATGTCGATTTCGACAC
>LSNO01000055.1 GCA_002082305.1 SAR324 cluster bacterium SAR324-CTD7B
TTTTCGCCAATTCCCTTTTAGATGCAATTGAATATTCAATTTCATTTGTCTGATCTTCCCTCCGTTGTTTCACCATTTGCCGTTTAGATGCGATTGAGGATTCAATTTCCATAATCTTATCCTCCCTCCGAATTTTCGCCAATTCCCTTTTAGATGCAATTGTATATTCAATTTCATTTGTCTGGTCTTCCCTCAGCAATTTTGCCATTTGTCTTTTGGAACCTATTGTGTATTCAATGTCCCTGATCTGGTTTGCAATTGAATTACGTATATTTTCCACCAGCAGACGGATGGTTTCAGTGTCAATAAACTTAATAAGGTCGTTTACCAACTGAGAGGCAATTTCAGCATCCTGCTGCTCTATGTAAACAGAGGTATTTTCATTTTCAGTCCCAATCTCAATCTGTCCCGCGAAGCCCGCGAAGATGTCTTCATTTGATGTTTCGGTAGTTCGCTCCGGAGCCAGCAGATCCATCAGACCATTTTCCAAAATAAATTTCTTTTGCAGATTACGTGACATAAGATTTTTCTTGAACTCAGCAAAAACACCGTCAGGGTTAACTTCCTGCACACCTGGAAAGTTCAATGACTGGATATCTTTCGTTCCAGGCGGCAGGAGCAATGCCTCAGCCTTGTAAATAGGCGGCTGTAGCAGGGCATAAACCACAGATCCCAGTGCTGCGATAACGGTCACCGCAATAACGAGCCACTTTTTATTCCACAAGGTAATCCACAGTTCATACAAATCAATGGTGTCATCTTCAATTTGCTGAGGGTAGGGAACTCCATACTGGATATTTTGAGGAGCAGGATTCTGTTCTTTTTCTGCAGAGTCTTTTGAGTCAGTTATTGGCATAGTTCGTTTTATGGATTTTCAAATCTTAAAGAACAAAATGTCTTGTAATTGCAGTAAGATAAAAGAAGTTTTCAGGTTAGAGCAAACAATTTGACAGAGACTTAATCTCTGATAATGTCATGCACAACTGATTATACTAACTGAAATTTTTCTGGGAGGCAATTGAATTTTGAATTTCCGGAATGGAAACGTAGTCAAGATAGCGCAGTATTTGACCCAGCAGAAGCGGAAATCTCTTCTGCATGAGCAAGGCTATTTCCAGTTGTTCTGCAGTGAGTTTACGTTCACGCAGCAGCAGGTCGCCTAATTTGCGCTTTGAAGCAGCAACAGAGAAGACCTTGTTTTTTAGTTTTGAAAGCGGCTGCAATAAAGAGTTCTGCCAGGTTGGATTTTTTTTACGGAGGATTTCAACTACAAGGGATCGGTTTGCAGCGTTAAGACGCTCCAGGGCCTTGATTGCAGAGGTAGAGATTTCGATATCCGGATCTGTTACATATGCCAGCAGATACTTGTTTACCCCTTGAAATCCGCATTGACCAAGCGCCTGTATAACCTGATTCCGGTTTGAATTTTCTGAGTTTTGCAAAAGGTGAAGTAAATATTTCACTCCGCGTTCATCCCTTTTTGCAGCAATTGCTTCCAGTGCCACCTGATGCACATACTGATTTGCAGAAAGCTCAACGCAGTTAATCAGTTCTTCAAGTGAGAGATTGGTAGTCTGGCGGTTTACTTTAATTTTTTCATTTTTTCCCTGAGGAACATCTATATTATCCCACCACGGTTTTTCAGTTTGGTTCTCCTGCCTTCTCTTATTAAAAAAAACTGAGGAAAACTTCTGTCTCAAACTAGAGGTTCTGCTGACCGTTTTTTTACTGGAAGAAGCAGCTTCATAGGCATTCATTTTCTGCAGCAGCTGATAAGCTTCTGTTACCTGCCGAAATTTTTTCGCATTCCCTTTTCCTGCAGCCGTATCAGGATGATAGCGCATCACAGACTGACGATAAGCCTGCTTCAGCTGCTTTGGGGATACTCCGGGTTTTACACCCAGTTCAAAATACGGATTAGTTACCTGCTGTTCCATGACCTTTGGTCCGAATAGTTTGCTAAAAAATAGTTCTACTTAAGTACCTTCTGCAAAACACAGTCCAACTTGATTTCAGCAAATTACGAAAGAGTCAGGAAGCAGTCAGTTTCACCTCCGGGAAGCGCTCTAAAAACTGACGCGTTACTTCTTCGTGGTCAACCGCAATAGATTGCGGTTCATTCCCATTTGAAACTCTGAGGAGATTATCGAGTGCATTCCGGACAGCCAGGATAAGGCTTTCATTATCAGGCGCACTGTGAGGAGTCAGCACCACATTTTCCAATTTTCGCAGCGGCGAGTTTTCCGGCAGTGGTTCCACTTCAAAAACATCCAGTCCGGCTCCGGAAATTTGTCCTGAATTCAGGGCCTCAACAATTGCATTTTCGTCCTGAATATAACCGCGCGAGGAATTGATCAAAAGTGCATCCGGACGCATTTTCCGGAGTGAATTCCTGTTTATTAAATGGTGGGTAAAGCTGGTTTTTGGAAGGTGGTAACTGATGATATCAGAACTTGAAAGCAATTCTTCCGGAAAGAGATATTTCAGGCCCCACTCTTTTTCTGCTTCCGACTGGCGCACGACATCAAAATATTGAACCTTGACACCCAAAGCCACAGCCCGCTGCGCAAGGGCTTTTCCTATGCGCCCCAATCCAAAAATCCCGAGGGTTTTTCCTGCAAGTTCTTTGTTTGTGTGTTTTAAATTTTTCCAGGGACCAGAAGTTACAGAACGGTGGTGAAACAGCAACTGCCGATAGAGTACGAAAATTTGCATCAAAACATGCTCTGCAACCGAGACCGCATTGGCGCCGTTGTTGCTGGCAACTAAAACGTTATGATGTTTTGCTTTTGCCAGGTCTATCCGGTCGTAGCCGGCACTCATGGTTTGAATTATCCGCAGCCTCCCGGCGGTTTCATACTGCGAATCGCTGGGATTTACCTGTCCAATAATTGCATCTGCTTTTTCAAGCAGGACATTCAGTTTTTCATCCGGATGAGAAAAATCAGCCAGCGACAGTGCAAAAGAATCCGGAGCTTCCGCTTTGAGTCTTTCGAACAAAAGTTCATATTCTTTGTTGACAATAACATTGAACATAACAAAGCATTAAAAAGTATATCCGAGACCAATGCCGTATTCTGTAGAATGCAGAGCCACATCCTGGCGCTTACCGTTGCGCAAAACTGTCAGGTCATCAAAACTCAAATTTCTGCGCTGATAAAATAACAGCACTTCCATGTTGCCGTATGCAATGCCGGATCCAAAAAAATAACCCATTCCGCTGATGGAAGACGCTTCTGAGGAATCCTGGTTTCCTTTCACTTCGGCTTGACCGCTGACAGGAATCCGGACAGAAGCCTCAAAAAGCAGCGATATATTTCTCGTCAGCTCGAACCCTGTATAACCTGCTCCAAGTTCCAGTAAATGGGCACGGAAAACTCCTTTATAGCCTTCCGACGAATCGGCAGGATCTTCGATCCGGGCATTAAAATATGAATATCCTAAATCCAACTGGGTGTTCCGGGAAATCGGCATCAAAAAAGCCAGAACGAATTCTGATGTCTTGAGCTCTGAGTCCTCAAAACCATCTGTCACGCTTTTTGTACTGACAGGAAAAAGAAAGCGGATTTTTGCTCTTACTGCCCAGGCTTGTGTTGCAAAACAGAGCAGACAAATTACGAGAATACTTTTTTTTAGCTTTGCGTTCATAAAACTTCTTGGGTTCAGCCTGTTTGGTTTTTTATTAAAGTACTCGTGAGTCTTGAATTATCGTATGAAACTTATATTATTGACTGAGGCATGTCATCTCGAACGAAGAGAGACCTGATAAGATACTGATATATATTAAGATTTCTCAAATGCGTTCAGATTGACACGATAAAACTCGTAACAGTCGAGTAAAGTAATTCTCGCCCAGATTGTTTTCACAAAGACTGTCTGGTCTTGTGATTTTTTTCAGGTTGCTTAAAATGATTCTGCCTTAAACCGTGTCATTTCGAATGAAGCGAGAAATCTTTTATAAGTCACTTCACTAATATAATTATGATTTCTCTATTCGGTCGAAATCACTGTGTAGATTTCAGACTTTTTGCAATACCATCAACAATCATCCACATCTTAAAACATCTGCATGAATCAAAATACAGAAACTGATCATCGTCCGTGGGGCTTTTACACGGTTCTGGCGGACGAGCCGGATTATAAAGTAAAGCGAATCGTGGTTTACCCCGGTCAGCGACTCAGTCTGCAAAAACATCAAAAAAGAGCAGAACACTGGTATGTGGTGTCCGGAGAAGGCATCGTAACACTTGACGGACAACGACTCAACAAAAAAGGTGGCGAGTCAGTGAATATTCCCTGCGGCTCAGCTCACCGTATTGAAAATCCCGGTACTGTTGATTTGAGCTTTATTGAAATACAAACCGGAGATTATTTTGGTGAAGACGATATTGAGCGCCTGGAAGATGATTACGGAAGAAGCTGATTTTTCAACAGTTTAAATCCGTTGACCCACAGCGTTTTTTCCTCTGTGATAATTCTTGCTTCACATTGCAGACAAAACTAAACCGCCGGCTTTATCGTTAATCCAGGCAGGCAATGTACGGAACTTCCCGATATTTTTCAGCAAAATCTAATCCGTAACCAACCACAAAACGATCTTCAATATCAAAGCCGATATATTTAACTGTTACCTCAGCTTTATTCGGAATTTTTTTATTCAGCAATGAACATGCTTCTATCGAATTCGGTTTTTGCCGCAGGAGATCTTCCATAACGTATTTCAGGGTCAATCCGGTATCAAATATATCCTCAACCACCAGAACATCCTTTCCGCTTAAATCCAGGTTGTGCATCAGTGTCACTTCTCCGGAACTCACTTTCTGATCTTTGTAACTGGAAGCCTGCAAAAAACAGATCTGACAGGGTATGTTAATTTGGCGCACCAGGTCTGCCAGGAAAATGAAGGCACCATTGAGCACTCCCACCAGATGCAGTTCCCGTCCCTGATAATCCACAGAAATTTCCTTTCCCAGCTGTGCCACACGCTGATTGATTTCGCTGCTTGAAATCAAAATCTCTTTTTTGGAAATATCTATTTCTGTCTCAGGCGAAGAATCCGTACTCATCCTTTTTCTATTTTTTCTGCAGTTTTATGTAATCTGACAAAATTTCCAGACTTTCTTTCATGTACTCATCCCGCTGAATTTCCTTTTTTTCTTCCTCAATTTCTGTATCATCAGAATTGTCTTCGTCAGCTTTCTCTGACGCACTTTCCAGTTCCTGGTCTCGCTGTGTTTTACGACGCAAATCGTCCTCCTGCATTTTCAGGATAGAGGTGTATTTCAGCGGTTTTATTGTTGTCAAATATTCCTGTACATCCTCTTTAACTTTTTGGAAAAATTCAGAATTGGCAATTCTATTTTCTGAAAGTTGTTTCAGTTTCGGAAGAACCTTTTTCAAATTCCCGCTCACCCGATAGGAAACCTGATCAATTGAGCGCCAGGGCAGAGCATTGTCCAAGGTGGATTCACCAATATCCCGGGCATTGTAGAGGGAGGGTAAAACGAGACTGGTTTCAACACCGCGGTTCTGTGTGGACCATCCGGAAACGCGGTAGAATTGAGCGATGGTAACTTTCAATGCACCATAACCTTCCGGAAGCTGAAAGATATTCTGTACGGTTCCTTTTCCAAAAGTTGTGGTGTCACCTGCTAAAATTGCGCGTTGGTAATCGTGCATGGCGCCTGCAAGAATTTCGGATGCAGAAGCACTGTAGCGATTGAGCATTATCAGCAGAGGTCCATCATAAACTGCCCGCTCACGGCTGCGGTGAACTGTAACCCGTCTTCCTCCGGACTGCCGAACTATCACCACCGGATTGTGACCGATAAAGAGTCCAGCCATATTGATTGCTTCATCAAGGCCACCTCCTCCGTTGCTGCGTAAATCGAGGATGACTCCATCAACATTTTCCCGTACAAATTCTTTAAGATGCTTTTTTACATCCCTTGATGAGCTTTTGTAATTTTTTGGATTTTTGCGGCGGTCATTAAAATCAACATAAAATGACGGCAGTTTTATCACACCAATCCGGTTTGTTTCTTGTGCAGTTTTGTTTTCCTCCGGAGAAGGATGCACAAAAATCTGCGTTCTTGCTTCTCCGTCTTTAAGAATTATTTTATCCCTGACAATAACTAATTTAAGCGTGTCAAAACCTTTTTTCGTTTTCCGCAGAATTTGCAGTCCAACCTTGGTTCCGCGTTTTCCACGAATCAGCTGCACCACGTTGTTGAGGCGCATATCAATGACGCTTTCAAAAGCTTCTTCTCCCTGAGCAACCGCAATAATTCTATCATCTGCTTTCAGTTTTCCGTGCCTTGCGGCCGCACCACCGGGAACAATCGAATTTACAACCGTGTAGCCGTCCTCCCAACGCAAAACCGCACCGATGCCTTCAAGAGAGAGTTTAATCGAGATGTCAAAATTCTTCAGGTCCTGTGCCGCCAGATAGGAAGAGTGAGGATCATAAGCTGCCGCCATTGAATTGAGGAATATCGAAACAACATCATCATTTTCATACTGAGAAAAATCTTTCCACATTCCACGTACACGCTTCATCAAGCGCTCTTTTCCATCTTTGATACTGGTATCAGCAAGCTTCAGGGTCAACAAATCAAACTTGATTTTGGTACGCCAAATTTTCCTGGCCTCTTCTGTTGTTTCTGGATAAGGCAGATCATCGCGCTCCAATGTCCAGTTTGCATCGCGGCTGAAATCAAAATCCTCAGCAAGAAATTCTTCCATCATCGCCAGGCGCTCTGACAAACGCACTTTGAAGCGTTCAAAAATTTCCAAAGCCAATTTTACTTTTCCGCGCAGCAGCATATCGTCAATACGTGTTTCGTATTTTCGGAATTCATTCACGTCTGCTGCAAGAAAATAATAATGTGCCGGATCCAGCCGGTTCAGGTAAAGCTTAAAGATCTTTGCAGACATCTCATCGTCCAGCGGTTTTTGAGCATAATGCATGGAGACAAACTGCTCAACTATACCCTTGACGACAGGGCCGGTGAGCTTCTGCTTTTCATCTTGTGCTGCTAAAAAGGACGGAAAAAGGAATAAAAGGAGTGCCAGGCGGAGCAAAAGGTATTTGGAAACCTTCATGTATTTTTTTGTTTTTATGTAAATTTATAGTTTAAAACGAACTAATTTTATGTCATGAATTACAAGAAATATCAATCAATTTGCTGAACTTCTTCCAGATTCGAACTTGGTATGAAGAATTATTTAAACAAAACAGGAAGTGAAAATCAGGTGGAGAGCAGTGGGAATTCACTCATTAAAGTGAATGTACTTCTGCGGCATATTAATTAAGTTCTGCAGTTGCATTACGGAATTTAGTGGAAGGGAGATGATTATTCTTCCAATGAAACGAGGTTACAATTCCTCTTATTTTCTATCTCCCTTCCATATTTGTCAGTTGAGGACATGTCCTGCAGAGGAGTCAATTTCAGTCCCTGCAACCCATTGTCCTTGAAATTCGAATTTATTTTCGGACATCTGTTCAAAGAACCACTTAGGATCCTCCCCTTCGAGATGCACTTTGTGTGCTGCCTGATCTGTAAATACCTGCGTGTAGAGAAAAACATTTTTCTGCTCCACACTCCGGCAAACAAAAAACTGTTCCATTCCAATCTGGTTTTCCAGACATTTGCAACGGTAATCATTCATTAAAATCTCAATTTGATCAAGATCTCCCTCAACAACTGCCGTCACATGTATCACATAACTCATGCGTATTAATCTAACAAAATTTATATTTCAGGCTTATTTTTTTGTCCAAACTAAAATTCTAATTTTACCCATACCACATTTATACTCTTCCTTCCAAAACTTTCCAAGTAAAATTCCACATTCTTGTAAATTCTACCAGATGATGTTATATTTGGAATTCTCCTAATAAAACCGCCAAAAGGAACTCTATGAGACATATACTGATTATCATCTCACTCCTTCTTTTTACTTCCCCACTGTTTGGTGATTCTCATAATGGAAAAATCCTTTACGGGTGGGAAACTTCTTCTGGTATTCAATTGAGAGAATTTGGCGATAAAGACATCCACCCCCAATATAAGGGAGACGTTGAGAACAGGAAACCAAATGGCCTTGGTATAATGACTTTCCCTGATGGAAGAAAATATGTGGGAGAATGGAAAAATGGGAAAAAGAATGGTCATGGAACATTCGCTTTTCCAAGTGGATTTAAATATGTGGGGGAATACAAGGTTGGGAAAATGTGGAACGTAAAAAAATATAACAAAGACGGAAAGTACGTGGGGGAATACAAGAATGGTGAAGTTTGGAATGGAATAGTATACGACAAAAACGGAAACATCAAAGGAACATGGGTGAATGGAGTAAAACAGTAATGAATCTCCTATTACCAACCCCATCTTCGCCTGTGAGAAACCCCCACTAATTCTTTGCAGTCAGAAAACCTTCAAATAAAACCTCTCGATCTTGCAGAACAATCCTTAAGAAACTGTCTTATTTGGGGCCACAAAATTATCAAACCGCAGCCGCAATTGCTTTTCCAAGATCTTCAGTTTTACCTTTCCCGCCCATATCAGGTGTCAGTTCCATACCACTACAAAGAACAGTTTCAATAGCGTTCATAATAATGTCATGTGCGTCGGTGTGGCCAAGATGCTGGAACATCATTGCGCCTGCCCAAATTGCACCGATCGGGTTCGAAATTTTCTGTCCGTAAATATCCGGGGCAGAACCATGCACCGGTTCGAACATCGACGGGAATTCATGTGTCGGATTAATATTCGCCGAGGGAGCAATCGCTATGGTTCCAGTACACGCCGGACCTAAATCGGACAGTATATCGCCAAACAGATTACTGGCAACAACTACGTCATAATGCTCCGGCATGCGTACAAAGTTAGCAGTAAATATATCGATATGGTACTGGTCGACGGTTACGTCCGGATAGCTTTTGGCCATCTCTTTCACACGCTTATCCCAGAACGGCATTGAATGGATAATACCATTTGATTTCGTTGCTGATGATAGGTGCCTGGCAGCACGTGATTGTGCTAAATCAAAGGCGTATTTAAGGATTCTATCGGTCCCGCGGCGGGTAAAAATACTTTGCTGAGTGACGATCTCATGTTCGGTACCTTCATATTGAATTCCGCCAATCGCCGAATATTCACCTTCAACGTTTTCACGTACAACGTAAAAATCGATGTCACCGGGCTTCTTGTTTGCTAAGGGACAAGGAACGCCTTCAAACAAACGCACAGGTCTTAAGTTAACGTACTGATCAAATTCACGACGGATTGGAATCAACAAGCCCCATAAAGATACGTGGTCCGGGACCGATGGGAAACCAACAGCACCCAGGTACACCGCATCGAAAGGGCGTAACTGATCGATGCCATCTTCAGGCATCATTTGTCCGGTCTCGAGATAGGTTTCACAAGACCAGTCAAATTCTGTCCATTCTAAGTTTAGACCGTGCTTTGAAGCCGCAGCCTCAAGTACGCGTACACCTTCCGGCATAACTTCCTTACCAATACCGTCACCTGGAATTAAGGCTATTTTTACTATTTTTGTCATAATAAATTATTTTAGTTTTATATGTATAGTGTAAGGTAGTGCTGGAGACGAGAGGGAATTCTTTGACTAATGGTGATTCCTCACCAAACTATAAAGGGGAAGAATCACCATCATTTTCGGACTAGACATTCACACCTCCTTTCGTTAGTTGTTTGAAGTATGGGACAACTAAAAATTTAATGTCCCGTTAACACATTTATACTCCTCCCCTCAAAACTTCCAAGTAAATTCCCCCATTCTTGCATTCCGATTAGAGGTCTTTCACAGGACTTCCTAAATCAACCAATAAAATTTTAGTTTTGTTTCAGGTTTAAGATGAAAAATATTCTTTGCATTTTACTCTTTTCGTGTTTTAGTCTCACCATCATCTCCTGCGGTTCTGGAAATAGCTTGTCAAGTAGTACTTACAACACTAGCACCCATGTAGATCAAACAACCCAAAAGCAAGCAGTAATTGATTGTTACTTAGTCAATAATTCAATAAATGATAATTCGACAATTGATAATTCAACTGTTTCTGATTCTTCTGTTTCAAATTCATTAATTACAAATTGCTCAATTATCGATAATTCAACTGTTTCAAATAATTCTTCTGTTTCTGATTCTTCTGTTTCAAAAAATTCTACAATTGACAGTTCGACAATTTCAGATAATTCTTCTGTTTCTGATTCTTCTGTTTCAAATTCAATAATCTATAATTCAATAATCTCTAACTCAATAATCTCTAACTCAATAATTAAAAATGAAACATTAATAAATGTCACAATTTCTAATTCGTCAATTAATAATTCCAGATAAATTCATTAATAAAAAATCAATCTATTGGATGCTATTGACGATTGCAACATCTCTCCTCACTTCCAACACCACACCCATCATCTCCTCTGAAAAACCCACACTAATTCTTCACAGTCCGACAACTCTTCAAGTATAACACTTGTTCTTGAAGTGTGACCAAAATGGTGACCCCTTGGGTTCCAACAACTCAATTATCAGAGGATTTTATTTTTTAGAATA
>LSNO01000006.1 GCA_002082305.1 SAR324 cluster bacterium SAR324-CTD7B
GTGGTATGGGAGGATTGCTTCAGCTATTAAAGGATTATGATGCGACTTTACTTATGGGTGGAGAAATCATTCAGACACTTTGAACTGTTAATCTATAAAGGGTTACTCGCTTCTATAAAATTAAGTAGCCCTTAATAATCTATAGATACCACCAAAATTACCACCAAATGATCGGATTATGTGAGAGCTTGACTGTGAAGAATTAGTGGGGGTTACTCACAGGAGATGATGGGGTTGGTTTTAGTCCAAAAACAATGTAAGCGTGCACAGATTGTGTATTCGCGCACTACTCGCGTGCGAGGCAAATAATCAGGTGTCCGTATAGGTGTCTATAAGAAACTACATTTATCACATATCGGCAAAATACTTGATATAAGTGTTGAATATTCCTACCAAAACCAGTTACTAAACTAGTTCTTGATTATCCTTCTTTGTGGCAAAATTGTTACTATTTTGTTACTAATATTTTATAATACATAATCATATCAACATATTATCTATGAATAGCATAATATTTCTTTAATTATGAGACTTTCAGGTCAAGCTTTCTACCAAACTAAAGTACTCATTTTTCTACCAAGATACAGCTGATTAATATTCAGACAGCTCAGCATCCAAGATCTTTTTAATCCATACAGCATCGCTGTCAGGATCAATCTAGGTAACGACCCAGCAGTAAATCCAGGTCACGGCAGGTTTTTTTGGAAATTTTAGACTTGTCGGTAATTAGGGAAAATTTGAGGGCATCCGCCTGGGAATTGGGAAAATCTGGCGAAATTTTCCGCAAAGTTTCAACAAGTATCTGTCGGGCAGTTTCGACATTGGCATGCATCACCTTGATTATGTCCTCGACGCTGACTTCTGATTCGGATACGTGCCAACAGTCGTAATCGGTGGCTAGGGCGATCGAGGCAAAGGCCATTTCCGCTTCCCGTGCCAACTTTGCTTCCTGGACGTTGGTCATCCCGATCACGTCTGCACCCCATGAACGGTAAAGCAGCGATTCTGCACGAGAGGAAAAAGCAGGCCCCTCCATGCAGATGTAGGTTCCTCCTACATGCATGGTTGCCCCCACCGTTTGCGCTGCTTCTACCAGTTTCCCACTCAGCTCAGAGCAGACAGGATTGCCGAACTGTACGTGCCCCACCACGCCGTTGCCAAAAAAGGTGGATTTCCGGTGACGGGTTAGATCAATGAACTGATCGGGAAAAACCATGTGGCCCGGCTCTATTTCTTCGCGGAGACTGCCCACTGCGCCCACTGAAATCAAATGAGTGACCCCGAGCATCTTCAACCCCCAGATGTTGGCACGGAATGGTATTTCAGTTGGTAGTAGCACATGCCCGATTCCGTGGCGAGGAAGAAAAGCCACCGGGATGCCGTTAACCTCGCCTGTCACGAAATTCGAGGAAGGCTTTCCAAAAGGAGTGTCTAGATGGACTTCTTCGACTTCCTCCAACTCTTCCAGATGATACAGTCCGCTGCCGCCGATGATGCCTACTTTCATGTTCGATTCCTGTTGCAAAGGTTTTTTTCTCTGAGCTTAGGGCATAATTGAAAATGGGAGCCCTTTTAATTTCCGGACTTGCCCACTAATGGTTTCAATATGCTTAATTTTTTAATCTGTAAACCATGTTTCTGCTGTCACTTGTTTCATTCTCCTTCAAAAGTCACGAGACTAAAAATGGGATGATCCAATTTTTTTCTGCCTTTTAAGTCAACTAATTCAATCACAAAAGCATAGCCAACAATGATTCCTCCCTCTTGTTCAATCAACCTTGAACTACCCTCCATCGTACCGCCTGTTGCCAACAAATCATCCACCATCAAGACTCTGCTGCCGGGTGGGATTGCATCCTGGTGGACTTCCACCCGGTCAGTGCCGTACTCTAAATCGTATTCAACCCCGTGTGTGGGACCGGGTAGTTTCCCTTCTTTACGGACAGGGATAAAGCCCTTTCCCAAACGCAAAGCCAATGGTGCTCCTATGATAAAGCCTCGCGATTCTATTCCTACCACCAAATCGATTTGCTCGTCTTGGTAACGCTTTACGAAGCGCTCCACTACATCGTTAAAAGCTTGCGGATCGGCAAGCAAGGTTGTGATGTCACGGAATTGAATTCCTGGTTTAGGAAAGTCAGGAATCGTACGGATTTTCAGTTTTAAATCAACCATTCGGTTTTTATGCTTCAAAAAAATAAACGGTTTAGAAGGGACTCAACAATATCGTTCTGCTGCCCACAAAACGCTATATCTGGAGGTCAGCTTTGGACAGGGGAATTTACGTTATCAAAAATACTGCTTTAAAACAAAGATAATTAAGTGGACACAATACTTAATTGGTTGTTTGAGAATTTCGTGTTCCCCAATTTCTCTTCTCCAAAATCATTTCCACTAGTTGTTAAGCTGTGTCCAAAGGTTCAAAAGATTTTACTAAATCATCTGCAGCCATCATTTGCTTCAGGAAGGGTTCGAGCTGATTCAGTCGGAGTGCGCAGGGACCGTCACAAAGCGCTTGTTCCGGTTCCGGATGTGCTTCCAGAAAAAGACCTGCGATTTTTTGAGACATACCTGCCAAAGCAAGTTCTCGCACAGATTCCCGCCGTCCAGCTGCTGCGTCACCCATACCTCCCGGACGCTGAAGCGCATGAGTAACGTCAAAAAGAACTGGATAACCAAAACTTTTCATCACAGAAAAGCCGAGCATATCCACCACCAAATTGTTGTAGCCGAAACTTGTGCCGCGTTCGCAAAGAATGAGCCGGTCATTTCCTGAGGATTCGCATTTCTGCAGAATGTTACTCATTTCTTCCGGGGCTAAAAACTGGGCTTTTTTAATGTTGATTGCGGCCCCGGTTTTAGCCGCTGCGACTATCAAGTCGGTTTGACGAGACAAAAAGGCAGGAAGCTGCAAAACGTCTGCGACATCTGCAGCTGGTGCCGCCTGATAAGGCTCATGAATATCAGTGAGGATGGGCACGTCAAATTCGGATTTAATTTTTTCGAGAATCTGTAAACCTTCATCCAGTCCCGGTCCTCGAAAAGAGTCGATGGATGAACGGTTGGCTTTATCGAAGGAAGCTTTGAAAATATAAGGAATCCGGAGCTTGTCGGTAATCGACCGGAAAGTTTCCGCTACCTGTAAAGCTACGGATTCAGATTCAAGCACGTTCAGTCCGCCGACTAGAGCAAACGAATTTTCGTTGCTCAATTTTACATCACGAATTTGTATTATTTTTTGAGCGGTCATTTTTTGATTTAAGTTTCAATCGAGTGTGCGGCCTCGCATAAGTTTTTCATTTTTTGGACAGCAAGTTCACGTCCCAAAATTCCAAGTCCGCAGTCGGGTGCGGCAATCAGACGGTTTGCGTCAATATTTTCCAGTGCATCCATTAAACGCTTCCGAATTTCCTCGACTGCTTCAACACGACTTTTTGCTATGGCAACTACTCCAAAAATAATGGTTGTGGTTTTGAAATGCTCCAGCAAACTCAGGTCATTGTAGCGGTGTGCATCTTCCAAAGACAGGGCCATGACAGACGAATCTTCCATTGCATCCGCAATTTGGAAGTATGACTCACGAGGAGCTTTAGGATAATCAACTGCATCAATTACATCAGGATATCCACAACACATGTGAGCAGTTCTGGTAACTCCGTCCGGACAGTTTTGAAATGCACGTTCCAAATTTTCGACTCCAAATTCAAGCGCACGTTCAGGATAACGGGCAAAAAGGGGTTCGTCTATTTGAATGTGCCGGCAGCCTGCATTGGCCAGACTGAGTACTTCCTGGTTCAGTGCTTCAGCAATCGCTTTCCCAAAATCTTTTTGATTACCGTAATATTCATCCACGACGGTATCTGCAACAGTCAAAGGTCCGGGCATTGTAATTTTTACTGGCTTGTCTGTTGCTTCCTGGGCCCGCCTCCAATCATCTGCTAAAAACAAATCCCTTGTTTTGACTGGACCACGAACCGTTGGCAGTAACGAGGAGTAATTTCCAGTACGCAAAGTCTTTTCTGTAAGATTCTCAAAATCCATTCCTTCCAGATGTCTGCAATGATAGTGAATGTAATTTTCTCTGGTAATCTCACCATCTGTGGGGATGTCAATTCCTGCATCGACCTGATCGTTGACTGCTTCGTGAGTTCCCCTCTCTAGAATTGAATTAATATCATCACCCATTGCATTCAGTGCTTCAGCCCAACCTCGGGTCGGATCCGATGTATCCAGATTACCGAACCAGTCTGGAAGTTTTACGTATTCCGGTTTTGGATAAGCTCCAATTGTAGTTGTTAATAATCCCATATTGTCATTTTTAGTAAGATATTAACTATCAAAAATTTGTTTCAAAAGTCTTCAAAATTTACCTGATGATATTATTGAATATATTTAATTTCAGCAAGTTCTTTTTCGCAGAAGCATCCTGTTGTGCTTCAGGTGCAGCATTTTTGAATGCATCAAGAGTCATGCAGTGATCCCAGATTGATTGAATTCTGGGATATCCGGAAAGATCGCAATTAAAGCGCAGACCGTTATAAACCTGTGGGATTAAACAGACATCAGCGAGGCTAGTGGATTCTCCAAAACAAAAACGCCCCTCGGAGCCGGAATTTTTCAAAGTCTTTTCCAGCGGGCCAAAACCTTCCGCAATCCAATGTTGGTACCAAGTGTTTTTCTGCTCTTCGCTCAAACCCAGTTCATTTTTTAAATACTTGAGCACTCGTAAATTATTTAAGGGGTGCATTTCCATAGCGATTTGATACGCCATTCCCCGTACTTTTGCACGCTCATAAATTCCGGAAGGGAGCAGAGGATTTTCCGGATGAAGTTCATCAAGATATTCAATAATCGCCAGCGATTGTGTAAAATACTTTCCGTCCGATTCCAAAACCGGAACCAAACCTTGCGGATTGTTTTGTAAGAATGAGTCTTGTTTTTGCTCATCAAGGCGCAAATTTACCGGAATGGATTCCCAGTCCAGTGCTTTTAATTCCAAAGCTATGCGTACACGATAAGCCGCAGAAGAACGATAAAATCCGTATATTTTCAACATATTTTTCTTTTTCAAGATTTACTGTGAATAAGGCTGCTTTCTGAAATATCGACGTTCCGGACGTCCCACCCCTCCATAACTCACATCTACATCTAAAATAATTTGGGAAACTAAATATTCAAGATAACGCCGGACAGTGGTACGGCTTGCTCCTATGTGTGAAGCAACTTCTTCGGAAGTTAATCTGGAATCTTGGCTTGAACCGAATACCTGTTGCACCTTTTCTAAGGTGAGTCTGTCAATTCCTTTAGGAAGTTCCGTTAACTCATGCAGGTCACCACTTCTTACGGTGTGCAGTGCTCTATCAACTTCTGACTGGTCCAGCTGATCAATACTTGAAAGTTGATTTTTTGTTTGCCGGTAACGCTCTAATGTTGCTTGAAATCGCGAAAACACGACAGGTTTGAGGATGTAATCAAATACCCCGCCGTGAAGTGCTTCATTGAACAAATGAACTTCTTTTGCCGCAGTGATAGGAATTACATCAACCTGTTTGTTGTGCAGCCGGGCTTTTTTTAGAAAATCCAGGCCGTTACCTTCAGGAAAGAAAATGTCCAGCAGCAGCAAATCCGGTTCAAGCACATCAAGTTGAGACTGAGCATCTTCCAAAGTGTTGGCAATACCAACCACTTCAAAACCCTCTGTTTTTTCAACATATTGCCGGTGAATTTCCGCAATACGAACATCGTCGTCAATGATTTGTACACGCAGATTCATTTCATACCTGCAAATTAATTAGAGTGTTTAGGAATATAGATCGTAAAGCGCATCCCGCCGAGTGAACTGCGGACTACTGTCAGATGACCTCCCAGATATTTCAAATTTTCATGAACCAGTGAAAGTCCAATTCCGCGTCCAGTACCAGACTTGGTAGTAAATCCGTGTTGAAGCGATAAGTCAACCGATTCATCTTCAATTCCTGAACCAGAATCTTCCACCTCAAAAATTAGATCATTGCCAAAATCTGTCATTGAAAGCAGTACCGTACGTTTTCCGGAAGTGTTTTCCTGGGCTGCTTCCAATGCATTTTCCAGCAGATTGCCCAGGATGGTTACTATTTTTTCCCGATTTATTTTTTTTGGAATATCGATCATTCTGCTTTCCGGATCGAGTTGGAAGATGATCCGCAATTCCTGTGCGCGGTTGTACTTGCCCAGGATTATTGCAGACAATAATGGTTCCGGAACAGTTTCCGCCAATGTACCAAGCAGTTCCTGATATCCGGAAGTTTCACGACCAATTAAATCAAGTGCTTCCTGATGTGATCCAAGTTGAATCAGCCCTGCCAGTGTGTGCAGTTTATTGGAATATTCATGGGTTTGTGTCCGTAAAACTTCAGAATATTCTTGAATTTGAGTCAGTTCTTGAGCCATTCTATCAATCTCATCTTTTCGCCGGAAACTGGAAACGACACCGGCAACTCGATCATTTTGCCAAATCGGTACACGATTGACTATAACCTCGATACCCCCAATTATCATTTCCTGATCAAATTGTTCTTCTCCGCTTTTTAAAACTTCCAGCATCCGTGTCTGGGGTAAAATCGACTCAATCGATGTACCAATTCCGGATTCAGGCGGGATCTTCAAAATCTTGGCGGCTTCATGGTCGAGCATGGTGACTTGTCCTTTGTCGTTGATGGCGACAACACCTTCCCTGATTGAATCCAAAATAGCATTACGTTCCCTGAACAGGCGGGCAATCTCAACCGGTTCCAAACCAAAAATCGACTGCTTCACGTTACGCGCAATGAGCCAGGTACCGATTCCTCCCAACAAAAAGAGACCAAAAACCCAAAGCAATACACGTTGTAGATAGCCTTCTGTAACACTTTCTACTGTTTCCTGTAAATATCCAACAGATACTACTCCTATTACCTTACCGGAGTTAGCAAAAATTGGGACTTTCCCACGCATCGACGGACCGAGAGTGCCAACTGCTTTGGAAACATAGGCCTCACCTCTTTCCAGCGCACGTGGATTATCTCCGCCAACCATTAACTTGCCGATCCGTTCCGGTACTGGGTGACTGTAGCGTCGACCTTCGTGATCTCCAACCACAACAAATCGTGCACCTGTCGCTTTACGTACTGATTCTGCATAAAGCTGTATCTGTGTTGAGTTTTTGTTTTTTAATCCCTCATGCACTACAGTAGTCAGAGAAACCGTTTTTGAGACATTTAAGGCATTCCGTCCAATGTATTCTTCGAGAATTGAAGAAACCAGCATGGAAACCATCAGCCAGGTGATGCTGACCAATGCACCCAGTAAAAGGAACATCAGCAACAGCATCCGTCCATGCAGAGTTCTGGGCAGTAAAAAATTCGGGAGTGAAACAGTATTGAAAGAATACATCATATTTTTTTAGGGTTGAGAAAATCATTTGTGAACAAAATGAACATTATGATTAAAACAAAAAGAAAATTTTTTAACTGCTTAATCTTGTTAGTATCTTTTTTTTAGTTTAGCATTAGCTTCCCGTTAATGCACTCTTGCAGATTTATATTGTATCTGCAATTATGTTTGACACAAAAGAGCTGCGGTATCAAATTTTCTATGTGAAGAGCGTGGCTGACCGGAAGCATTTCGTTTCTGGTTTTTCTAAACCGCCGGCCTCAAGCCGGTTTTATTAATTGTCCATATAGGAGAACAAAATGAAGAAACTCGCTAAAATGATGGCAGTTGCAATTGCATCTGTTGTACTTTCCACAGGCAGTCTTTCTGCAGTGGAAATTAAAAAAATACATTTTCTTATCCCCGGTGGTGCAGGAGGAGGATGGGACGGAACCGCACGCGGAACCGGAGAAGCACTGACTAAAGCAGGACTGATTGACAGTGCCACTTTTGAAAATATGTCCGGCGGTGGCGGCGGAAAAGCAATAGGTTATCTAATTGAAAACTCCAAAAGCAATCACGGTACGCTGATGGTGAATTCAACACCAATCGTAATCCGTTCATTGACAAAGGTCTTTCCGCAGAACTTCCGGGATCTGACCTTGATCGCCGGAACAATTGGTGACTATGCTGCACTTGTAGTTCCAGCCGGTAGTTCATACAGGAATTTTAAGGATCTGGTAGCTGCATATAAGAAAAACCCTGAAAGCGTTGCCATTGGTGGTGGTTCTGTTCCAGGTAGCATGGACCATCTGGTTCCGGCAATGGCCTTCAAAGCTGCCGGAGCAGACCCGACAAAAGTAAAATACATTCCTTTTGATGCTGGAGGGAAGGCCATGGCCGCCCTGCTTTCCGGAGAAATCGATGCCCTTTCAACCGGTTTTTCGGAAGCAGTCAGCATGGAAAAAGCTGGGAAAGTTCGAATGATAGCTGTTACTTCATCTGAACGCGTTGATGCGGCACCAAATGCTCCAACGTTAATTGAACAAGGTTACAATGTAACTTTTGTCAACTGGAGAGGATTTTTTGCTGCTCCAGACCTGCCAAGTAATATGCGAAAAGCCTACATTGAGGTTCTTGGTAAAATGTACAAAACTCCAGAGTGGGAAAAAGTCCGTGCCCGTAATGGATGGGTCAACATCTATAATCCAGGTGACAAGTTCATGGTTTTCCTTGCAGAACAGGAAAAAGTTATCGGTGATCTGATGCGTGAGCTGGGATTCTTGTAGACCATTCTAATTCATAATTTCCGGGAAGTTTTCCGACTTCCCGGAACTGTGAGTCTTTTATTCCGTTCTGACATGCTTGATCTAAACCGTGCAGTGGCTTTAGCATTGCTGGGTTTTTCCAGTGGTTACGGCTACCTCGCCTATTTCTACCATCTCCTGCCTTTTGAAAAATTCCTGTCTGTAAGACCAAACACCATGCCGATTGGTTTGGCAATTGCGGGGATCATTTGTTCTCTTGTTATTCTTATCCAGCCACAAGTTCCAGAAGTTGAAGGTGATGGAACTGTCAATCGACCTGATGCAGAATATCTTCAAAACCCTCAAAATTATAACTGGGGTCAAGGCATTGGACTCTTGCTCCTTGCCGTAGTTTATACTCTGTCCCTGCGTGGAGCAGGCTTTCTTTTCAGTACCTCCGCTTTTCTGGTTTTAGGTGGAATTTTACTGGGTGAGCGGCGCTACACTTTTCTCATTCCGATTTCAATTACCGCAAGTGTACTGGTTTGGTATCTTGTCGATCAAGTTCTGACAGTTTATTTACGACCCTGGCCAGGTTGGGTTTACTATTGATCTAGCAATTATATGATTCATATTCAAAGCCTTTCAATAATTTTCAGGTCACTGCCTCACCTTAAGCAATTTGTACTGGAGAAATCCAATGCTTGATGGAATGTTGCTGGGGCTGGAAACGGCCTTTACTTTTCAGAACTTGTTTTTTGCTGCCTTAGGCTGTTTCATCGGTACGATAATCGGGATGCTCCCCGGACTCGGACCGATGTCGGTGGTGGCAATCATGATTCCGGTAAGTCTTCAGATCGGTGATCCCTCAACAACACTGATTTTGCTGGCCGGAGTCTATTACGGTGCAATTTTTGGAGGTTCCACCTCATCAATCCTGATTAATGCTCCTGGCGAGGCTGCAGTGGTAGCCACGGCTTTTGACGGCTATCCCATGGCCCGAAAGGGGCAGGCAGGCAAGGCCTTAACAATTGCGGCAATTTCTTCTTTTTCGGGAGGAACAATTGGGGTAGTACTGTTAATGTTTTTTGCACCTGCATTGGCCAGCTTTGCAATTTTATTTTGGTCCGCAGAATATTTTGCCCTGATGCTTCTGGGTTTGTCCGCAGTTTCTGCTTTTGCCGGTAAAGGTAAAGTGCTAAAGGCAGTCATGATGACACTTCTAGGATTGATGTTGGCCACAGTTGGGGAGTCGTCGCTTTTCCATGCACCACGATTTACCCTGGGCATAATGGATTTACAGAGTGGAATTAACTTTGTCACTCTTGCAATGGGTTTGTTTGCTGTTCCGGAAGCCTTTTTTCTGGCAATAGACAAAATTCGCAGTAAAAAAAGCAGTTCCAAAAAATCCCAGGAAATATCAAACCTTCGCATTAACCTCAAAGAAGCCAAAGCCATTGCACCGGTAATCGGAAGGCAGTCAATTCAAGGATTCCTGATTGGAGTAATGCCCGGAACAGGCGCTACAATTGCCTCGTTCCTCGGTTATGCAGTAGAGAGGAACCTTGCCAGTCCGGAAGAACGTGAAGAATTCGGTAAAGGCTCCATCAAAGGTTTAGCCGCACCAGAAACTGCAAACAATGCGGCCAGTACAGGTTCCTTCGTGCCGTTGCTGACTCTTGGAATTCCCGGTTCCGGAACGACTGCTGTTCTGTTGGGAGCTTTTATCGCCCTGAATCTGCAGCCAGGACCACAACTCTTGCAGGAGCGGCCGGAAGTTTTCTGGTCTGTGATCATGTCAATGTACTTCGGTAACATAGTCCTTCTAGTACTTAATCTGCCGCTGGTTCCATACATTGCCAGACTGCTGGCAATTCCACGGGGTTATCTGATTCCCTTTGTCATGTTTTTCGCTATGGCCGGAGCATACATTGGTCAGAATAATTCAACAGAATTGCTTTTACTGCTGGGATTTGGTGTCTTAGCCATCATTTTGAGATTTGCAGATTATCCCTTGCCTCCGCTGCTGATTGGTTTTGTGCTGGGTCAAATGTTCGAGGACAATCTTGGACGTGCAATGCGCAACGCAAACGGAATAGAATTTATCTGGGAACGTCCAATGACTCTAACCCTGATTCTTACTGCAGCAGTCTTCATCCTTGTCCCGATTCTCAGGGATTGGCTGGCAAACAAACGCAGGAAATAATCTGGACATGACTGCTTCCCGTATTTCTCTGATCAGTCCTACTGGTGCATTGGGCATGGGTTTTCTGGATCAATCACTGGAACGCGGAATTTCACTAAAACCCGATGTGATTGCCTGCGATGCAGGGTCAACTGATTCCGGTCCTTTTTATCTCGGTTCCGGAACTCCAAAAATGTCACGTCGTGCAGTATTAAGGGACTTGCGACGTTTGTTATTAGCGCGGGATCAATTGAAGGTTCCGTTGATCATAGGCTCCTGTGGGACATCAGGAGTTGATTCCGGAGTGGATTGGATGCGGGAAATGACGCTTGAAATTGCTCGTGAAGAAGGTTTGAGTT
>LSNO01000056.1 GCA_002082305.1 SAR324 cluster bacterium SAR324-CTD7B
AATATGATCATGTTGAGATTTATCATTTGTTAATTCAGTCTTTTTATAAATTTTTTCGTAATATTTTTCATAATCAGCACTGCTTGAATATGACAAATACTTGTTAATGGCAATCCAGCGTGAACCTCCTAAAAATAGCATTTTGTCATATTGTCCAAGAACACCATAACCGAGCCCGGGGATGAGATATTCAGCGACTGTGGCTCCCGTACACACCAAACTCGAAACACCCCAAGCTGAAACAGGTAAGAAGATACCAACCAGAATGGTAAATATTAGAATTTTCAACTTTTTAAATAAAACCAAATATTCCTCTAATTATTATAAACTTTTTTTCGAACAGGCTTTCATTATACAGAAAATAAATTAGATGCTTCCACACAAACTAACAAAATCCATGACTAAATTAAACTCCAAATTACATAAAATAAAAAACTTGACTCCAATCTTGAGTAACTGTATTATTACGTCGTTTCGTTATTTTTCCATAGTGGAAAAATACAATCGTGACAGCAATGGTCGATTAATATTGTTGCGTGTTTTCAATTTTATACAAAAAGGTACTCATGAATCGAAGAAAATTTATTAAGGGTGCAGCTGTTGCCGGAGGGGCAACCGCAGTTGTTGCCTCAACGTTTCCTGCACCTGCGATTGCTCAAAAACGCATTGAGATCAACATGGTTTCAACTTGGCCTCGAGACTTCCCTGGCTTGGGAACAGGAGCACAGCGCTTTGCTAAGAACCTGGAAGCCATGACTGACGGCAGAATGAAAGTTAAATATTTTGCTGCAGGTGAAAAAGTCAAGGCTTTTGATTCTTTTGATGAAGTAGCCTCTGGGAACGCGCAGATGTATCATGCTGCAGATTATTACTGGAAAGGTAAGCATCCCGGCTGGGCCTACTTTACAGCGGTTCCATTTGGTTTGTCATTCAGTGAAATCAATTCCTGGATCAACTTTGGCGGAGGACAGGAACTATGGGACGAATTGGCGGGCAGTTTTGGCCTGAAATGCTAGGCCTGCGGAAACACGGGTGTACAGATGGGAGGCTGGTTCCGTAAGGAAATCAACTCTGCAGACGACCTGAAGGGGCTCAAAATGAGGATTCCTGGTTTGGGCGGAGACGTTATGGCAAAGCTAGGTGCCTCTCCTGTCTCACTTCCAGGCGGGCAAATATACGAGGCCCTGATTTCAGGAGCAATCGATGCCACAGAGTGGGTTGGTCCCTGGAATGACAGCTTTTATAAATTCTATGAAGCAGCTAAGTACTACTACTATCCAGGTATGCACGAGCCGGCATCCATGTTGTCTCTCGGCATGAACAAATCGTGGTGGGAAGGTCTTTCAAATTCTGATCAACTCGTCATAAAAGCCGCATCTCATGCTGAAAATGATGTCATGATGTCTGAGTACAATGCTAAGAACGGTTTTTATTTAGAAAAACTGATTCGTGAGCAGGGTGTTCTGTTGAGACGCTTTAATGATGATGTCTACGACGCCTTTGGAGAAGCTGCTGAAGACGTATTTAGTGAAGCCCGTGCACACAGTAATCTTGCCGAGCGCATTCATGCTAGCTTTGTCAAAACACGTCAAGAGGTTGGAAGCTGGATGAATATTTCTGACCAGGAATACCTCAGACAGCGTAACCGTGTGCTTGGTGTTTCGTGATTAAAGGTCACTACTCAAGTCTGAAGACGGTATCTTAAACTGTATACCGTCTTCTTACTCTCCACTAACATTTCAGTTCTCCATCTGATTCCTAAATATTCTGTTCTAATGATTTTTTAAAATTTTTCCGGCCAAATCATATCATTTAAAATCGATCTTTCAGCGGACATAAAATATTGACTGATACTATTCCAAACTCTCTTTGGGTTCCTAGACTACTAAGAATTTTTGCCTGGTCTACGGTCAGTCTGACCATGCTTTTTTTGGTGAACAACTACCTAATTTTCTGGAAAGGATGGCCTGGTTTATGGAATTTTTTTGCTCATCATGAATTGTTTGGAATCTCAGCTCTCAGGATTCCTCTAAGTCCTGACGCTCAGATATTGGGGTGGATTCAAACCATTATACTTATTTTACTTATACTCGTGATCATTCTTTTTGTTCTCAAAACTCCCATAAGGACATTAAGTGAAGATTCCAGAATTTTTACCAGATTCGCAGCCTATCTGACACGAGCATGTTTCTGGGCTGTTTTTATAGTCGGTTGTGTCGACATAGTAATTTCCTTTCTGCGTTTAGAAGACCTATTGAGTCCCATGTTCGGGAAAGTGATGGCGGTTGAGCTGGGACGTTCAGTTTTTCGAGGGACCTATGTGCATTACCCTCTGATAATTTTAAGTTTCGTAATTGCTTTTTTTGTAAGAGGTCTTGGTTTCACTTGGCTGGCACTATTGGTGGTGATTGCTGAATTCCAGATTGTCATCTCACGTTTCGTTTATTCCTATGAACAGGCTTTCATGGGAGACCTGGTGCGTATGTGGTATGCAGCACTCTTCCTTTTTGCAAGTTCTTATGCATTGGTAACCGAGGGACATGTGCGAGTGGATGTTTTGTATTCACGGTTTAAATCAAAAACCAAGGCCCTTTCAAATGCCATAGGTTGTGTCATTCTAGGTGCTCCTCTGTGCTTGGTTATCCTTACAACAGGTATGTGGGGTAAAGGTAACAGCTTGAACAGTCCTTTACTTAGTTTCGAGGTATACCAACAGGGTTTTGGGATGTATACGAAATACCTGATGGTCGGTTTTCTAGTCGTTTTTGCGGTCTGCATGCTAGTCCAGTTCATGGGGTATTTCCTAAACAGTACAGCAGAGTTGATTGAAGGACAGATGAATTCAGATCAAAAGCTTAAAAATAATCCCTGATTTAACAACCTTAAAGAACCTACATGGAAGTCTTTTTTCTACTTCTTCTTGTACTCCTGATGGTGAGTGCACTTACTTCAGGATTCCCAGTCGCCTTCTCTCTCCCAGGTTCAGCTATACTCAGTATCGGAATAGCTGCCCTTTGTGGTTATGTATTTGAGGGTAACGCATCAGCTTATTTTGTCCAGGATGGACCTCTGGAGTGGCTAAGTGCAGGAGTAACCAACTTTAGGAGCCTATACTGGGATGTGGAACGAGACACCCTGATTGCAATTCCACTTTTCATTTTCATGGGCATTATGCTTCAGCGTTCAAAAATTGCTGAAGACCTACTCGTAACAATGGCTCAACTGTTTGGTCCTATTCCAGGTGGTCTTGGTATTTCTGTAGTTTTCGTAGGAGCCTTGCTTGCAGCCACTACAGGAATAGTTGGTGCTACAGTGATTGCAATGGGACTCATTTCACTACCGGCAATGCTGGAACATAACTATTCCAAACCCCTTGCAACCGGAACCATCTGTGCTTCAGGGACACTGGGACAGATTATCCCTCCTTCCATCGTCTTAATCATCCTGGCTGATCAGCTTTCAAATGCAGCAGACATTGCCAACACTTCAAGAATTGCCAATTACAAATTGGCAACAGGTGAGTTTGTGATGCCCTCAGAATTCGATGTCACTTCTGCCAGTGCAGGAGAAATGTTTATTGGAGCCTTCATTCCAGGGATTGTGTTGGTTGGACTTTACATGGTCTATATTCTCATCTCTGCATTGCTCAAACCCGAGACAGCCCCTCCTATCCCTTATGAAGGAAAAATAGATGGCAAGTTCATTATAAAAGTACTTATGGGCCTTGTACCTCCACTGGCATTAATTTTTACGGTGTTGGGGTCAATCATCATGGGCATTGCCACAGTCAATCAGGCGGGCGCTATTGGGGCTATTGGAGCTATGATTATGGGAGGCTATAAGCTCACGGAGGGCCAAAAAAACTCCTTCTATCCTGCCATCCTGGCTGTGATTTCCACTGCAATAATTATTATCACTCTCAACTTTTACCAATTAAACATCAGAAACATCCGTGATTCAGAAGAAGGCATTGCAATGATCATTGCCACCATCGCAGTGATTGGACTTTTAATTGCTGTTTTCTGGAGTGCATGGAGGACTTTCCGTATAGAAGACGCTCTGAGGGGTGTCATGCTTGAAACCTCAAAAACCACTTCAATGGTGTTTATAATACTTCTAGGTGCAACCATGCTGACATCTGCCTTCAGAGGATTTGGAGGAGAGGAACTGGTGAAGGAATTCCTGTCCAGTATACCTGGAGGATTCTGGGCGCAGTTTATGGTGGTGATGGCTGTCATCTTTATATTGGGATTCTTCCTGGATTTCATTGAAATCGCTGTAGTCGTTGTTCCTTTAGTAGCCCCCATTCTCATGGCCGACCCTTCCGCAAACATAACCGCTGTTTGGCTAGGGGTCATGATTGGTATTAACCTGCAAACTTCTTTTCTCACTCCTCCTTTCGGCTTTGCTTTGTTTTACTTAAGAGGCGTGGCCCCACCTGAGGTGAAGACGCTTCACATTTATCGTGGTGTGGTTGCCTTTATCATTTTACAACTGGTTGGTCTGGCCATTGCTGGCTACTTCCCCCCTTTGGTTAATTATCTGCCAAACAGAATGTACCTGACTTCAGACAATGCTCCTCCACCAATAAATCCTAAGCTTCAGAAGTGCATTGAAGAAATTACATTCCCATTTTATGCAGAACACGAAAACGACATCCGCGCCGGAGTAGATGCTATCAGCCAAGTGAATGTTGAATACCTTCCTGATAAATACAAGAAAGCTCTAAAAACTTCACAGTTGCAGGTACTGGCCACTTTTGATCTCGTTGAAGCAGTCCACCAGAGTGACCAGCATCTTAATGAATTCATCCCAAGCTATGAAGACCTGCATCAGCTTGTAAGAAGAACCCAGTTTGAGGTTAGAAAAATTGAGTATGACATTCATGAACTTGAACAACGTAAGATGCGACTTGAACGTAATGTGAATTCTGTTGATGCTCTGATCATGAAGCAAATCGGAGAAAGCATTGAAACATTTCAAGGGATGATAGATGAACTGGAAAAGAAAATCCCTTCACAATGGCTATCCGAAAGAGAAAAATTCGAAAAACTCAATAAAGAAGCTCG
The DNA here is from genome assembly GCA_002082305.1 of SAR324 cluster bacterium SAR324-CTD7B. Classification (GTDB taxonomy): domain Bacteria; phylum SAR324; class SAR324; order SAR324; family NAC60-12; genus Arctic96AD-7. The sequence continues at coordinate 5,070 of LSNO01000056.1, forward strand.
TTCCGCCCGTCAGAAATATAGAAGAAACTCAGATAGTGCATACGAACCTCTGAGCCAACTCGGCGCTATTCTGCTTCAAACTCCAATGCTTATTAATATCGAGAATCAACTCAAATCCATCAAGTCAGTGATTGAAGAGGAACAACCTGATTCTGCCATGCAACGAATCAAGGAAATTGAGTCAAGTCTTGGAAGTATTGCAGGGGCAAGTCCCATTAAATCAAAATTTTCCAAGGCACGTCGTGCATTGAAAGGGAAGAAACCTAACGTTGAGAATGCTCTGAAACATTGGCAAAATGGTATGGCAATATATTTTCAGGAAATTAATTGGCGTCAACTCGCTGTTAATGAACTTGCTCAGCCCCTGGCTAATTATGAGTTGCTGCTCAAGGATTCAATTGGATTAAGAATGCAGAAAAAACTCAATAAGGATCAGGCCTTAGCTGTTGCTACCTGCAAATCTTCACATGAAGATATCTCTTTGTTTTTTTAAACCTCATTTTTAATAACCCACTTTAAGTTTTCCTCATGGCCGGTCGTACAGAATCACTCCAGAACATAACCATGTCTGGAGGTGGAGCATATTCACTTGCCACCAAAGGAGCAGAAGATGTAATAAACGCTGCTACACAGATCGTGCTGGAAGCTCTTGACTCAATAAATATTTCTGAGAATCAAGATCTTTTTACTTTCTCAGACATGGGCACTGCCGATGGGGGGACATCGCTAAAGATGGTTGGAAATCTGATAAATGCGATTCAGAAAAATAATCCTGGAATCAGCTTTAACATCGTCTATGCAGATCAACCGAAAAACGATTTTAATGGACTGGTACAAACAGTACTTGGTTTAGGTCATTTCCCCAGTTACCTTGAAAGCACTGAAAACGTTTTTCCTCTATTCTCAGCAAATTCCTTCTACAAGCAAATTCTTCCTAACAACACTTTAGATTTCGGTTTCTCAGCGACGGCCATGCACTGGCTAAGCGGGAAACCTTGTAATTTAAGTAACCACGTTCACATGGTCGGTGCAGATGGTGAGGAATATTTACGTTTTTCAGAGCATGGGAAAAAGGATTGGGAGACCATCTTACTTCATCGTGCACATGAACTTAAGCAGGGAGGGCAGCTGGTATTGCTTAATTTCTGCCGGGATGAAAACGGCAAATACCTGGGTAACACGACGGGTGTGAACATGTTCACCAACTTTGCCGATATCTGGCAGGATTTTTTGGATCAAGGACGAATCCGACCCGAAGAGTACCGGAATATGACTCTGCCACAATATTACAACACGGTTGAGGAATTCAGTGCTCCCTTGAAAAATTCCGAAAGTTCCGTCTATCTCGCAGGATTGAGACTCAAAAATATTGAAACACGGATTACTCCATGTCCCTTTGCAGAGGCATTCAAGGATCACCAGGATGCACAACGATTTGCGGAAGAATATATCCCAACGATCAGAAGTTGGAATGAAAGTATCTTTTTCGGTGCCCTCGACATTCAACGTCCGTTGAAAGAACGTAAAAAAATCATCCATGACTACTATCAAACCTACCAAAAACAAGTGCAGGAGTCACCCGAATTGCACCGTATGGATTACGTGCATGCTTTCATCGTCATAGAAAAAATCTAGAACGAAAATCTCAACAGAAATTTAAATTTCAAATTAAAAGAGCGGCAACCTTGTTCAGGCTTTCTTTTGCATCGCCGAAAAGCATCGAGGTATTGTCTCTGTAGTAAAGAGGATTGCCAACTCCAGAATATCCTGTAGCCATACTTCGTTTAAGAACTACCACGGATTTAGCATCCCAGACTTCAAGAACAGGCATCCCGTAAATCGGACTGCTTTCATCATCCAGCGCTCCAGGATTGACGATGTCATTTGCTCCAATAACCAATACCACATCCGTTGCATTAAACTCTGAATTAATCTCATCCATTTCAAAAACGATATCATAAGGCAAGTTGGCTTCGGCCAGCAGAACGTTCATGTGTCCTGGCAAACGTCCAGCAACCGGATGTATGGCAAATTTTATACTGATATTTCTTTTGCGCAGGTTTTCGGTGATTTCGTGTACAATGTGCTGTGCCTGTGCCACTGCCATTCCGTAGCCCGGAACAACGATAACCTGTTTGGCTCCACGCAGTATATCTGCGGTTTCTTCATAAGAAATTGATTGTGCTTCTTTTCCATCATCCTCTTTAGAGACCGCAGCAACCGTACCTTCTGCTACACCAAAGCCCCCTGCAATTACACTGATGAAAGAGCGGTTCATGCCTCTGCACATAATGTAACTTAGAATTGCTCCGCTGCTTCCAACAAGTGCTCCTGTAATTATCAGTAAATCATTGGAAAGCATGAATCCGGCAGAGGCAGCAGCCCATCCGGAATAGCTGTTGAGCATGGAGACAACTACCGGCATATCTGCTCCGCCAATCGCCATGATCATATGAATTCCCAGCAATCCGGCAATGGAGATAATTATTAAGAGATACATGATTTGCTCTTCCGGTGCTCCGTTCACAAACCATGCTCCCAACAAAACACTGACCAGCACCAATAATATATTGAGTTGATGACGCAATGGTAATGTCAAAGGTTTTCCGCCTAAACTTCCTCTCAATTTCAAAAAGGCAATCACTGACCCCGTAAATGTGTAGGCACCAATAAAAACACCAAGAACAATTTCAATTTTGTGAATTAACAGCTCTGTACCAGTTAGGCTGCCTGACTCTAAATGACTGACAATGCCGACCAGCACGGCTGCAGCTCCGACAAAACTGTGCAAAATAGCCACAAGTTCTGGCATTGCCGTCATGGCTACACGTCGAGCAGCAACTAATCCAATTCCACCGCCAATAAGCATAACTAATATTAAAGTGCCAATACTGCCAACCTGCCCTCCAAGAACAGTGGCAACAACAGCAATGATCATCCCTGCAACACCAAACATGTTGCCGCGCCGGGCAGTTTCTTGATTAGAAAGTCCTCTCAAACTGAGGACAAAAAGTACAGCTGACACAATGTAAGCAACAGTAATAAGTCCTTCAGGCATTATTCAGTTTAATAGTTTATGGTTAAACAACGGCTGCTATATATTTGCAACCAACAATATATTTGATTATTTTCGAAACATTTCCAGCATGCGGTGAGTAACTAGAAAACCGCCGACAATGTTTATAGCGGCAATCAGGACCGCAATGGCAGGCAAGATGATCTGTTCTCCGGAAAGATGTATCATCCCCCCAATCACAATTATTCCACTGATCGCATTGGTGACACTCATCAGCGGTGTATGCAATGAAGGCGAGACATTCCAAATCACCATGTATCCGACAAAACAAGCGAGAACAAATACTGTTACATGGGAAATGAATTCTGAAGAACCTCCAAATCCAATCAGAGCTACCAAAACAAAAGCCGAGAGCCAGCCAATCATTTTTAACAATGACCACTTTTTCTTTTCTACTTCTGGTAATTCAGATATCTTTTCAGAAACTGTTTCCAGTTTTACTGGTGCAACAGTTTTTTTCTGAACTTTATTTTGTGCCTCCGGATCCCAAAGAACTTTTCCATCATGAACCACTGTAATTGCACCAGTAATCTCGTCTTCCAGATCAAGGTTTAGTTCCCCATCTACATTCAGGTGCTGAATTAATTTAGCAGTATTGTTGCTGAAGAGTTGACTTGCTTGTGTTGGCAAACGACTGGGAAGGTCTGTAAAACCAATGATGGTCACTTTTTTGTAAACACGAAATTCTCCTGGTTTTGTCATTTCACAATTTCCACCTCCTTCGGCAGCCAAATCTACTATAACTGATCCAGGAATCATGCTCTCTACCATTTCTCTGGTAATCAACACCGGAGATTTTTTGCCGGGAATGGCAGCAGTTGTGATGATGATATTTACTTCCTTAGCCTGTTCTGAAAACAGATTCATTTCTGACTCAATGAATTCTTTACTCATTGTTTTGGCATAGCCACCGCTGCCGGCACCATCCTCCTCCAAATTCATTCCCAAATATTCTGCCCCCATGCTCTGAATTTCTTCACGTACGGAAGTTCTTGTATCGAAAGCACGTACTATTGCACCTAAACTCCGGGCTGCTCCTATAGCAGACAGTCCCGCAACGCCGGCGCCAATCACCAAAACTTTAGCCGGAGGGATTTTCCCTGCTGCCGTAATTTGCCCTGTAAAGAGACGACCAAAATTATGTGCTGCTTCAGTTACTGCTCTATAACCAGAAATATTTGCCATGGAACTAAGTACATCCATCGACTGCGCACGTGAAATTCTAGGTATAGCATCCACTGCAATTGCAGTCCCACCAGTTTTTGCAAGCCTTTTCAATAAATCGGAATTGCGACCTGGATTTAACAGGCAAATCAAACACGCCCCCTTACGCAGTAAATCTGCCTCATGTTCTTCGGTTTCATGAGTTTCTTCAGGAGGACGAATCTTGAGGATTACATCTGTCTTTTCCCATATTTTATGTGCAGACTCAACTATTTCTACACCAGAATCTTCATATTGATCGTCTGTAAAGTTAGCTATGATTCCTGCTCCGTGTTCGAGCAGGACAGAATGCCCATTTTTAATGCATTGTTTCGCAACAGAAGGTGCCATCGCAACCCTGCGTTCGCCTGGATGAATTTCTTTGAGAACTCCAATGATCATTAGTTACTCCTAAATTTGTTTGAGGTGAATGTAAGCCCCTTTAATATAACATAGAGTTAAATTCATCTGAATAGGGAAATTTACGAAAAAAATAGTTGATGTAATCTTAGAAAGTGTTTTTTAACAAAACATGCTTTTAGGACTTGGAGATATTCGCTCATAAATAGTACACTACAGACCGAACCTAGATTATTACAATCAGCTTTTCTCAAATTCAAACAAATGCTGGAATCATTGACAAACCACTATTGCATTTATTTCATAGATCATAAAATGGAATTTGGATGGATAGAGGGCATACAAAAAAACAAACTGATCATAGTTCCGCCGCAGGGAAAACCCAAATTCCTGCTTCCAAATCGTGTAGCCTACAGTTGGCGTGAGAAAAAATTGCCTTTTAACGCTGCTCAGGCACACGAAACCCTAGAGCTACACATGAAACAGGCCGAGCAGTACAAACAGACCTTTGAGCTGGAAACAATGCATTCACTTTTGGAAAATATGAGAGAGTATACACTTGAGGAGTTAGCTGTTGATTTCCTCGATAAACCTGAAAATTCAGTCAGTAAACTGGGTTTATTTCTGGCTCTTCGTGAGGATTCATTCTGGTTCAAGCATAACAGAAATTTAACTTATACACCCAGAACTTCAGAAGAATTAGCATTGCTGGAAGTTCAGTTTGCCCGCCTGCAGGAACAGCAGAAACGTGCAGTCAATATCCAGAAATGGATTAAACAACTTGAATCCGGAGAGTGGAATGCAAATACAAAAATAACTGCAGAACAGCAAAATTGGCTGGATCAACAGCTTAATTTGTTAATTGAAGGTACCGAATCTCCGTATTGGAAAGAAATGTCCACCCTGTTGGACTGGGGTACATCGTTTGGAATTGGTGAAGAAAATTCACTCAAACGCTGGCTTGCAGGAGCAGGAACTCCTGTCTCCACATCCCGCTTAACACTTCTGCGTGCAAATGTTCGAGAGGAATTTCCTGAAAAAGTGTTGGCGGATGTTGAACGTGTTCGGAAGTTACCATCAGCAAAATTGACAAGATCACCTGCGGAAATGCAAACCTTTACAGTTGATGCAGAAAGTACCCTGGATTATGACGATGCGTTTTCTGTGCTCGAGTGGAATAAAGCGCAGTTAATAGTTGCAGTACACATCACTGATTTAAGTCATTCAGTTCATCCGGGAGATCCTCTATTTAAAGAAGCTGAAGACCGGATTTCCTCCGTTTATACGATTGAAGAAACCATTCCCATGTTACCTGACGAACTTTCTAATGACTTTTTTTCCTTGATGTCCGGTGAAGAGAGAGCTGTGCTTAGTTTTAAATTTAAACTGAATGGAAATGGAGATTGGAGTTTACTTGAAGTTATTCCAAGGATGATCAAGGTACATGAAAATTTGAGTTATGAACAGGCTGATTTATTAATTGAGAATAATCATGATTTTTGGGGATTACTGAACAAATTTTGTAAGTGTGCCCAAGAACGGCGCCTTGAAAAAGGGGCATTAAATTTGGCAAGAAAAGAATTTGATTTTGACATCAGCGATCCTGAACAAATCCGCATTATACCGCTCAAACGAAACAGTCCTGCCAGTAGGATTATTGAAGAGCTTGCAATTGCAGTTAATAGAGAAACTGCACGTCTTTTTCAAGAAGCAGACTTTCCTGGAATTTATCGAACCCAGTCCCCGTATGAGTTGATCAAGGAGGTGGAGGATGGAGAACTGCTTTCGCTGGAAAATATCCGGATTGAACCAGCAAAATTAACAACTGTTCCAGGTATACATTCAGGGTTAGGCTGTGAAGTTTATATGCATGCAACTTCACCAATCAGAAGGTTTGCAGACTTAATCACGCAAAGTCAGTTGAAGAAACTGATAAAAAAGGAGGAGCCTGTTTTCAGTACCGAAGACATGATGCACTGGGCTGAAGAAGTCAGCTTCCGTCAGAGAAAGTACAACAAAGCAGAGAGGAACATTACTCAATACTGGAAACTAAGATATTTACAACAACATCTGGGAGAAATATATGTTGCAAAAATAAGAAAAAGGCTTCCCAACAATAATACTGAAATTGAATTATTAGAACTTGCTTGCGTGGTACCCGCCGCAGGTTTGGGGAAAAATGAAGAAGGTGAACTTATGCTGAGAATTGATGAGGTTGGATTAGATCCTCCCCGGATTGGTGTTCATATACAGACATTGAGTACGTAAGACTCCTCTCAGCAGTTTCAAAGCAACAGCCTTTCATACAAGCATTTCATCGGACACAGGAGGTTCATAAATTAACTCGTCAATATTTATTGCTTTGTGACCTTTATAGGCACCTTGAAATCCGGTAAATTTCTTGACCCCGTTTACTTCAACCGAAATCGGATCCTTTGTTTCATGCTCCAAATACAAAACATCATTCATTTGTAAATTCAAAAAATCACGCACAGAGATATTAATTTCACCCAGTTTTGCAATTAATTCAATATCAACTTTCTGCAAATTTTGTTTGAACCGATTGCTCCAGGTGTTATCTTTTTCGTCCTGCTCACTTTGGAATCCGGCATTCAGTCTGGTTCGAATTGGCTCGATCATCGAATACGGTACACAAACTGTAATAGACATGGGTGCCCGCCCGATTTCAATATCAAAAGTCACCACAACGACAATTTCACTGTGAGGTACAATTGAGACAAATTGCGGATTGACCTCTGTTCGGGCATAGTTTACCTGAACTGGAAAAACAGGTCTCCATGATGTTTGTAAATCTTCAAGCCCACTAATTATTACGCGCTTGATCATCCGTGCTTCAATTTCAGTAAAATCACGTCCTTCTGATTTAGTTTCAACTTCGCCACTGCCGCCGAAAAACATTTCGACTAAGGTAAAAACCAACCTGGTTTCAAAGACCATCATGGCATTACCACGCAACGGTGTCATTCGGAAGAGATTCATGGAGGTAGGAACAGGCAAGGTTTTGATGTACTCACCAAATTTAATCAGTTCTGTGGATCGCACACTGATGTCCACCACTCTGCGGAGTGCATTGGATACAGTTAAACGGAAGAGGCGCACGAAACGATCGTGAATAATTTCTAGAGTAGGCATTCTCCCGCGAATAATGCGGTCCTGAGCAGTCAGGTCAAAAGATACCACCTCTTCAGGGTCATACTCCTCCTCATCTTCTTCACTTACCTCTTCATCACTGGTTACCCCTTGCAACAGCGCATCAACCTCTTCCTGTGACAAAACAGAACCCATGTTCGCCCTTTTTATTTAATATTTGAGTTTAATTAAGTAATTGCACCAAGGTCTGTGGTCTCAGCACATGACAAGGCTAACTATGCAAGTAGTGTTCAACTAAATTAAATGTTGTTTTATACTTGTCACCTGCTGCTTAATGACGCTCCGTTATCGTCGTGTAACTGCGCCTAGTATTACCTGTAAACAACTGACGCGGACGGGCAATTTTCTGCTTGGGATCTTCATGCATTTCCTTCCACTGGGCAATCCATCCCGGAACACGACCCAGAGCAAACATGACAGTAAACATATTAAGTGGTATTCCAATTGCCCGATACATAATTCCAGTATAGAAATCTAATGTGGGATAAAGCTTACGCTCAATAAAATAATCGTCTGTAAGTGCGGTTTCCTCAAGTTCAAGAGCAATTTCAAGCAGCGGATCGTTAATTCCTAATTTATTCAGTAACTTGTCACATGCAACTTTGAGGATCTTGGCGCGTGGATCAAAATTTTTGTAAACCCGATGACCAAAACCCATGAGGCGAAAACTAGAATCCTGATTTTTGGCTTTTTCAATATATTTTGAAATACCTGCTTTGTCTTCATGTATTTGTTGCAGCATTTCAACGACTTGCTGATTAGCACCACCATGCAGAGGCCCCCATAAAGCTAAAATTCCTGAAGCAACAGACGCATAAACATTCGCCATACTGCTGCCGACAACCCGTACTGTTGAAGCACTGCAGTTTTGTTCATGATCTGCGTGTAAAATCAAGAGCAACTCCAAAGATTGTTCTATTACCGGATCTAATTCATATGATTCTGCCGGAACAGAAAACATCATGTTTAAAAATTTTGCACAGTAAGGCAGTTCATCTCTTGGATAAACAAAAGGCTGGCCTACACTTTTTTTGTAGGAAAATGCTGCAATAGTACTGATTTTTGCAATTAAACGGGCAGAATTTATCTCCAGGTTTTCAATTGATGCTTTTCCAGATGCTTCTGCATAGTATGCAGAGAGTGAGGAAATCATTGCAGAAAGAATTACCATTGGATGTGAGTTTTGGGAAAAGCCTTCAAAGAAGTGTCTCATATCCTCATGAATCATTGAGTGCAAGTTGATTCGATTGGTAAAATTTTCCAGTTGATCTTTTTTGGGCAACTCTCCGTTTATCAGCAGGTATCCAACTTCGATAAAAGAAGATTTTTCTGCCAGTTCCTCAATGGGATAACCTCGATATCGCAAAACTCCTTTCTCACCATCCAGAAAAGTAATTGAACTCTCACAGGAACCAGTATTGACAAAGCCTGGATCCAAAGTAATATATCCGGTTTGTTTCCGTAAACTTGAAATATCGATTCCTTTTTCGTGTTCTGAACCTGTCAACACCGGAAAGTCAAAAGACTGACCGTCAGGAAAAATAATTTTAGCTTTTTCTGTCATAAAACGAATTTATGCTGGTGGTGAAAATATGCTCAAACCTGATTCCATTTTTCTAATTGAACTAGTATAGCTTTTTGTGCATGGAGCCTGTTCTCTGCCTGATCAAAAACTACTGACTGTCGTCCTTCAATCACTTCATCAGTAATTTCCTTATCCCTTTCAGCAGGCAGGCAATGTAAAACGAGGGCATTTTTTTCAGCATGCTGCAACAGGCTTGAGTTAATTTGAAATTCTTTTAATAAACGCTCTCTTTCAGCAATTTTATCTTTTTCTCCCATACTGGCCCAAACATCCGTGTACAAAACTTCTGCACCATCCACAGCTTCTGTTGCAGAGTGTGTAACTTTGATGGAGGAAATTCCGATTTCTTGAATTTTACGTACTAGCTCCATATCCGGCAGAGTTTCCGGAGATGTTCCAATACGTAAATCCAGTGGGATTCTAGCAGCAATATTCAGCCAGGAATTGGTCATATTATTACTGTCTCCAAGATAAGCGATGCGGACATCATCAATGCGTCCCAGTTTTTCCTTGATAGTCAGCATATCTGACATGACCTGGCATGGATGATTGAAATCCGTAAGTATATTGACCACCGGAACTGTTGCATGTTTTGATAAATCCAGCACCATCTGATGTGAAAAAGTACGGATCAATATACAATCCACATAACGTGACATAACCCGTGCAACGTCACTTACTGTTTCCCGCTCTCCAATTTTAAAATCCTGCTCTGTAAGAACAATTGCAGTTCCGCCAAGTTGTGTGATTCCAACCTCAAATGAGAGTCGTGTACGTAAAGATGGTTTATGGAAAAACAGACCAAAAGTCTTACCCTGCAGTAACTGAGGACACTTCCCCTCCTTTGTCTGATGCTTCAATTCAACTGCAAAGTCAAGATTGCTTCTTATTTCCTCACTTGTCCAATCCAAAATTGAAATAAAATCTCTTTTCATATTTATAAAAAATAACAGGTTCTAATAAAATTTATTGCATCTACAGAAAATAATAGTTAGCATGAATTCTAACATTATAGAAACCACTTGTTAAGAGGAATCATGCATGAAATGAATATTCTAGTCACAGTTGCTGTGATTGCAGGCCTTTACATCTCCCTCTTTCTCGTTGCAGAGAAAGTATTTATGAAAGACGAAGATTGAGTCTCAAACTCCCATTGAGGCTCATTTATCCAGTCATAGTAGGCATTCTTTGGTTAACAGGATGCACATCCCTTTCCGGTACTGTACAGTCCGGAGTTTCACCCTCACAATTTGAAAACCTGAGTAAAAGCAAGGGGAATTACTATGTTTCCGGAAGAATATTATTTAAGCATCCTGAAGGCAAGCACAGTGGGGAAATGGAAATACATATTTCCGCTGATTCAGAATTAAGGCTGAGCATATTTACTCCGCTCGTCGGTTCATTAATATATGAGTTGCGAGTGGGACCTGAAAAGTTTTTGCTGTTGAATTTTCAGGAAAAAAACTATGTTTTGGATGAAAATAACCGGTATGTACGTCAGACATGGCTGGGGATGGATCTTTCTCTGACTGAACTAAAATGGCTGATCCTGGGACAAATTCCGGAAAAAACCCCAGCCTGGCAACGAACAAAATTACCTTCCGGAGAGTTGCAGTTGGTTCAAGGTACTTCGGTTATACGTCTGCGCTTAAATTCTGCAGGACGGATACAGTCCATGAACAAATCAGTGGAAGGTTTGCTGGAATACAAAGCACAAATTTCACTCTATCAAAAACACTACGAAATTCTGTTTCCCAGAAAAATCCGGATTGAAGATTTTACTGGCAACAACCACTGGTTGATGGTCATCAGTGGAGTACAGGCACCAACCGGAATGGAAACACTTGATTTCATTCCTCCTGAAGATATGAAACTCCTGATCAGTAATCAATGAGCATTCTCAAATGAACCGTTTTGAAAGTGCAGAACTTCCTTAGTGCCTTCTGCGCTCACTCTGATGAGTTTACGTTGTGAAAGCCAGTCAGGAACAACTCTCAAAACGCTTGAACATCCGTCAACCTTTATTTCTCTATCAACGTGGAAATGCCCCACGAAATAATTATCAACTCCCGGAAGCACAGATTCAGCAAACTCTTGTATTTCTTTTTCAGGAAAATGGACTTTGTATTCTTTATTGGTTTCCACCAACATTGCTTCAATCCGTTCGGCAATCCAACGCGCTGCAGGACCCGGCATCAGCTGAAAAATTGTTTCAACGGCCAGACTATGTGAAACAGATTTCCAGCGCAGATATTGTCGGTCGTGATAGTTAATTGTATCACCGTGAATAAAACCAAAATGTTGATTACCCCAGTTCAAGAACCAGTCGTTGTGAATCAAATGTGTAAAAGGCAGCTTCTTTTTCCAGTTGTCTGTAAATTTGCCTGGTAATAGCATTTCCCTGTTTCCTGCAATAAACACCACATTGCATCCTTTATCTTTCAACGACTGAAAACCTAACAGTACTTGACGGTGCAGGTCCGACCAGAATTTTGGAGGTGCGAGCCAAATTTTAAATAGATCCCCTAAAAATACGATGGTATGTGGATTTTCCAGTTGTACCAGCATCTCCACAAACTCTTCGGCAGGCGCATTTTTCTCATCTAAATGTGAATCTGCAACAATATATAGAAAACCATCCGGATCAGGCACGTCTAAAATGGACATCTATTATAATCCTATTTCAAATAATATAACTGTATATCAGGTATTTAGCAAATAATTGCAATCTAAATATTCTCTTATAATATTAGATAATCTACTGGTTTTTTAATAAAATTAAAAGTATAATATTCAGGGTTTGATTATCTCAATTCATTATTTAAAATCTATAGAATAATAGAAGTCCATGCGTTTGATAATTATTGGTGGTGGAAACATGGGAGGAGCAATTCTCCTGGCTTTGGTTAAAGCGGAAGTAATTCCTCCAAAAAATATTTTGCTGATTGAACCGGATGACGCAAAAAGACAAAATTTGAGTAAAGCCACAAGTTGCGACTCCCAGGCAGAATTTAATGAAAACGTACGAAACTACGATCTGCTTATATTAGCAGTAAAACCACAAGGTGCAACACCAGCAATGGAACTGCTTGCCCAGTGGCTTCTACCGCACCAGCTCGTAATTTCGGTAATGGCAGGAATTTCACTGCAGACTATGCACGGAGCCCTGGGGCAATCAAAACTGGTGCGTGTAATGCCCAATATCCCTACTTTGATTGCAGAGGGTATGAGTGTCTTTTTTGCTTCAGAGAATGTTGATTCAGATGGAATCAAGTGGGTAAAAACTCTTTTTTCTTCCTGCGGCACGTGTTTGGAAGCAAAAAATGAAGATGCAATCGATGCGGCCACCGCTATTTCCGGAAGTGGTCCGGGCTATTTGTTCTATTTTGCAGAGCAAATGACTGAATCTGCAAAATCTCTTGGTTTTACAGAAGAAGAGGCTCAACTTCTTGTACAAAAAACTATTCTTGGTGCAACGCTGTTGTGGGAGTCACAACAGGTGTCTCCGGAAACTTTGCGTAAACAGGTTTCATCTCCTGGTGGAACCACCTTAGCAGCTCTTAATCATTTTCAGTCAGAAAATGTTGGTGAGTCGATCAAAGAAGGTATCCAACAGGCTTATCTGAGGGCCAAAGAACTTACTTCATAAATTCATAATAAATTCAAATTCTAATAACTAATATGGCTTGTGTAATTATTGTAGGCACTCAGTGGGGTGACGAAGGAAAAGGTAAAATTGTAGATTTACTCACAGAACGTGCGGATGCAGTAGTGCGTTATCAGGGTGGGAACAATGCAGGACATACAGTGATGTTTGGGGAAAAAACATTCATTTTGCATTTGCTTCCTTCTGGAATATTACGTAAAACAACTTCCATTCTTGGTAATGGTGTTGTCATCGATTTGGCAGAGATGATCAAAGAAATTGATGAATTAGCGCAAATGGATATTGCAGTAGAAGACCATTTGCACATCAGCGACAGGGCGCAATTGGTTATGCCCTGGCACAAAACCTTTGACCGCCTTGGTGAAGAACAGAAAGGCAAAAATAAAATTGGTACTACAGGTCGAGGAATAGGTCCTGCCTATGAAGATAAAGTTCGACGATCCGGAATGCGGGTTGGAGATCTGCTGGAACCGGAACTGTTCAAAGCTCGCCTGGAGGAAATTGTTGAAGAAAAAAATAAACTGCTTGAACTTTATTACAAGTCTGATGAACCTTCTTTTTCTGCAGAAGAAATATTTTCAGAATTTACTGCATATCTCAAGATCCTTAAACCATACATCCGTGACACGCCGCTGCTGGTTAATCAGATGATTGAGGAAGGAAAAAACATTTTGTTTGAAGGCGCACAGGGTACATTTTTGGATGTAGATCATGGAACTTATCCTTTTGTAACTTCTTCTAACACTTTGGCCGGAGGAGCCTGTGCCGGCACCGGAATTGGTCCAACACGTATCAATGAGGTACTGGGGATTGTCAAAGCCTACACCACTCGGGTAGGAAGCGGCCCTTTTCCGACTGAACTGCTTGATAATGATGGTGAGCTTTTACAGTCTGAAGGACATGAGTTTGGTGCTACAACAGGACGTCCCCGTAGATGTGGCTGGTTTGATGCATTACTTGTACGTCAAGCAGTTCGTCTTAATGGAATTACCAGTATGGCTGTAATGAAACTGGACGTGCTGGATAAGTTTGACACTCTCAAAATTGCAGTGTCTTATCGATTATCAAATGGAGAGCATACTGAAAATCTACCAAGATCGCTGGAAAACGTTACTCCCGTTTTAGAAGAAATGCCGGGCTGGAAATGTAAATCTGCGGGTATCACGGAATATGATCAGCTTCCCCGGGAAATGCTGGCTTATCTTGAGAGAATTTCTGAGTTGGTAGGAGCAAAGGTATCTATTATTTCTACGGGACCGAAACGTGAAGAAACCATTGTACTGAACCCTGATCAATTCTGGCTCTGAAAATCTTATAATGCTGGGTATGAAAAGATGTTTAAACGAATAATTTTAGTTTGTCTCATTGCTGTAATTGCATACTATGCAGGAGCTCAAGGGCTGACTCCAGGAAACGTTGTAGATTGGTTTACAGAAAATGATATTTTTCAGACCTCAAAAGAGGCACTGAAGGAAATTTTTGAACTGGCTGAAGAACAACAGGTTGTTGAAAAGGCTGGTGGAGTTATTGACAGTTTGAAAGAAAAAGTAACCAACTGAATAACCATTGAATTACATTAAAGCATTGCTTCAACAAAGCGTTCCATCTGCGCGGATCGTGAGCCTTTAACAAGTACAACATCTGACGCCCGTAATTCTTCCCTGAAAGTTTTCGTTAAATCATCAATATCGCTAAAGCGTTGTGCCGCTTCGGTTTTTCCTCCTCCATTTTTCCAGCCTTCAAGATAAAATTTAATTTCTGCACCACCAAGTCCAAACATTTTCTCTACTCCATTCTTTACCATTGTTTCACCGACCTGACGATGTAACTCCGGGCTTAAATCGCCTAATTCAGCCATGGCACCACAAACGACAATTTTTCGAAGACCTGGATAAGTTTTGTTTAGATTTTCCAGCACACTGTAAAAAGAAGAAGGATTGGCGTTATATGTATCATCAATTAAGATCCAATCATCCATTTCAATTTGCTGATACCTGCCTTTCACTGACAAATCCAAGGCTGCTGCTGCCTGCTTAAGAAGAGCTACCGGTACCCCTTCCTCTTTCAAAAGCGTCAGGGCTAAAACCAGGTTTTGCTGCAAAAGAGGGCTGTCAATTGAGGATTCAAACCATTCGTTAAAAAAGCGTATTTTGCAGTTCTTTTCCGATGCCTGTTCTGTAACCGCTGTTGTTTTAACAATATCTACGCCTGCTTTTACGGCTTCTTCTTCCACCAAATCCAAATGCAGCAATGTGTCAGGAACAATGACTTTATTTCCAGGTGACATCCCTGCAAATAATCCTGATTTTTCTCTGGCAACTCCTTCTGTGTTCTGCAGAAACTCAAGGTGACTTTGACCGATATTTGTGATGATTCCAGCAGTTGGTTGAACAACTTTTGAAAGTTCTGCAACTTCACCAAAATGATTTGTACCAATTTCAATTACCCACCATTTTGTATCCGGAGGTGCTTCCAGCAAGGTTAGAGGTACACCAATAAAGTTGTTAAAATTTCCAGGAGTCGCATATGCATTCGGATCAAGATGACGACATAAGCCGGCAAGTATTTCTTTGGTAGTTGTTTTTCCATTACTTCCGGTTACAGCCAGCACTTTTCCGGTAAACCGTTTACGTATATCTGCTGCCCATTCCCGCAAAGCCAGATTGGGATCCGGGACCAAAATTCGAGGAAAACTACTTTGACGGATGGCTTCCGGAATGCAGGCAGGATCTGCCACAACCGCACAGGCCCCTTTTTCCAGTGCCTGAGAAATGTAATGGTGTCCATCAGTATTTTCTCCTTTGATGCAGAAAAACAACTCACCTGCATTCATAGTACGAGAATCTATGCTGAATCCATGCACCAATAAATCTGTTTTAATTTTCTCAGTTTTGGCATTAAATATTTGCGACATTTCACCAATAGTATATAATTTTGTCATAGCTTTTTATTTACAATCAATAAGGATAAAAAATACATGGACATAGAAAAACAGTTTGAAGAAGTATTTTCTAAAATCACCTTAGATAACGGCCAACCTTTGGTTAGTGTTGAACCTGAAATCGTACATGGCTGCGTAGTCAATAATGATTTTGCAAAAATCACGCTTATTTTGCCGGAAGATTCTCCTTTACGCGGATCACTACCAGCACAAGTTGAAGCAGAAATAAAAAAAATTGAACAAATCGAGAGAGTTGCCATTGAAGTTTTAGCTTCACCGCCTGAAGAAAAAACTGCTTCACAAACTACACAAGCTCAAACTGAACCGCAACAACCTAAACGTACAGCATACCTGCAGAATTATGAAGCTGTAATTGCTGTAGCCAGTGGAAAAGGGGGAGTCGGTAAATCTACTGTGTCTGTAAATTTAGCCCTCGCACTTTCACAAAAAGGTTTAAAAGTTAGTCTGTTTGACGCAGATATTTATGGACCAAGTTTACCTATCATGACAGGTAAACGTGGCGAGAAACCATCTGTGGTAGGTAACCGCCTGGTTCCACTGGAATCTTTTGGCATGCATACCATGTCAATCGGGAACTTAGTTGATGAAAATGATCCCGTTATCTGGAGAGGACCCATGGTTCACCAGGCCATTGAGCAACTGCTGCGTGACACTGACTGGCCCGGAGGAGATATTATGATAATAGACATGCCTCCGGGAACAGGTGACACTCAGCTTTCCATTTCTCAGCTTTGTGAACTAACTGGAACCGTTATCGTTTCTACACCTCAGGATGTGGCTTTAATTGACGCAGTCAAAGCAGCAAAGATGTTTACAAAAGTAGAAATAGATGTTTTAGGAATTGTCGAAAATATGAGTTTTTTCGCCTGTCCCAAATGTGGTGAGGAAACACCAATTTTCAGCCGGTATGGTGCAGAAGAAACCAGCAAAAAAATTCAGGCACCATTTCTTGGTGCTATTCCAATTGAGCTTGAAGTACGTAAAGGCGGAGATGATGGTAAACCGTTGATGGCAAGCAATTTGGACTCACCGGCTTCAATGGCCTTTAAGAACATTGCAGATAATCTAGTGAAGGTTTTGGAAGAAGGTTAATTCTTCATTCAATCTAAATAGTGCCAATTATTTATTGACTTTTTTACTCTCTCTGCTAGTCTTAAATGTCCCTTGCGGGTCGGTAGCTCAGTTGGTAGAGCATCTGACTTTTAATCAGGTGGTCCGGGGTTCGAGACCCCGCCGACCCACCAGCATTTGGAACGACTTACGTCAATGACATAAAGTGTGGCTACATATTTGTCACACTTTTGTCACAGTAATTCCCAACAATTCCCCAAATATTTCCATTCTAATTCAGTAATATCTTTCCACATTTGACTTTCATAATCATTGTATTATTAGACAGTAAGAGCCGTATTTTGAAAACGTATTGTGACATATTTGTGACATTTTGAAGGTACTGCTCCATTCATTATTGATATTACATACTATTATATATATTTTATAAGATTATTAATCATATTGTCTTTTATTGTTGAATAGTGTAAGCTATTGTTTAGTCCAGCTATCATACTCAAAACCAAGAAAAGCAATATGGCAACTATCCGAAAACGCGATGGCAAGAAAGGTGTAGGCTACCAGGTTCAGGTACGGATCAAGGGTGGAGACGTGGAGACCGCCAGCTTTAAATCACTGACTAAGGCACGATTGTGGGCACAAAGTATTGAAGCTTCAATCCGTGAAGGTAGACACTTCACTGGATCTGAATCTAAGAAATTTACATTGTCAGACTTAATTGATCGTTTTCTGATGCATCCCAGCCTAAAAGCAAAAACTAAAATCCAGTACACACCTCAACTACTATGGTGGTCAAAGCAGCTAGGACCATTAAAACTTTCTGATATTTCTCCTGACAAGATTGCTAGCCAAAGGGATAAACTCCTCAAAAGTGGAAATAAAACCAGTACTGCAAACCGCTATCTAGCTGCACTTTCTTCAGCATTTAGTATGGCAGTTAGAGAATTTGGCTGGATTGAAACCAATCCCTGTACCAAAATACGTAAGCTTACAGAGCCAAGAGGCAGAACTCGTTACCTTACTAAAAATGAGTGCAGCCGTCTGCTGGATGAGTGCGAAAAGTCAGGAGTACGGGAACTACTTATTATAGTTATTTTAGCTTTAAATACTGGTGCTAGAAAAAATGAACTCCGTTGGCTAAGATGGACTGACGTTGATCTGCATAAAGGAACGTTATTATTTCGTGATACAAAAAATGAATTGTTCAGGTCTGTTCCAATGGTTGGACGTGGCCTTAAATTTATGCGGGAATGGGGGAAAGTAAGGCTACTTGATACTGATCTTGTTTTTCCTGGTAAGAATCCCAAAAACCCGGTTTTGTTTGAAAAGTCTTGGAGAACAGCACTCAAATCAGCAGGAATTGAAGATTTCCGATTTCATGACCTTCGTCATAGTTCTGCATCATATTTAGCAATGAATAATGTGTCAGTAAGGACCATAGCAGAAATACTTGGTCACAAAACTCTTAGTATGGTTCAGAGATACTCCCACCTTAGTTCAGAACACCTTCGATCTGAAATTGCCAGAACTATGGAAGCTTTAGATCTTTGAAATTGAAAACTTTATGAAAAAAAACCATAAACCATCACATTCAAAAATTAAAGCTAAATCTCAATTAAGACATCAAATGACAGAAGAAGATCGTCAAAGAAATGACACAGAAATGGAGAACTGGGCTGTTGAACACGAAAGAAGGAAAGAAGAAGGATATTTTCCAAAAGGGGTGGAAAGTGAAGAAGGAAAGATATGTTGGGAATCCATGTGCTGGGTACTGAAGTTTGAATGGAATTATTCCCAAAATCGCCACCAAATCATGAAGGCCGGTATTTCTGAAGAAGATGAACTTAAGAGTATTCTTCACAGTTTGGCTGATTTTCAAGACGCACCACCAAATATACCTACATCAGAAAATTGTGCTATCGAAAAGGCCTACATCGCTTCAGCCGAATATTTTTGCCGTCGTCTTGGCAAAGAAATCCCTCAATCAGTATTCAAAGATAAACATTCACAATCGGGTCAATTAAGAAGTCCGATCACATTTTTTATAGATATTCAAATCAAGTCTGGAGAGCAAAATTGGCAAAAAGCATGGTCTGAGCTTAGGGATAAAATTGCAGATGATAAAAATACAAAAACAGAAGATTTGACGCTCCACACTTTCGGAGAAAAAGACGTTTATCTAT
>LSNO01000057.1 GCA_002082305.1 SAR324 cluster bacterium SAR324-CTD7B
GCCTCGTCCGGCAGTAGCGCAATTACGCTTTCTACTAATATAAGTATGGTTAGTGCCAAATCCACTGACTCCACTGCACGCACAGCATTTGCAACGGTAAGTACCGACAACCTCTCTTCTACTTCAGACTACAAAGTTGATAAAACCCAAAAATTTGTCTATGAAAAGTCTGCGGATGCACTTGAAACCGTCAACATGATTTTATGCATGATAGGACAGACCCGTGCAGGCTTAATGGTTAATACGGGTAATTACAAAGCACAGATTGATGAGAGTAAATGCGAGGAAAGATCAGGTGACTCGAAAACTAACAACCCCCGATATTCTATGTGGCGAGTAAATTCATCACGGGCTGATGGTGAGCCAATGATCGTAAAGGTCTGGGTGCCGATGGATATGAACCGTGACGGGACTTATGATGCTCTGATTTATGCCAAAGCGAAAGTTTGGCAGCCTCCATCAGATGATTATCCTATTGGGCACTTTAAGCTGAACTTCAAGGGACTTGAAGGTAAAACAGCTACCGGAACGCAACTAGAGCATGGTTACATGAGAACCCGCAAGAAAGGCAGCACAAGTACATTACAGTTTTGGAATCCAGAGAAGTCTGGATCAACAACGTATGATTATTCGGTCACTGCCAAATTCAACACTGATGGAACTGGTTCCGGCATAACAACTATGCCAGTGAGGGTTTGTAACGAAAGCGGTTGTTCATTCACCGGAAGTCAAAAAACCTATAAAGTTGCTGTCGGTGACGAATATTTTTACAAGCAAAAAACAATTACAGATTCTGCAGGAGCTGATACAACTTCCGATGCAGTCTGCCTGAATCGTAATAAATACCTCAAATCAGCCTGGCGCTATGGAATGTATTACAAAGGTACAAATACCGACAATGGCAGCAGGGTGGCGATCAATGCCGGCTTCCCGATCAAAGCTTCGAATAATTCAGTAGATTACTACGGCTACATCGGCTATCACGGACTGTGGATGCCCACTGAAGCAAGTGTGGCAGACAATAGCACGGTTTATAAATTGGATTTCAGTGGAAGCGCTGATCAGACTGGAACCGGCTATACGGTACGCTCCTGGGGCGGAAAGCTGAATAAGTGGACGAAGAACACCACCACACTGGATGCGATTAAGGGTATTCCACTCGAATGGTGGGATGGAAATGAAAATAAAAGTAAAAGGGTTTATTGGAACGGCAGCAATTTAAAAATTGATGCTTTACGTGACGCCTCAACCTGGGAGTGGACGGATCAGACTGAAGCGACTCTTACTCTAAGCAGTTTGAACGCCCCCCGTGGTTTCGACTTCTATTCACAGGCCCTGGGCGGGCAAGGTATGCTTAAGTTAACTTACGGATCTTGGCCTACTGGCCATAACACACCGGCAGCTCCTACTGGAAGCACCCCTGTTGTGTTCAATACAAGAACGCCCGTGTTTCCAGGGGACAATGTACCAAGAACCCTGGCATGTTATTATAACTGTCCGAACCCCGCCACTATTGCAACTGGTAGTGAAACAACTGCTTACTTTAGATTTGACGGAGTTGATAACTTAAGTAACACAAACCCATATCTCTACACTTTTGACAATACTACAAGTGGGATGGTGCTTCAGTATAATGGAGCTTATGATAATGGAACCCAAGATAATGGAACCAAGACTCCTGTTCTATTGAGCAGCGCAAACAGTAATCTTCGTGGTGGGGTACAGTCATCGATCATGTTTGATAACGACACTTTACATACTCGTACAGTGTCGGGAGATAACAAGACTACAGAAAGGGCAACAGCCTTAGCGGCATTACAATGTTATCCAAGTTATGACAATAACACTCTTTGCCCCTGGGAAGCCCGAAATGCTTTCTCTACTTTCTATACCTGGGAAACTGGTCCTGATGCATGGAACAAGCTTACAGTTCTGGTTGACAGTGACAACAGCAGTGTGAAATTTGATCCGCCGATGGTGGTCAAATATACCCACAGCGATAACAAAAGCAACAGCGGCAAAAATTATGATAATGCAACATTCTACCTTGAATATGGCGGTCATGGTGACCTTTGGGGGGTTCCCTCTTTTTGCGTAGATGCCAAAACTGGTGAAAAGGTTTCTTGCGCCAATGATGGTACAACTCGATGGGTCCCGGAATTTGTAATTAAAAAAGCATCGCTTGTGACTCAGGTCAAAGACGGTTCCACTCAGTATTTAGTCAAGCCATTGCAAGTTGAGCAGACAATGAAGAAAACCAGCTCTGCTTCAGTTTGCACTGACGCAGGTCTTTCATTTGGCACCATAAGTCTTCCTGACTCGGAGCCCTATTCAGATCCGGACATTGGGGAAAGACCAACTGTAGAAGGACCGCCTGCGATTGTGGCCGGAGCAAAGATGTGAGCCTGGAAGTTTTCCAGATTATGCTGAAATCCTTTCAGAAAACACTGATTGGGAATTTTGAGGGCCGGATGGCAGCTCTCTCTTGATGTGTATCTGATCAATAGCGATGGGACCTTCACAATCCAGTCTGGTGTGTCAGCAACGCTTTCATAATCCAGATCAGCATTGCACTTTCTCCAGAGGGAAGGTAGGCTTGTAGAAAAAAGCTTGCCTTCCCTTTTTTGTTTTATCCGCCTAAAATGCCAGTCCTATCCAAACATCTATTTTTTAATTTGAGTCGTCTTCTCTTTTTCAGCATTCTCTTGTTAGGACTGACTCAGGAATTGTTTGCACTGCCAATCAAAACCTCAATCCTCAATCCTGAAAAACAAGTTGTCGGACAGGCCCTGGTTTATATTGACTATGTGGAATTGCTGAAACTGGACGGCACTCCTCTGGGACGGCTGGGCTTCGTCAATATTCAGGGCGGGTTCCAGATGTTTGTGGTACGAGATGACGGAAAACAGAGCCTGGTTGGAAGCGCAAAAAATCGCCGGCTTTATGACAAAGATGGAAAATTAATCGGCCACTACGACTGGACGACTTTCTGGTCCTACGTTTATGCTCCGGATGGAACAAAACTTGGCAAGGCAAAGTGCATTGCTTTCAGGGGCATTTGTGCTGCAGGAATCGCGAGTTTTCTGACCGGACTTTTGGAACAGTAATCAGTTTTTTAGCCACGGATTTCCACGGATCAATACGGATATTTCCGGGCAAGTTGAAAAGGTGTTCCTTTTGTAGTCCCGGACTTGATCCGGGATCCAGAAAACATTTCAACTTGAACATAAGATTTGTAGCAACACTCCTGGATTCCGGGTCTGCGCTGCGCTTTGCCCGGAATGACAACATAGAAGAATCGAAAGTGGAGGCTGCTTTCCTGTAAAAACAATCCTCAGGAAGAGGAAATCAGGCAACGGTAGAGTAGGGCTTTTTTTGGATTCAATGGAATCAGTGGCTAAGCGCATAGAATAGGAGAAAAAAATGAGAGATATTTGGGAAGAGCAGTTAAACTGGGTTGATTCCGGAAAACCTTTTGTGTTGGCACGAGTGATCCGGACGTGGCGCTCCGCTCCCCGAAAAAGCGGTGCCGGAATGATCATCGGAAAAGGGATGGACAAAGATTCGCTGCCAAAAGTAGTCGGTTCTGTCAGCGGAGGCTGTATTGAAGGAGCCGTTATCGAAGAAGCCCTGGAAGTACTGGAAAGCGGCGAATCACGGACACTCAGTTACGGAGTTGAAGACGAGCTGGCATTGTCGGTAGGTCTCTCCTGTGGAGGAGAAGTAACGATACTGCTGGAAAAACATTGGGCCTTATCAACAGATCCAAACACAAAATATATTTGGGACACACTTCAAAACTGTATCCGTAACAATAATCCGGCAGTTTTAATTTCACCACTTCCTGCTGAAAATGGATCTTCCGGCGAAAATCAATCTCCGCTGTTAATACTTCCGGAAGCCGAAAATGCAGTTGATTTGCAAAATAATCATGAAGAAGCCATCGCTCTTGCAGAAGAAGCCTATAAAGAGCGCGAAAACAGGATTGTGGAAATTGGCGGAGAAGAATTTTTTATTCAGGTTTTTCCACGCCGGGATCAGTTGCTGATTATCGGTGCAGGACACATCACAATTCCGCTGGTACGTTTTGCAATGGATTTGGATTTCCTGACTGTCGTGATTGATCCACGTACTGTTTTTGCCAATCCGGAGCGCTTTCCTGTTCCTCCGGATCAGCTGATTTCTAAATGGCCGGATGATGTTTTGCCGGACTTTCCACTCAACGAGGACACCTACGCCATTTTACTCACGCACGATCCGAAAATAGATGATCCCGCTCTTCATATTTTGCTCAAAAACAACCTGCCTTACATAGGCGCTCTGGGAAGCAGCCGGACCCATGCCAAACGTTGCGCGCGCCTCAAAGAAGCTGGATTTGACGCTGATTCCATAGCACAAATAAAAGGCCCGGCCGGAGCGGACATCGGTGCCCAGACTGCGGCCGAAATTGCACTGAGCATGATTGCGGAAGTTGTGGCCGCAAAACACGGGAAACTGTAGCTGTTATGTTTTTCTATGATAAACCTTAGTGTCCCTAGAAACAAAACGATTACGGAATAATCCAGCCTTTGGAACGTTCAACAGCACGGTTCCAGTTTTTCATGTGCTCTACAGCTTCATTTTTGGAAAGCTGCGGCGTAAATGTTTTTTCTTCCTGCCAGAGGCTCCGGATTTGTGCCTGATCTTTCCAGACACCGACTGCCAAACCGGCCAGAAATGCAGCACCCATTGCAGTAGTTTCAAGAACCTGTGGTCGTGTAACTTTAAGTCCTAATAAATCTGCCTGGAACTGACAAAGAAAATTATTGGCCGCGGCGCCTCCGTCAATCCGAAGTTCTTTGACTTCTGTTCCGGTATCTTTGGCAATGCTGCTGAGAACTTCTGCAGACTGGTAAGCAATTGCTTCCAGTGAGGCTCGGACAATATGATTACGGTTTGTATCACGGGTCAAACCTACAATGGTTCCCCGCGCATAAGGATCCCAGTGCGGGGCCCCAAGACCGACAAAGGCAGGAACTACAAAAACACCCCCGGAATCTGAAACTGATTCGGCCATGGCCTGAGTTTCAGCAGCATCCTCAAAAAGCTGCAATCCGTCCCGGAGCCACTGTATCAAAGCACCGGCGATAAAAACAGAACCTTCAAGTGCATAAGTTACTTCGTTGCCGATTTGCCAGGCGATGGTGGTCAGCAGTCCGTGTTTGGAAAATACCAGTTCCGAACCGGTATTGGAGATCATGAAGCAGCCCGTACCGTAAGTATTTTTTGCCATTCCCGGTTCAAAACAAGCTTGTCCGAACAGGGCCGCCTGTTGATCTCCGGCAACACCCGCAATGGGCGCTTCTCCTCCAAACAGTTCCGGATTTACCGTGGCAATCACACCGCTTGAGGGATGAACTTCCGGCAGAGTTTCGCGTGGTATTCCAAAACGTGCCAGAATTTCATCATCCCATGAACAGGCGTCGATATTGAAAACCAGCGTCCTGGAAGCATTGCTGATTTCAGTTGCATGAACCCGTCCGCCTGTTAATTTCCAGATCAGCCAGGAATCAACTGTACCAAAACAAAGATTTCCCTGGTCTGCAAGTTTCCGTGCCTGCGGAACATTTTCCAGAATCCAGCGCATCTTGGTTCCGGAAAAATACGGATCTGTGACCAGACCGGTTCTGTTTTTCAAAATACGGTCAAAACCTTCTGCTTTTAATTCCTCACAAAAATCAGCGGTACGCCTGCACTGCCAGTTGATAGCCGGACCAATTGCATCTCCGGTTTTTCTGTTCCAGGCAATCGTACTTTCTCGCTGATTGGTAATTCCAACTGCAGAAATGTCTTTCATCGACAGTTTGGCCTGCGCTAAGGCTGCCTCTATAGTTTGTCGCTGGCTGCTCCAGATTTCTTCCGGAACCTGCTCGACCCAGCCGGATTGCGGATAATGACATACCAATGGAGCATTCGCTACTGCAACAATTTTTCCGTTTTCGTCAAACAGAATGGTACGGGAACTGGTGGTGCCCTGGTCCAGGGCCATGATAATTTGTGACATTTTTCCCCTTGTTAAGTCATGGAATTAAGGAGGACAATTGCCTGAGCCGCGATGCCCTCTTCCCGGCCAATGACGCCCAGCCGTTCTGTTGTTGTTGCTTTGATGGAAACTTGTTCAGTCTTAATCTTGAGGGCAGAAGCAAGGTTTGTTTTCATTTCCATAAGATAAGGGGCCATTTTTGGTTTTTCAGCCATGATGATGCTGTCAAGATTTGTACAGACATAGCCCTTTTCTTCAGCTAAACCCTGAACATGACTGAGAAGTTTCAGGCTGTCTGCTCCGTGAAATTTTAAGTCTGTGTCCGGAAAGTGCTGTCCGATGTCTCCCAGGGCAAGTGCACCTAAGACGGCATCCATAACAGCATGCACAAGGACATCTGCGTCCGAGTGTCCCAGAAGACCTTTTGGATGAGGAATTTGTACGCCTCCTATAATCAGCAGCCTATCCTCAGCAAGTGTGTGTACATCAAAACCAATTCCTGTTCTATACATTCTTATACCAGATTATACCTGTTATGTATTTTTAACTCGTGAGTCATGAGTTCTCGTAAGATACTAATATTATTGACTACGACTTGTCATCTCGACAAAAGAGCAGGGTGCTGATATCGTGCAAGATCCCTTGCATTCGTTCGGGGTGACACAACAAAACTAATGACTGTCGAGATATTTTTAAAAGAAAAATGATTATACCATCCTAAAAATTAAATAGAAATGTGCTTGACAATGTTTATAATTATATGCTAAAAAGTATGGTTTAGCTTAATTAATTTTCTTGCAAAAAAGGGTAGCCTCAGATGGATTTCAAACAAGCAATTATTGAAAACGCATGGGGTGGTATCAGCGTGGATTATGGGATGCTGCACCTGCAGCTTGCTACGCCTGCCGCGGTACTGATCATAATTTTTATTATGATTTTTACACTTAATAAGCTTCTTTTTCAACCAATTATACGAACCCTGGATAATCGTAAAGAAGTTATTGTCAAAAGTCAAAAACGTGTTGTTCAGGTCGAAGGTGAAGTTGAACGCCTCAAGCAGGATTTTCAACAAAAACTGAATGAGGTGAGATCTGAAGTTCTCCATCTGCGAAATGTTGGACATGAAAAAGGGCTGGCCTCAAGAGAGTCCATGATCCTTGAGGAAAGAAAGACTCTACAGGAAGAGTTTGAAAATAATTTTGATGAACTTTCTAAAGAAATAAAAGCTACCAAGACCAGTTTTGCAAAGCTGAATAAAGAGTTATCTGCTGCGATCAGCAAGCAGCTGTTAAGCTGAAAAAAGTACTCTGTCAATGCATAACAAAATAAGCAATTCAGGCAATCACATTTGAACCACCGGAATTGTACGGGTGTTCCTCTCAGCCAGTATCACTTGTTGAAAAAATGATACAGTGAAAAAAATGATGCGACTTTTTATATTTGTACTGTTTGCCTCTTTCTGGAGCACTGCTCTCTACGCAGCTGGAGGAAGCGATGGCGGTTCGCCTTTAATGGACTTTGTCTGGAAAACACTCAATGTTGCTGTACTTGTTGCCATCATTTACAAATTTGCCAGGAAACCTGTAGCATCAGCACTCAACAGTACTGCTCAGTCTGCAAAGCAAGTGGTTGACGATGCAAGAAGTGCTGAAGAAAAAATCACTTCCGAATTAAGTGGAATGCGTATTCAAATATCTGTCCTTGAAAAAGATGCTGTTGAAATGGTGGCATCTGCAAAAAAGGATGCTGAAAATGAAAAAGCTCGAATCATTGAAGAAGGCAGACAAGAGCTAGTCCGCATGAAGGAGCAGGCCCGATTTACCCTGGAACAAGAACGCAGAAAAGCAGAAGATGTTTTGCGTAACTGGATTGCCGAAGAAAGTGTCAGGTTGGCTGAAGGAAAGTTAAAAAAGGAGATGAATCAAAAGCATCAGGCAAAACTGGTAAAAAATTATATGAATCAACTCAAACAGTCTGAAGGAGCCGCTTGAGCCAGGGAGTCATTGCACGGCGCTATGCCAAGGCCTTAATTAATTTGGCAGAAAAAGACCTTGAAAATACAGGTAAAAGTTTGACTGCATTAGCCGATGTTTTTTCAAACTCCGCAGAGTTAAGTGAAGTCCTTTCCGACACTAAAGTTTCCTCACAGATCAAGCAAAATGTTCTGAAAGAAATCCTGAAAAAAATAAAAGTTTCTAAACTTGTTGACACATTCATCCGCTACCTTTTGGCAAAGCGGAGGATAGTATTGCTCCCAAATATTGAGCGGGCTTTTAATTTGTTTTTACAAGAGAAACTAGGCCGTATTGAGGCCGGAATAACTGTGGCACAAGAAATATCCGAAGTAACTGTTGGCAAATTGGAAAAAGCTATTTCGAGGTATTCCGGAAAAGAAGTCACAGTTAACATTACCATCGACCCTGCCATCATTGGCGGAATCGTGACGCGTATCGGTTCCGTGGTAATTGATGGGAGTATTCACACGCAGTTAAATCAGATTCGACAATCAATTATCAGAGGCTGAGTGGCTATGAAAATCCGAGCAGAAGAAATTAGTAAAATTATTCAACAGCAAGTTGAAAACTTTGACAAAAAAGCTACCAAATCAGAGGTCGGAACTGTGTTGGAAGTTGGAGATGGAATTGCCCGTGTTGATGGCTTGGACAATGTCCAGGCCGGGGAACTCGTCGAGTTTCCAGGGGAAATTACAGGCATGGCTCTAAACCTTCAAGAAGATAACGTGGGAGTTGTAATATTTGGAAGCGACCGCACCATCAAAGAGGGTGACGAAGTTAAGCGAACAAAGCGTATTGCAGAAATTCCTGTGGGCGAAGGCCTGCTGGGAAGAGTTGTCGATCCTCTTGGAAAGCCTATTGACGGCAAAGGTCCAATTGCTACTAAAGAAACACGTTTGATTGAAACCATTGCTCCAGGCATTGTTGACAGAAAATCTGTGCATGAACCAATGCAAACCGGACTGAAAGCCATTGACTCAATGGTTCCAATCGGTCGTGGTCAGCGGGAATTAATTATTGGCGACAGACAGACTGGAAAAACAGCAATTGCCATTGACACCATCATTAATCAAAAAGGCGGTGATGTAATCTGCATCTATGTAGGAATCGGTCAGAAACGATCTACAATGGCTCAGATTGTTCAGAGACTGGAAAACGAAGGTGCAATGGAACACACCATTGTTGTTTCATCTACTGCTTCCGAACCTGCTCCATTACAGTTTTTAGCTCCATACTCAGGTGTGAGCATCGGCGAATATTTCCGTGATAAGGGACAGCACGTGCTCTGTGTTTATGATGATCTCTCCAAGCAGGCAGTTGCCTACCGTCAGCTTTCTTTGCTGCTGAGACGACCGCCTGGACGTGAGGCTTATCCGGGTGACGTTTTTTATCTTCACAGCCGTTTACTTGAACGATCCTGCAAATTGAGTGATGAACGCGGCGCAGGCTCTTTAACTGCCCTGCCAATTATTGAGACTCAGGCCGGAGACGTTTCCGCCTATATTCCAACTAACGTAATTTCAATTACAGATGGACAAATTTTTCTGAGCACCGATCTTTTCAACTCAGGAATACGTCCTGCAATTAACGTAGGTCTGTCGGTTTCCCGTGTTGGTGGTGCAGCCCAGGTAAAGGCAATGAAACAGGTTGCCGGAACTTTACGTCTGGACCTGGCCCAGTACAGAGAAAAAGAAGCCTTTGCCCAGTTTGGAAGTGACTTAGATCTGGCTACCCAACGACAGTTGGCACGAGGGCAGCGTTTGGTGGAAATCCTCAAGCAACCACAATACAAACCAATGCCCTGGGTGGACCAAGTTCTTTCAATTTTTTCTGCAACCAATGGATTTTTAGATGATCAGCCGTTGAGTGCCCTGAGTAAATTTGAGTCTGAGTTCCTGACTTTTATCAAAACAAATAAAGCTGATTTACGTAAATCAATTGAGAAGGCAAGCAAAATTGATGACTCTGCTGAAGCTGAGCTGAAGTCTGCTTTGGATGAATTTACTCAGGCTTTTTCGGCCTAACACACCGTGTATTAATTTGGAATGGCCAGCCTAAAGGATATACGTAAACGCATTGACAGCGTAAAAAGAACTCAGAAAACTACCAGCGCCATGAAAATGGTGTCTGCTGCAAAACTGAGACGCTCAGAAAATGCCATTCGGGAAGCAACACCTTATGCAAATAAGCTGAAGAGTGTTGTTTCTTCGCTCAGCACACGTTTCGACGGTAAGGATCAGGACACTGGCTTTGGCCTTCTCTTCCAGAATAGCGGCGGTAAACGTACAGGTGTAATTTTAATTACAAGTGACCGCGGTCTATGTGGAGGTTTCAACTCAAATCTCTCTAAAGCTTTAGCTCGGCAGCTAGCAGACGAGGAAGTTGAGTGTGCTGAGTTTGTGATCCTTGGTCGCAAAGGAAACGAATTTTTCAAACGGTCAGCTCACAACATTCTGGCTAATCATACTGGGACTTCTCCGGGGGAACAGCTGGTTCTTGTCCGTGATATTGTGAGTGAATTTACCAGTCGTTTTGAAGCCGGCGATTTAGATCAGGTCATTCTTGCATACAATCATTATGTGAGTGTGATTGCCCAGGTTCCAGTTATTGAACAACTCTTGCCAATAACACAGCCTGAAACAGAAATAGCAGATGAGCGGGATATAATATTTGAACCTTCTCCGCAAGATATCCTGGAGACGCTGCTAAAAAAATATGTTCAGAATCAGGTATATGTTTCCTGGCTTGATACAATCGCCGGAGAACATGCTGCGCGTATGATATCAATGGATGCAGCAACCAAGAATGCCGGAGAAATGATTGAAAAATTACAATTACATTATAACCGAAGCAGACAGGCGGCGATCACAAGAGAGTTAATCGAAATTATAAGCGGTGCCGAAAGTTTATAAAGTTGAAAATAATTATCCACCTAACTAAACAAAGAGGAAACAATGAGCACAGGTAAGATCGTCCAGGTGATGGGACCCGTCGTTGACGTGGCATTTGAATCCGGAGACCTCCCTGAAATTTTCACAGCACTGGAAATCCAGCAAACAGGAGGCGAACGAATTATCTGCGAGGTGCAGCAGCATCTTGGAGAAAGTACTGTACGTACTGTTTCAATGGGATCAACCGACGGTCTTTCCCGCGGAATGGATGTAAAGGATTTGGGTGAAACAATTACTACACCTGTTGGAAAAGCCGTTCTGGGACGAATCATAAATGTAACCGGAGATCCTGTAGATGAAGCCGGTCCGATTAAGACAGATGTACGCTGGTCAATTCACCGCGATGCTCCTGCATTTGATGAACAGAAAACTGAGGCACAAATGCTCGTAACTGGAGTCAAAGTGATGGACCTTCTCTGTCCCTTTCTCAAAGGCGGTAAAATCGGTTTATTCGGTGGTGCAGGTGTAGGCAAAACAGTTGTGATCATGGAACTAATCCGGAACATTGCCGCAGAGCATGGCGGGTTTTCTGTATTTGCCGGAGTTGGTGAACGTACACGTGAGGGGAATGATCTCTGGAACGAAATGAAAGATTCCGGTGTGCTGGACAAAACCAGCCTTGTTTTCGGACAAATGAATGAACCTCCCGGGGCACGTGCACGTGTAGGATTGACAGGTTTGACTGTTGCAGAATATTTCCGTGATGAAGAAGCTGTAGATGTGTTAATGTTCATCGACAATATTTTCCGCTTTACACAGGCAGGTTCAGAAGTTTCCGCATTGCTTGGTCGTATTCCTTCTGCAGTGGGTTACCAGCCTACTCTTTCCACAGAAATGGGGAATTTGCAGGAGCGGATTACGTCAACCAGTAAAGGTTCTATTACTTCTGTACAGGCAGTTTATGTTCCTGCAGATGACTTGACTGACCCTGCACCTGCAACGACATTTTCGCATCTGGACGCAACCGTGGTTTTAAGCCGTGCGATTACTGAACTTGGAATTTACCCTGCAGTTGATCCTCTTGATTCTACTTCACGGATTCTTGCAGCAGATATTGTTGGCGAAGAGCACTATAAAGTTGCACACGAAGTGCAAATACTGCTTCAGCGCTACAAAGATTTGCAGGACATTATTGCAATTCTCGGCATGGATGAATTATCTGAAGAAGACAAGGACGTTGTGAGCCGAGCCAGAAAAGTACAAAGATTTTTATCGCAGCCTTTCTTTGTTGCAGAAACATTTACCGGAACCGCTGGAGAGTATGTGGACATAAAAGACACAATCCGGGGATTCAAGGAAATTCTTGAAGGAAAACACGATGAACTTCCTGAACAGGCTTTCTACATGGTTGGTGCAATTGAGCAGGTGCTGGAAAAAGCTAAAAAGGTGACAGGTGGTATAAAGACGGTTATTCATCACCAGAAAAAATTAATGAGCTCAGAAGCAATGGCAACTGATGGCCAATCAACTCAGTCTTGAAGTAGTAACACCTCATCGTACAGTTCTGGTTGAGGATGTAGATTCAGTGACTTTACCTGGTATCGAAGGTGAATTGTGTATCCTGCCTGAACATATCCCTCTACTGACTACACTTGATACTGGAATTATGTCTTATAAAAGCAGCAGTGGAAAGACACTGGCCATTGCTGTTCACTGGGGCTATGCCCAAGTTGAAGGGAACATTGTTAGGGTGCTGGCAGAACTGGCCGAAACCGCTGATGAAATTGACATAGAGCGTGCACAAGATGCAGAAAAAAAAGCAAAGGACATTCTCCTCACCGGTGCTCCTACAACTTCCAGTTGGGAGGAAGAGGAAAGTCGGCAGAATAAATATGAAAGTAAACTGAAACGCTCAATTGTACGTCAAAAAGTAGCACAGTTTCTTTAAGCTACAAAGCATTGATTCAGGTTTTGATTAATGATCATGAACTCTGAATCTTAGTTGCCAATGCTTTCTGGAATTTCTTCTGCTCATTGTTAAATAACTAAATTCTCCACTCAGGTCCCACCACAGTATTCAAAGTTAAAAATTCAGCTTCCTTCAAGTCTAAAAAATTAATATTTCCAATTCCTGAGCACTGAATTTTGTGCAAAGTCCTGTTTTTTACCGGACAATAATTCATCTTCCAATAAAAGAATTCCTGCTGTCATAATTCTTGCAGGATGTATCTAAAGGCCTTTTACAAATCTAATTCTGTTACTCGACAGTCGTGAGTTTTATCGTGTCATCCCAAACGTATGTGAGGGATCTTATAGGATGTCGGTACTTTATCAAATCTCTCCCTTTGGTCGAGATGACATACCGTAGTCAATAATATCAGTATCTTACTAGAATTAATGGCTCACGAATTCTGTTACTAATAGGTTAAAAAAGTAATGCTGGAAGACAAAACAATTGCAAGACTGGTCCTCAGGAGTTTTCAGGAAAATTTAATCCAGAGACTCGGACCAGACGAAGGAAGAGCGCTTAATGTACTTGGTAAGGACTTTTTTTATCTGGTAGATCAGCTTGCAACGAAACTTTTTGAACAACATGAAAAAGACGCTCCTCTGTTAGATTTGAGTGAATCAGAATTCCCTTGGGAACTTCAGGTTTTCGCAAATCAATTTTTACGAGAATGTGCTCAATCTTCCCGGCAGTTGACTCATTTTTGTCAGGGTTTAAGAAAAAAACTCGAGGATTCAGAGTTTGACCAGGAGTTCTGGAAAATACTTGATGAAGCATACCAGCATCATTTTTACGTTACAGACAGTAAAAAGCATTATCTTGTCTGAGTAAAATATTAATCACCTCATGCCTCCCGATACCAAAGAAATTTCAAAAGAAAACGATCCCTTAACTATAACCAGACCAACTACCTGGACTGAATCATGGATGGCCTCTCCCGGCCCCGTAACTGTTGTAGAACATCTAAATTTGTTTATTAAAGGTTTGGGAATGGGTACTGCTGATATTGTTCCGGGAGTTTCCGGAGGAACTATTGCATTTATAACTGGTATTTATCACAGCCTACTGACAGCAATTTCCTCAATTAATGGCAAATTATTCCGGCAAGCACTCCGACTGCGTTTCAAAGAAGCATTGGCAGAACTCCATCTGCGTTTCCTGATCACACTGGTTTCAGGAATTGCGGTTGCCTTAATCAGTACTGCACACCTGATGCACTACCTGCTGACAGAACATCCGGTACCTACGTGGTCCATCTTTTTTGGTTTGATCACTGCTTCAATTTTGGTGGTAGGCCATTCTATCAATAATCGTGTTACCAGTTTCCCTGCCTTAGCTTTAGGGACTTTGCTGGCCTACGGAATTACCGGGCTGATTCCGCTGCATACTCCGGAAGAACCATGGTATATTTTTTTCAGCGGAATGATTGCAATTTGTGCCATGATTCTTCCGGGATTGAGCGGTTCGTTTATTCTGCTGATTTTAGGAAAATATGTTTTTATCACATCAGCTTTAAGGAATCCATTTGCTCAGGACAATCTGGGAATCATCCTCATTTTCACTGCTGGATGCATAATCGGAATTATAGGATTTTCACGTTTTTTACGTTACGGACTTGAGCGCTGGCATGATTTCACATTAGCCCTTCTCACCGGCTTCATGATTGGTGCAATGCGGAAAGTCTGGCCCTGGAAAATTACTTTGGAAAGTCAAATAATACGGGGTAAAGAACATGTTCTCCGGGAAGAAAACGTCTGGCCGTTAGTCAATACGGAATTATGGATCTCAATTCTGCTGATGGGAGTCGGTTTCGCTTCAGTAATACTTTTGGATAATATTTCCAAAAACCGTGCAGAGGACTAAACTGTTTCCTCCAAATCTTTTAGCAAGATCCGCAGAGAGTCCAGCAGAACTTCACGCATTTCAGCCTGTTCCACAGGTTTTTCGCAAGCAACAAAACTATCACAGTAATGCGAAATTGTTTGCAGAGACTCATGAATTTTGTCTGGAGTCATCCGGAATTTATTCACTGAATTTTCTCTTTCAGTATTTACATCTTCCAGCTCCAGCTGCTCCAGGGCCTGTCTTTCACGTACCCGCTTTAGTGTCTCCCGCAGTTCTCTGATACTCGGCGCAGACTTTTCTCCTCGCGCTTCCTGCCAAATCTCTTCACGTTCTTCCGGAGTTTTACAACTGCTCAAAAGATATGCTCCGGAAGCAGTGTACCGTCCGATCTGTTCCGGATTTGCTGAATAAACATCTGCCACCTTTCGGCACTGCATAGCAGAAGAGTAGGGCATATTAATATTTTCTGCATACCAGGATCTTATTTGCTCTGTATTGAGTTTAGATTCCTTGAGCAGAGAATGCAGCGAAATTAAATGCAGCCCAAGTAAAAAATAATCATCAGCAATATTTTCAATAAATTTATTTATCCGGCTTACCACCTTCTGCACCTGAGGAGAACTTTTTTCGGTAGAATCCTCTACAGTGTCCAAGTTTAACTCCGGAAGGAAAAAATCGGTTTTGATCCGTCCAACCGGCAGAGTTGAACTTGCCGGAATCGATTTAGGATCCTGTGCACCTTCCTGTCGAATTTCACGTTGTGAATTTAAATTAATTTTTAGTGCTTTTGACATGATAATTTAGAATCAGAAGGCCTGGTTTTAACCTGATTTGCGTTCATCAAGACCGCAGGAATAATCTTATAGAATATCCAATAGAAAATTAAAGCAGATGAACTTGTAGAAAGTCAATAATCACAGAGAATCCTTCTGTCTCTGGATGATCCGACGCATTATTTCCCTGCAAAGCTGGTCGTACATTTCTGCTCCGCGGGTGCGACCCTTCCTGTAATCAAAAATATTTTGCTGAAATGCAGGTGCTTCCTGAATGGAAACAGATTCTTCAATCACCCGTTTAAACAGCAAATTCGACCACCTTTCCCGAAGTCCTTCAGTTATTGTTTGCGAAAGGTTTGTCCTTGGTTGAGAGCGGGTAATTGCAATTCCAAGTACTTCTGCTTTGCATTGACCCAACTTGCTTTCCTTGAATTCATCAATATAGGACATGATTTGGTCACAACCACTAAACCCAAGATAATCTGTTACTACCGGAACAATTACATAGTCAACATACATCAAAATATTGCGGCTGACGTCACTCCAACTGGGTGCCGTATCTATGATCACTATTTTATGATTGATTGATGACAGCAGGTTTTTGAAGAGTGCATCTTTGAAACGGGTTTGACTTAGATAACTTGAGGCCTCCACCATTGCCTCCCCCCCAGATGGAAAAAATGACAGGTGCCGTTCCAGCTCGATAAACTCAAAGTTACTGACTCTTCCCAAGATTACATTAGCCAGATTACAATGGTGGTCACGTTTGAAAGTGGTGGTGACATTTGCCTGAATATCTGAATCAATCAAGAGTACTTCACGTCTGGCTTTGGCAATACGAGAGGCTAAATTGATTGCAAGAGTGGTCTTGGCCTGCCCACCCTTCATGGTCATAACAGCAATTTTGATACTCACACCTCCTCTATTTTTTCATTCTAATTGGGAAGAAATAACCGCTAAAACGGTTATTAAAATCTATCATGCCTCCGATAAAGAACACAAGACATGAAAAGCGTCGGGCCTCTGCAAAGCTTTCCGGTAAACTTGTACTTTTAGTCGGTTAGTTTCAAACAGAAAAAGGCTGAGGTACATACATTTCGCAGGCAGGTGGGAGCCATATTCCCTGAATTTGTAAAAGACGCAGACGATACAAATATGCTGCACCAGTCATAATGTGCCAGGCCACTTCCACCGTTTTCCGGTTAGATACTTCTTCCAAATATGAGCCCTTAACCCAATAATTGAATGCACCCATTGCCGGACCGGCCCAAATTTGGTAATCAGACTCTCGTCCCTGCTCACCAAAGTTTGACCAGCGAGAAGACAAACCAAGATACCAACGAAAAATCAGGGCCATTTTACGCTTAGGGTTATCCTTCACACGTTCAATTTGATGAGGATCTCTGGCATTGAAATGTTCCTCCGTTTGCCGCCAGATTTCATCAATTGAACTCCGGAATACCTGCTGCTCCAGTTTTTCCAGCTCTTCTTGCGGAATTGCTTCGATGCTTTCATAGTTTTTATATAGTTCATACAGTTTTTTTGCTCTCATTGGAAACATGGTACCACGCTTAAGTACCTGTAATTCCACACCCATTTCAAACATATCCGCTGCCGGAGCCATTATTACATCTGTCATTTCTGCCTGGGCTAAAAGGCTTTTACTGTGCGCGGAGGCGGCAGCTTCCACACAGGACTGGTTGACTGAACCAGTCACTACATAAGCTGCACCCATCATAAAGGCGGCCAGGGCAGAAGCCGGATTTCCAATTCCACCCGCAGCTCCTACGCGAATTGGCTGGTTATAACCAAATTTTGCCTGTATTTGTTCTCGCAATGCTAAAATTGTCGGAAGAAGTAAAATCAGCGGACGGTTATCTGTATGTCCTCCAGAATCAGCTTCAACAGTGATGTCGTCTGCCATTGGAATATTTGCTGCAAGACGAGCCTGTTCTTCCGTGATACTTCCCTCTGAAAGTAATTGTTGAAGAATTGTTGCCGGTGCAGGCATCATAAATTTTGAAGCAACTTCTGTCCGTGATATTTTAGCAATAACCCTGTTTCTAATCTCAACCTGATTTTGTGCGTTGAGACGTAAACCAGCAGCCCGGTAACGCACAATATTTGGTGTCAGCCCGAGAAATGCCGAAGCCTCTACTGTTGTCACGCCATGCTTTAAAAATAAATCAACTGCTCCGCGTTCTATTGCATCTTCGCTGGGACTATGGATAAGATTGAAGGCATATGGCCCATTTGGTAAAGCCTGCTGAATTTTGTTGATTGCTTCTTCAATACGGGGCGGCACCAGGCCTGCAGCTCCAAAACTGCTTAGCAATCCTACTTTTCCGGAGGCAATTACCAGCTCCTCTGAAGCAATACCATTAGCCATCGCTCCAGTCATGTACGCCATGTTAATACCGTAAGCCCGCATAAATTCCGGGTCACCCAACTGCCCCACATGCAGAAGTTCCACATGTGATAAAAGTGACATCGAAGTGCCGGCTACAGAGTCTTTCAGGTCTTCAGCAAGGCAAACACCAACAGCCTCTCCATTTTGTACAACATATAATGCCTGGTCCAAACGTAGCAATTTGCTGCGGATATCTGACTCAGCAAAAGCAACCTTTTGAGGATCAATTGATGCTTGTTCGTTGTTTGTTGAAAGGTTGGAAGTGAGGCGAATTTGACTCATATTATATTATTGTACATAATTAAATTTGATTATCGATCAATTTTCAAAACTGCCATAAATGCTTCCTGTGGAACTTCTACCGAACCTACCCGCTTCATTCGTTTTTTCCCGGCCTTTTGTTTTTCCAGTAGTTTCCTCTTGCGGGTAATATCACCACCATAACATTTTGCAGTTACATCTTTGCGCATCGCACCCTGAGTTTCACGTGCAATTATTTTTGCACCTATTGCTGCCTGTATTGCAACTTCATACATTTGTTTTGGAATAAACTCTTTTATTTTTTTTGCCAGTGCACGTCCACGGTAGGGAG
Organism: SAR324 cluster bacterium SAR324-CTD7B; assembly: GCA_002082305.1. GTDB lineage: Bacteria > SAR324 > SAR324 > SAR324 > NAC60-12 > Arctic96AD-7. Next base: position 18,560 of record LSNO01000057.1, read on the forward strand.
CCTTATCTCGGGGTACGATTAATGACAAAGCATCAACTATTTCACCATTCAGCAAAATATCTAATTTAACTAATGAACCTCTGCGAAATTCAATCAATTCATAATCAAAAGAAGCATAACCCTTTGAGATAGATTTTAGCTGGTCATAAAAATCCAGGACAATTTCATTTAAAGGAAGTTCATATTCAAGCATCACTCGATTTGGTGAAGGATACTCCATGTTGGTCTGCACACCGCGCCGATCCTGGGCAAGTTTCATAATTCCGCCTACATAATCCTGCGGAGTCAGGACGCGCCCTCGAATATACGGTTCTTCGATAAATTCAATCTCAACTGGTGACGGCAATTTAGATGGATTATCCACCCGGATAACTCCACCTTTTTTGAGATGAACCTGATAAACAACACTTGGAGCAGTGGTGATAAGTTCCAAATCAAATTCCCGTTCCAGACGTTCTTGGGTAATCTCCATATGCAGCAGTCCCAGAAAACCGCAGCGAAAACCGAAACCAAGTGCCGCAGAAGTTTCTAATTCATAACTCAATGAAGAATCATTCAGAGCCAGTTTACGCAAAGCTTCTTTAAGTTCTTCATATTGTTCTCCTTCCACCGGAAAGATACCGCTAAACACCATCGGCTTTGCTTCTGCATAACCAGCAAGCGCTTCCTGACTGGGATTTTCTGCAGTTGTGACAGTATCTCCAATTCTGGTGTGTCCAATCGTCTTGATGGAGGCACTTAAAAAACCGACTTCCCCCAACCCAAGTTCAGAGCACTCCTCACGAAAAGGAGTAAATACTCCCAGCTGAACTACCTCAAACTCTTTAGCAGTTGCCATAAAGCGAATTTTATCACCAACCCGCACTTTACCATCTATGATCCGGATCATTATGACAATTCCAAGATAGGAATCAAACCATGAATCGAAAATCAATGCCCTCAATGGCGCGTCTGGATTGCCTGCTGGAGGCGGCACAAAATCCACTACCTGCTGGAGGACTTCCTGAATGCCAATTCCCTGTTTAGCACTTACTCTGACAGCAATGCTGGTATCCAAGCCTATAAGCTCTTCAACTTCTTGACAAACTCTTTCCGGTTCTGCTGTAGGCAGATCAATTTTGTTCAAAACTGGCAGCACCTCCAAATCGTTTTCAATGGCCATATAAACATTGGCCAAGGTCTGCGCCTCCACGCCCTGTGCTGCATCAACAACCAGTAATGCTCCTTCACATGCTGCCAAAGACCGGGAGACTTCATAAGTAAAATCAACATGTCCGGGAGTATCAATCAGGTTCAGGACATATTCTTTTCCGTCTTCTGCCAGGTAATTCAAGCGCACACTCTGCGACTTTACTGTAATCCCGCGCTCACGCTCAATATCCATGTTATCCAGCAGTTGCTCTTGCGCTTCACGTTCTGAAACTGCACCTGTCTCTTTCATTAAACAGTCAGCCAAGGTGGATTTTCCGTGATCGATATGAGCAATAATTGAGAAGTTCCGGATAAGGCTGGGATCAGGTGTTGTTTTCTTCATGTATTATTATACAAATATTAATATTACCATCCAGTGAGGACATGATGATTTTCCAATTGTTTAATAGTTCGCAACTCTGCTGACTGATTGACAGTTTTCGATGTGCAGACAATCGATAGTCATAATAAATTTTTATATTTCTGCTTGTAATAGTGACAAACTCTTAGATATAAAATGACACACTTGTATCAAAATATCGAGTCCAGACTGCTTTCTGCATTAGTTTAAGAAGCATTACATACAGGATTGAAAAAGAGTATTCTGGTTTTCAAGTTGGGCTGAATCTGTTATTGTTTTGTTAAAGATTCACGAAATCTCTCAATCTGAAAATGTCTGATAGCAACAGCAAACTTACACCAGAAACATTCAAATTTCGCCACCGCCTTGAATTTACCCTTTTCAACAGCTTAAAACGTTGGGGCAAAGGTGCATCAAAAAAAACGCGGCGGCGTGGTACAATACTGCTTGATGGCTTACTTTATCATGGTTTGCGCATTTGCAGGAGTATAGTCGCAATCAATCTGGAGCTCGCTTTTCCAAAATTCTCAACTGTAGAACGGAAACAAATTGCACGTGCAAACTACCGATGGTTTGCCCGTTTTTGTATGGACGTTTTGCACATGGATGCTTGGAAAGGTCGTACCTCAGAAATCGCAAAATGTCATAATCTGGAAATACTGGATCAAGCTTTATCAGAAAAAAAGGGCGTGCTTCTGATCAGCGGACACTTTGGCAATTGGGAAATGATTCCACCGGCCCTGGCAGAACTGGGGTACCCCGTTACCATGTATGTCGGTCGGCAAACCAATCCGCTTACCAACGAACTTCAAAATACTGCACGTGCCAATTTTGGAGTTGAAACTATTGATAAAGGTAAAAGAGCCACCCTGCAAATGGGGAGAGCACTTGCGGCCAATAAAATCATTGCAATGCTGATCGATCAAAACGACAATAAATCTGATCTTTTTGTAAACTTTTTTGAAAAACTTGCTTCCTCCAGCAAAGGAACAGCCGCCTTTCATTTGTTGCGGAAAAGTCCGGTTGTACTAGTAACATGCCCTTATGTCGGTGATCATTTAGAAATATCATTTCAGCGCATTACTTTTGATCTTTCTGGAGAACAGGAAAAAGATACGCTGGCAATAACCCAAAAAATCACTTCTGCTTTAGAAAATGTGATCCGGAAATATCCTGAACAATATTTCTGGATGCACCGTCGTTGGCGCGCACGTCCTCAGGAAGATCCGGAAGATATATATTAACATCAACTTTTAAAGAACAAAAAATATTCTATGTCTAGCCGAAAACTTACCGTCAAAACTGAAAACTGGAGTGAGGAACCTTTTGCAATTTCAAGAGGAAGTGACGATAATTTCGATGCAGTTGTCGTTGAATTGGAACAAAACGGCTGCAGAGGATGGGGTGAAGCCACTCCGACTGAACACTACCAAGAGTCTGTCTCTCAGTCAGAAATGCTGATTGAAAATATTCGAAGCCAACTGGAAAACGGTTTAAGCCGCACAGAACTGCAGCAAACTATGCCAAAAGGCGCGGCCAGGAATGCAGTGGATTGCGCACTCTGGGATTTGGAAGCAAAACTTGCCGGAAAAAGGGTCTGGGAACTGCCGGAAATTTTTCTGCATTTGGGAAAGGAAACTCTTTCGGAACCTGAAAACGTAACGACTGTGTATTCGCTCGGTGTAGATACCCCGGAAAAAATGGGTGACGTCGCGCTGAAAAATGCCCAAAGACCAATTTTAAAAATAAAACTCACCGGCGAAGGCGACTTGGAACGACTGGTAGCAATCAGAAAAAATGCTCCGGAAACACGTTTGGTGGTTGATGCGAATGAGGCTTGGACTCCGGAACATTTTAATCGTTATGTTCCAGAATTAAAGCAGCTTGGAGTAGAAATGATTGAACAGCCTTTTCCCGCAGATAACGACAGTGTTTTGAAAACACTGGACCATCCCATTCCGGTCTGTGCCGATGAATCCTGTCACGACACCGCTGACCTTGATCGTTTAGTGGGACTCTATGAATTCGTTAATATTAAACTGGATAAAACCGGAGGACTCACCGAAGCTCTGAGTTTGCAGACCGCGGCTGAAAATAAGGGCTTTCGGACAATGGTGGGCTGCATGTCTGCAACTTCACTAGGAATCGCGCCGGCATTTTTAATTGCTCAGCGAGCAAAAATAGTTGACCTTGATGCACCGTTATATCTTTATGAAGACAGACCTTTTCCGCTTAAATATGACGGCAGTATTGTTCACCCACCATCACCGGAATTGTGGGGATAACAAGCTAATTTGAGTATCTTTCAACTATGACTTTTTCCACGAGCAAATTCTTCGCAGCAATGATAGACTCTGAAATGTTTTTTGTGTTTTAAGATCATTCAAACCGATGTATACTCTCCAGTTGTCGGAGCTGTAATATTATTACTCCTGTTTTTTAAGTTTGAAGAACCATGAGTGAATCGAAACCCCGAAGAAAACTAGCCGCTATCCTCGCTGCAGACGTAGTCGGATTCAGCAGGATGATGGGCGAGAATGAGGATCGCACGCTACACAACCTCAAAATCTGCCGTGCTATCACCGACGAGTCCATCGAGACCTACCACGGACGCGTCTTCGGGAGTGCCGGAGACTCTGTGATCGCAGAGTTCGCCAGTCCGGTGGACGCTATCGTGGCGGCGGTGGAATTCCAGAAGAACCTGCGGGACCGCAACAACGAGGTGGCCCCTGAGGACCAGATGCAGTTCCGGGTAGGGTTGAATCTTGGGGACGTGATCGTGGAGGGCGACAACCTCTATGGTGACGGGGTGAACGTCGCAGCACGGCTGGAACCCCTCGCCGAGCCGGGAGGCATCTGCGTTTCCGGGAAGTTCCACGACGAGGTTCGTCGCAAGCTCGACCTGGGTTTTGTAAGTTCGGGACCGCAGGAGATGAAGAACATCGAGGAGCCGGTTCACACCTTCATGGTCGAAATCGGCAGTTCCTCAAAGGTGCTTGAAGCCTTCGCAGTACCAGCGCCCGCAGAGCCGACACTGCAAGCCGCCCCGGAACGGCCTGCCACTGTTGAGGCCAAGGTTCCTGCCATCGCAGTGCTGCCCTTCACGAACATGGGCGGCGATCCTGAGCAGGAATACTTCGCGGACGGAATCACTGAGGACATCATCACGAACCTCTCGCTCTGGCGCACCTTTCCGGTGATCTCCCGCAACTCAAGCTTCACCTACAGGGGACAGTCGCACAACCTCAAGCAGGTCGCACAGGAATTAGGCGCCCGCTACATCGTGGAGGGCAGTGTGCGCAAGGGCGGCAACCGTGTGCGCATCACCGCGCAGCTCATTGACGCTGAGGAGGACCACCACCTCTGGTCAGAGAAGTGGGACCGCACGCTGGAGGACATCTTTGATGTGCAAGATGAGGTTTCGGAGGCGATTGCACGGAGGGTGACCCCCTCCGTGACGGGGCACGAGCAAGTCCGGCTTACCCGCAAACGTCCGGAGAACCTCAGCGCGTGGGAAGTGTACCTGCAAGGACTGCGCTGCTTCCATGGACGGCAGCACACGGACCATGAAGATCCCGGACTCGCGCAGGCTCGTCAACACTTTGAGCGGGCGGTTGAAATGGAACCCTCCCATTCGGATGCCCATGCCTACCTTGGACTGAACAGCATGTGGGAGCTGACCCAGCGCATCACGAAGGATCCTGAAAAAACGCTCGACGAGATCATGGCACATGGCCGCAACGCCGAGAGCCTGAACCCGGAAAACCCGCTGGCTTTGATGAGCATTGCTGCGGCTTACTTCTTTCGCGGAGACCATCCCACCGCACTGGACTATGCCCAGCGTGCCGTACAGTTTAACCCCAGCAATGCATTCAGTTTCCTTTGGTTGTCGTTAGCCCAACTACACTCCGGGGATTTTCAACAAGGGGAAGAGTCCATCCTCAAGGGGATTGAACTCAGTCCGGCTGACCCGAATATGAACCACTTTAATGCGACACATTACTTTGCCTTGTTAGGGCAGGGGAGGTATGACGAGGCGCTGGTGGCGATTGACAAGGCATTGCGTCAGCATAAAGCAGGGCTGATGCTCGGGTTTCGGGCGGCGGTGCTGGGACACTTGGAACGTGGTCCGGAGGCCAAGACGGCATTGGACCGCTACCTCGCCCTGCGTCCCAACCTCAAAACCCGTGACGACTACCGCCGCATCTTCGTCCCCAACTCTGCACTGGCGGATCCCATCATTGAAGGACTGGTCAAGGCGGGCTGGGAACCTGATGAATGACATCCGGAATGATGAAAAAGTATTGATAATCTGAAATTATTCAAGTATGCTCGATTTCACAGAGAAACATTCATGAATCAGTTTTTAGAAGTCTGGGTAAGCCATTTTGGTTTCTGTCTCATGACTTCTGTATTCCCAAGACCCTTCCGCTTGCGGCGGGTCGTTTATCAACCCCAAACACCATAATTCAAGGAAGGACATCATGATTGATCAAGCAACGATAGAAGAATTTAAAGCGAACTTACGCGGCCAGCTCATCCAGCCAGGTGATGAAGGTTACGATGAAGCCTGTAAGATTTACAACGCCATGATTGAGCGCCGTCCGGGTTTGATTGCGCGTTGTGCGGATGTGGCCGATGTCATGGCAGCGGTCAACATCGCTCGCGAGAACGATCTGCTTGTCGCGATTCGTGGAGGTGGCCACAACGGTCCAGGTTTGGGCACGTGCGACGATGGTCTGGTCATCGACATGTCAGCCATTAAGTACACACGCGTCGATCCGCAAGCGAGTACCGTACAAGTTGGAGGAGGTTGCACTTGGGGCGATGTTGACCATGCAACTCATGCCTTCGGATTGGCCACTCCCAGCGGGATCGTCTCAACCACCGGGGTTGGCGGACTGACTCTCGGAGGCGGGCATGGGTACCTGACGTGCAAGTACGGCCTCACGATTGACAATCTGCTGTCAGCGGACATGGTGCTGGCTGACGGCAGCTTCGTGACCGTCAGTGCTGAGGAAAACCAGGACCTCTTTTGGGCCATACGCGGTGGTGGCGGCAACTTTGGAGTCGTCACCGAATTCCGGTTTCAGGCGCATCCCGTTCACACCATCGTTGGCGGACCCACCCTTTGGCACCAAGAGCAAGCCACCGAGGCGATGCGCTGGTTCCGCGATTTCATGCAGCAAGCCCCGGAAGACCTCTACGGATTCTTTGCGATTTTGACTGTGCCCCCCGGTCCACCTTTCCCGGAAGAGTTGCACATGAAGAAGATGTGCGGGGTCGTCTGGTGCTACACTGGTCCTGAGTCAGAAGCCGAGGCGGTGTTCCAGCCCGTCAAGGAATTTGGCCCTCCCGCGATGTACGGCATTCAGCCCATGCCTTACCCGGCCCTGCAAGGTGCCTTTGACGCCCTATATCCTCCAGGATTACAGTGGTACTGGAAAGGGGATTTTTTCAACGAATTGACTGACGAAGCCATTGACCTGCATGTGAAGCATGGTTTTGAAATGCCTTCGTGGCAATCCGCCATGCACCTGTATCCCATTGATGGCAAGCCCAATCAGGTTGGCCCGGATGATACGCCGTGGGGGCACCGCCAAGCCAAGTGGTCTGAAGTCATCGTGGGCGTAGACTCGGACCCCGCCAATACGGAAGCAATCTCAGCGTGGGCACGGGAGTACTGGGAGGCGTTGCATCCGCACTCGGCGGGCGGGGCGTATGTGAATTTTATGATGGAGGAAGGCGAGGACCGCGTCAAAGCGACCTACGGCTCAAATTACGAGCGTCTGACGGCAATCAAGCAAAAGTACGATCCGGCAAACCTCTTCCGGGTCAACCAGAACATCAAGCCTGCTGGGTGAACACAATTGAACCAGAAGAATTGAGCTGAAGCCAAAAGACCTTCTCTTGGCTTGGTGTCTAAATCAATCATCAAGGAGATACATTATGAGCAACAGAGAGTC
>LSNO01000058.1 GCA_002082305.1 SAR324 cluster bacterium SAR324-CTD7B
GTGGAAAGCCCTTTCCGGACATGAGCGTGCCCGCTATTTATATGCTCTCGCCAGACAGTTGCAAAAACACTCACGGCTATTTGCTGTCCTTGAAACTATGGATAACGGAAAAACGATTCGCGAAACCCGTGACATCGACATTCCGCTCGTAATCCGCCACTTTTATCATCACTCAGGCTGGGCACAACTGCTGGAAAGCGAGTTTCCGGAACACATGGCTATAGGACCAATAGGCCAAATAATTCCCTGGAATTTCCCTTTGCTGATGCTTTCATGGAAAGTAGCGCCAGCTTTGGCTGCCGGCAATACTGTAGTTTTAAAGCCCGCAGAATACACTTCGCTGACCGCACTCCTTTTTGCAGAAATTTGCTCGCAAGTAGGCTTGCCGCCTGGAGTTTTTAATCTCGTGACTGGTCCCGGCCAAACCGGATCCTTAATGGTAAATCATTCTGATTTGAAAAAAATCGCTTTCACCGGATCGACTGATGTTGGAAGGTTAATTCGTGAAGCTACTGCTGATACTGATAAAAAACTGACACTTGAACTAGGTGGTAAATCTCCGTTCATTATTTTTGAAGATGCTGATCTGGACAGCGCAATTGAAGGTCTGGTGGACGCAATTTGGTTTAATCAGGGACAGGTCTGCTGTGCGGGATCGCGTTTGCTGGTGCAGGAAAGCGTTGCTGAAAAAGTGATTGATCGCTTGAAGAGGCGTATGGCAAAACTGAGGGTCGGAGATCCGCTGGACAAAAGCATGGACATGGGAGCAATCATCGCTCCAATTCAAAAGGAACGCATCCAGAACCTGGTCGATCAAGGCAAAAAGGAAGGTGCTGCAATCTGGCAATGGGAAGGTAAATTACCTCAAAATGCAGAAAAAAAAGGTGACGGTTGCTATTTTCCACCTACGCTTTTCACAAATGTTTCACCAGCATCGATTATTGCCCAAACTGAAATTTTTGGTCCGGTGCTGGTTTCAATGACTTTCCGCACCACGGATGAAGCAGTGATGCTGGCCAATAACAGTGCTTACGGATTAGCCGCCAGTGTCTGGAGCGAAAATATCAATCAGGCTTTGCACGTCGCTCCGAAACTAAAAGCCGGTGTGGTCTGGATTAACTGTACAAATCAGTTCGACGCATCTGTTGGATTCGGCGGTTACCGCGAAAGCGGATACGGCCGCGAAGGGGGACATGAGGGTATGTTTGAGTACCTCAAGCCAAAAGAATCCGGAATTTCGAAAAATCAATTTCGAATTTCGGTAGCAAAAGTTAAAGCATCTGCAACTACTGCTTTATCACTGGATCGTACTGCCAAGCTTTACATCGGAGGGAAACAGGCTCGTCCGGATTCCGGTTATTCGCTAAACGTTGTCAATGCTGACGGTTCACTAGCAGGAGAAATCGGCGACGGCAACCGCAAAGACATCCGGAATGCCGTAGAAGCTGCCCACAAAGCGTCCGGATGGCAAAGCAGCACTCCTCACTTGCGGGCACAAATTCTATATTTTCTGGCAGAAAACCTTGAAACACGGGCTGTAGAATTTAAAAACAGAATTACTCAGCTAACGGGCGTCACCGAAAAACAGGCCGCGCTTGAAGTAAAAACTGCCGTGAGCAGGATTTTTACTTATGCGGCTTTAGCTGATAAGCACGAGGGACTGATTCATCAACCGCCGATGCGAGGACTCGCTTTAGCCCTGAATGAACCGATCGGTGTGCTGGGACTTGTCTGTCCGGATGAAGCTCCGCTTTTGAGTATGCTGTCAATGCTTTTACCGGCAATCGCAATGGGGAATTCTGTTGTGCTTGTGCCGTCGCGTCCATTTGCTTTGGTTGCCACAGATTTTTATCAGGTTCTGGAAACCTCAGATGTCCCTTCCGGAGTAGTCAATATTGTAACCGGAGATTCTGCAAAGCTCGGTACCGTTCTGGCTAAACATGATGATGTAGCAGGATTATGGGTGGCAGGAACTAAAACTGAGTGTACGGAGGCTTGTAAACTAAGTACCGGCAACATGAAGATCATCTGGACCAATAACGGAAAACAACTTGACTGGTTTGATAATCAGCAGTCAGAAGGACGCGAATGGATGCGGCGCGCATCTCAAGTTAAGAATGTCTGGATTCCGTATGGAGAGTGAAAGTTATGCGAGGATATTTCGGTGTAGGAATTGAACAATCAAGCAAACCGATGAATGCAGGGAACCTGTTTCGCACGGCTCATGCTTTTGGAGCGAGCTTTCTGTTTACTGTCAATACCGAATATTCCGTCACCAAGGCAAAATCCGATACTTCTGCAGCACCACGGAACATTCCCTGGTATGATTTCGATTCTGCTGAAGATTTAAAACTTCCCGGAGGCTGTGTTCTGGTAGGTATTGAGTTCCTTGAAGATGCTGTAGAATTGCCAGTTTTTCGGCACCCACCAAATGCCGCATACATTTTGGGCCCCGAAATGGGAAATTTAAGTCCGGAAATATTACAGCGCTGCCGGCATGTCATAAAAATCCCCACCAGTTTCAGTCTTAATGTAGCCACAACCGGTGCGATTATCCTCTATGACCGCATCCGTACTCTGGGAAATTATGGGGAGCGTCCGGTAAGCCCCTCAGGAGACCCCTTGCCGCCACTGGAACATGTTCATGGTGGACCAATCAGGCGCAAGACTAAAAACAAAGCTTAGAAGGCGTCTGACGCACAATTCCATATTAATGATTTTTTCTTAATCAGACAGTCCCCATTATTTTTTTACAAAATAAACTACTGCGAAAATAAATGTATTGACAGAATGCGGGTTTAGCATCTAGAATGATTGTTAATATGAGGCGAGAGTAGCTCAGTTGGTAGAGCATCAGCCTTCCAAGCTGAGGGTCGCCGGTTCGAACCCGGTCTCTCGCTCCAGAAATCGATTTCTTTCATTATTCCTCTTGTAGCGGGGTGGAGCAGTCAGGTAGCTCGTCGGGCTCATAACCCGAAGGTCGAAGGTTCAAATCCTTCCCCCGCCACCA
>LSNO01000059.1 GCA_002082305.1 SAR324 cluster bacterium SAR324-CTD7B
ACCTCATTTTTTTGCAAAACACGGTGGAAATTAGGAATACCGGCAACGACTCCAATGGAACCGATAATAGCAAATGGGGCAGCAATGATTTTATCCGCAACAGCAGCCATCATATAACCTCCACTGGCCGCTACTGTATCCACGCAGACTACGCAGCGCAAACCGGCCTGCTTCAGACGTTCAAGTTGTGAACTCGCTAATCCATATTGAGGAACTGCCCCGCCGGGACTGGTCAGACGTACAACTATTTCATCAGCAGGTTGCGCTATCTGAAGTAGAAATGAAATTTGATCTCTAAGCTGTTCTACTTCTGAGGCCATTATGCTACCGATAAATGTGAGAACATAAACGCAGTTTGAATGCTGTTTGAGTACCTCCTCCGAATTGAGGCCATCTTTTAATTTTTCACGGATTGTTGATATTGTTTTTACGCTTTTTTCTTTGTCTTTTCTTTTTTCTTCCTTTACCTCTTTTTTTCTGGCCTTAATTAACAACTTAGTTGCTTCTTTAGGTAAAAAAGGAGCAACATTCAGTTCTTTTTCCAGTCGTTCAAAATCATTTTCAAAGCGGTGATTCCAATGTTTAAATTTGAGATGGGGTTCTTTTTTACGACGCTTGCGTTTAAAAAAAACTAGTTTGATTAACAAGGTCAAGCCTGCAAAGAGAAAGATTGTTACTCCTGCATGATAAAATGACCAGTATTGCTCCATAAATTCATTCATATAGTATCTTATTATTCAATGTTAAACTTACCCAGCTTGGTGGATAGATAGAATTATGTTAGAATAAGCGCTCTTTAATTAAAACATATTTATTAATTTTTATGGATGCCAAAGACTGACCCTAATTTATTAAGAACTATTTTGCTGTTGAGTCTTTGTTTTGCTCTGACTGGAACTACCAGCAGTCTTACAGTTTCTGCCTCTCCATTAGTAGGTTTTCAAATTGCCGGCAATAAAGCATTAGCAACCCTGCCCCTGTCATTTCATTTAATTGGAACCATGCTTGCGGGAATTCCAGCTTCTTTCCTGATGAAAAATGTGGGGAGGCGGTATGGCTTCATGATTGGAACTGGAATCGGCGCATTTGGTGCCGCATCTGCTGCTGGGTCAATCATTTATTCTAATTTCTATTTATTTTGTCTAAGCATATTTTGTTTGGGAATTTTGAGTGGTTTTGCACAACTATATCGCTTTGCAGCAGCTGACGTGGCTACTCATGAATTTAAAACGAAAGCAGTTTCTTTAGTCATGATCGGAGGAATTATTGCCGGTTTCATTGGACCAACAGTTGCGTCCAAGGCAAAAGATCTTATTCCAAATGCAGAGTTTGCAGGAAGCTATCTGTTTGTGATTATGTTTCATGTTTTAATTGTTTTGATTTTGCTTGGAACGAGACTTCCTCGACCTGATGTTACAGAAAAAAAGGGTAAAACCCGTCCCCTGAAAGAAATATTCAGCCAGCCAAAATTTTTAGTTGCAGTACTGTCTGCAATGGCAGGCTACGGAGTAATGGCGATGGTAATGACTGCCACCCCACTGGCTATGACAGAAGGGAGCGGCCATCAGTTCAGTGACGCTGCATTCGTTATTCAGTGGCATGTTGTAGGAATGTTTGCACCATCTTTTTTCACAGGTTCTCTAATCCATCGTTATGGATCAGTTCCCATTATTTTTACCGGGATTTTGCTGAATGTTTTGTGCATTGCAATTAATCTTGCAGGAACAGATGTTTTTAATTACTGGTCTTCTTTGATCTTGTTGGGAATGGGCTGGAACTTCATGTTTGTTGCCGGAACAACTATGGTCATAGAAACTTATAGTCCTGCAGAAAAAGCCATTGTACAGGGAGTTAATGATTTTTTAGTTTTTGGAACTGCCGCTGTATCATCACTGCTAGCAGGCGTAGTGCAGACCTCGCTGGGCTGGAGGGCTGTAAATTTAAGCTCGATTCCATTACTGGGAGTGGCCGTTCTTGCTCTGCTTTGGTATATATTCCGAAATGCTGAAAAAGAAGTAATCTCTTTAGTGAAGCAAGACAGTACTGCTTAATTTCAAAAATAGATTCCAAAAGTTATGATAAATCCGCTTGGTGAGTTAATGATGTCAAACCATTTGTCTGTGCGGTTTTGAATATTATTGTCCAGGCTCTCTCTAGTTCCCGAACCAAGCAGACTAATGCTCCATGTTTCCCAATACTCAACCACTTTGACTGACTGCTTTTGCTGTATATTGTAACGAATAATATCTATTGCTAAGAATCCTATATCATTGAAACGCAGCAAACCTGCACCCAAACTGGCAACTGTTGTATCAAAATGCATATCAAACAGTGCTTTTCCGCTGATGCGATTATAGGTTCTGTTCCATAGGTCTATGGTACGGTGCTCTCTTGCTGCCAAAAGATAAAAGTTCTCTCCATAAAACCATTTTATAAACTGTGTATCTCCTCTGAATCTGGATGTGCCGAAGTTTTCCTTACGCTCCTTTTCCCAAATTCCAAGATGATCTGAATCACTTATTTCCATGCCAATTATAATTGGATCCCAATACATGCTGAAACTAAGTGCAGGCGCAAGAATAATGATGGGATTTAATCCATAACTGATTCCAAACATGTATGCTCGCTGAGATTCAACACGTTTGGTTGGCTGAAGAACAACACTTGCCCCGTCAGGGTCAATATACGGATCATCTTCATCACTAGATGTGACATCCTGACCAAGAACTGCTGTTGAAAACAGGAGGTAATAGAAGATAGCTGTCAGCAGGATCTGAATCTGAGAAAACTGGAAGGGGAAAAAACGTTTAAAATGTACTCGTGGAATAGTTGTCACACGGGAATACAGACAAAAAAACAGCGGCTTTTTACTGTTTTTCACAGTAGTGTCAGTATTAGCTCGTGCTCCTTGGTGCCAGATCAATGGCCATGCCAGGAACGGCACAGGTGCTTGTCTGAGATTGGTAGAATTGGTACTTTTCCAAGAAAGGTGAAGTAGCTGAGAAAAAATATGCCGACAAAGCCAAGAGTGATAAGAAGTTCATGCAAACCCATGTCTACGTGATAATGTCCAAAGTCCTGCAAAGAAGGCACCACCATCAAGTAAATTACAAACCATTGGCTGATTACAACCCAAATTCCCATTGCTCTGATGTAATTTGGCATACGACAAAAAGTTTTCGGCAACAGTCCGAGAAAAGGTATTGCGAAAACGGCTATAATTATTAGCAAGAACATCAATGCCCATGGCTGTTCCATTGAACGGATAACTAAATATGGTGTTTCCTCGGGCAAATCTGCATACCAGATGACCAGATACTGTGTGTAACCCATATAAGCCCAAAGTAATGAAAACGCAAAAACCAACTTTGCCAGATCGTGCAGACGGTTAATTGTGATGTATTCTTCTATTCCGAAACTGTCTCTCACACTAACACTGATGACAAGCATTAAGGCCAAAAAAGCATGCATGTTGCCGATAATAAAAAAGACTCCAAACAAAGTACTAAACCACTCCTGGTCCAATGTCATCACAAAGTCCCATGCCAGAAATGAAGCTCCGAAGGCATAAAGTATGGCCAGCGCCGGTGCTATTTTCCTTGATAATTTTTCAAGACGGATTACTTCATCTTCGTGTTCTCCATAACCGACCAGCATCTTGTCCGCAAACCTTCCACCCCAGTCTGTTCCCAATAGTTTTCGTGCAAGAGCAATGTCCGGTTTGATTGATGTTTTCACAAACCACCAGGAAACTGCATATATTAATACAAGCCAGGCTATATTACGGCTGACAAAGAACGGCATGTTCAGCCATCCGGCCTTCACTGCAACTCCATGATGCAAAAATGGATTATGTGTCCATTCATAAAGAACGTTGCTGCCAAAAAAAACAATGATGAACATCAGGAATGAAATGGGAAGAAATCCTGCACATGCTTCTGCCAGACGTTTGAAAGGGCGTCCCCACTTAGCATCAGTAAGTTGCCAAATAACACTGAAAAAGATACCTGCGTGAGCTATACCGGCCCAAAAGACTGTGTTGATTAAAAAAGCCTGCCATGTTCGCAATACGCTATCCTCACCTCCAGTCATCAGACCAGCGATAAACATGCCTATGCCTAAAATTATGAAAGCCCAAAGTAACCGCTTTATCTTCTCTGGAATTATAAATAGAGATTTTTCTGCTATATCTTTCATTGACTGGATCCTTTACCGAACGTATCACTCATCATATAGTTGACCATGTCCCAACGGTCCCTCACCGAAGTCTGAGCTCCGTATGAGGGCATAAAACCACGTGGTTCCTGGAAAAAACTTCCGTATTTAATTTTGTTATAGAGGTGCGCTGCAGCAGTGGGTATTTGAAAAAACGCTGTGATCGGTGGCGCCGGTACACCTTTTTCAACCGCCACTGTATTTGATTTTCCGTCCTCACCATGACAAGCAGCACAGTAAGTGTTATATAGAGTTTGACCGCGTTTAATCGAATCGGAAGATGCCTGCGTAGGATTTTTTGGAGAAAATTCCCGGGGATTACCCTTAGTTCCAGCACCATCTCCGTGAACTGCCGGAATAAATGGATCATAAATTCTGACAACTTTACCCAAGACAACTCTCACAGGAACGGATTTTTTTGGAAAATTTTGATAGCTTCCCTCTTCCTGCGGCTTCAGGCTTTTCCCATTATACATTTCACGAAAGAAGGGGTAATCTTTTCCGTCAAACCAGGGGCGTGCATCATTTTCGATTCCATAGCCTTTTTGCGGGTCAAAATACGGATACTGTTCCATTGCTCCTGCCGTTACAGACGTCAACATAAAGAAGACTAAAACTATTCCGTAAATAAGACTATTTGAGGTGTAATCATTCTTTTTCAACATGCACCTCCTCTGCACCGTTCTTTTTCATAATCGATTCAAACTCATCTATTCTAGATGAATCGCAGCGGACTACCACACCAAAACGATCTCGCTGAAAACGCCTATATTTTTTGGCCGCCTTCGGAATCGGGAAGCGACAAGAATCAATGAATCCCAAAAGAAACAGTCCTAACAATGTAAATATAGCCGTTAACAAAATTGTCAGCTCAAAACCAATAATTGTGAAAGGTGGAATGGCGACAATGGGTTTACCGCTTACAGGTAAAACCCAATCTGAAGCAGTCCAGGCTGGTAAGCTGAAACCAATTAAACAACCCAGTGCTCCAAAAGCCAGTGCAATCCAGGGAACCAATGTTCCAGGTTCACCCAGCGCATGGTCAATTTCATGACGCGGACAAGGCATCAATACAGTGGGTTGAACTCCCTGTTCCCGGACTTGTTCAATTGTTTCAGTGGTTTCATCCAAATATTCAAAAATAGCCCACACTCCTGTGAATTTACTCATTAATGTCCTTTTTTGCTGCATGTTTCATGGGAGGATTTGTACCTTCCTTTAACTCCATGATTGCCATTGGAGGTAAACTCTTGGCAAACAGAGTAAATAGAGTAAAAAAGAATCCAAAACTTCCTATAGTGACACCTACTTCAACAATCGTTGGCCAGTACTCACCCCAGGATGCAGGATCGTATTCGTGTTGAAGTGAACTGCCGATAATATTAAAACGTTCAAACCACATTCCTATATTGATTAAAATGGTGATGATCCAAACGGCCAGAGGGTTGTTCCTGATTTTCCAGCGCCACAAAGGAATGGGAGCAATCACGTTACAGAAAACCATCAGCCAGAATGCTATTTGGGGGAAGTTGATTTGGTTTTCTCCCAGTAATGTCCAGCTTTGCATCTCACCAAACGGACGATAGTAGAATATTGCCCGTTCAAAAGGACTGCCGCTGTAATAACCAATGAAAAATTCTGCAGCATAAGCGTAACCGACAATTATTGAAGTAAAAATAATCATCTTCGAAACACTTTGGATCACATGGTTTGTAATGTAATCCTGCAAACCAAATACTGCCCGTATTGGAATCAAGACGGTCAAGACCATCGAAAGTCCGGAAAAAATTGCACCAGCAACAAAGTAAGGGGCAAAAATGGTGGTGTGCCAACCCGGCACCGAAGACATCGCAAAGTCCCAGGAAACTATGGAGTGCACTGAAAATACCAGTGGAGTCGCAAGAGCAGCGAAAATAAGGTAGCCTCGCATATAATGCACCCACTGATGGTTGGTGCCACGCCAGGCTAAAGCCATTGGGGCGTAAAGCAGAGCTTTCAGTTTTTTGCCTTTACGGGCTGCTTCATCACGTAAAATAGCCAGGTCTGGAATTAATCCCAGCAGGAAGAACATTATCGAAACAGACATATAGGTTGTAACTGCAAAGACATCCCAAAGAAGTGGAGACTTGAAATTGACCCAGAGCATCCTTTCATTCGGATAAGGAATCAGCCAGAAAGCAAGCCAGGGGCGTCCAATGTGTACCAGAGGAAAAAGTCCTGCAGTAAACACGGCAAACACGGTCATGGCTTCTGCACTTCGGTAAATTGCAGTACGCCATGGAGCGCGGGTCAGATAAAATACCGCAGAAATCAATGTCCCGGCGTGACCAATCCCAATCCAAAAAACGAAGTTCGTGATATAAAAACCCCAGGCAATGGGATGACTGATTCCACTGTATCCAATCCCTACATCGACCTGAATTGCAAAGCTTAGTACACCCAGGCCCAAAGCCATCAAGAATCCAAGCAGAAGAAGATAGTATGAAGGACGCGGTTTGTCCAGCATAGCCAGCATTTCGTCATTTATTTGTCCATAACTCAAGGTTGTAGCCTTGATTCCAGGATGTCCTTCGTTTTCGTCTATAACGACCCGACCGGCGGTAGTGTTATATTCCGCAGTTATTCCCATTTATTCTCCGTATGCTCTTTGCGTCATCGGTTAACTGTGAGTTTGTTCTGGATCCTGCGAACCGTGTCTGTCAGAATCATGACCAACAACCTCTCTGGTATTGACCTTTTTAAGATATGTAATTGCCGGTTTGTAATTGAGTTCAGCAAGTACTTCATACTGCCGATCTCTTTTTTCAGTATTATCCCGCAAAGCGTTTTTGGCAACTTTGCTTTCAGGATCCATCAGGTTGCCAAAAGTGATAGCTTTAGTTGGACAAGTCTGCTGACAAGCTGTTACCACCTCTCCATCTTCCAAATCGCGTCCCAGATTTTTTGCATCAGATTTTGCGCCTTGTATTCGTTGCACACAAAATGTGCATTTTTCCATTACTCCAACCTCACGAGTAGTAATAGTCGAATTCAATTGTTGATCAAGTGGAGCAGGAAATTCATAATTGAACCAGTTGAATCGTCTTACCTTGTAGGCACAGTTGTTTGAACAGTAGCGGGTTCCAACACAACGGTTGTATACCATCGCGTTCAGACCTTCAGGATTGTGGTAGGTCGCATAAACCGGACAAACAGTTTCGCAACCGGCATTCCCGCAATGCTGACAAAGCATTGGCGAAAAACGTGTTTCAAAATCATCACCGTATCCTTCAATGTAGCGCTCCAAACGGATCCAGGACATTTCACGTCCAATTGCAGTCCTGATTTTACCGACAACGGGCAAATTGTTTTCAGCGTAACATGCAACTACACAAGCAGAACATCCATTACACCGATCCAAATCAATTGTCATGCCCCAGCGGTACGGTTTGTAATAACCGGCTGTTTCCGAGCGGTCCGGATAAAACTCAACGGGACGATTGTGTCCTGCGGAATGTTTTTCAGGGTGGTTCAACTCTTCAACGGTTGTTGCCGCGGAAATATCCCGACCCAGCTGGCGGGCATTTCCGTCAGTATTTACCGTGTAGGATTTTTCATTGATTAACTTAAGTTTGGCCTTTGCACCAACAAAAACAAGACTTCCAGCTTTGTCCATTTGATCCGGCAGCAGTTCCATCACGTTAATTCCAAAACCGTCTGCTACATCTCCGGAATGTTGATGTCCCTGTCCCATAGGGATTGCAATTGCATTCCTGTGAATACCAAAATGGTAGTAAGCTGTAGCTTGTACTGAACCATATGGTGTGCTCACTTCAACGATTGCCCGGTCATTAATTCCCAGTTTCTGGGCAGTGTCCGGATTTATTTCCATCCATGAATCCCAGACAATCTGACTCATAGGATCGGGTACTTCCTGCAGCCAAGGTTTGTTTGCCCCGCTTCCATCACCAAGAAGTAGTGAGGTCGTAGGCAACAACGTCAGACCATCACTGCCGGCCATGCCGGGATCATTGAGTTTGACTGAGGCTACTCTTCTGTTCAAAGAAGCTCGGATAAATTTTGGTTTTTCAAAAATGCCGCCGTTTTCAAGTACACTGATCCAAAAGCTGTCGAAATTTCTTCTATCTCCAACCTTTCTTTGAATTTTTTGCCAAATATTTTGAAGATAATCAAGATAGCTGGAATTCCCGGAAAATGCTTTTTTATTGACGCTCTGAGCAACACTTAGCAAAATATCCTCGCGTGCTCTTGCATCAAACATATTCACTGTCGACATTACAGGCTGTTGAATACTTCTTACTCCATTTCGAGGAAATGCGTCTCCCCAACTTTCATAAGCAGTAAGTGCAGGCAGAACTAAATTAGCCGCATGAGTCGTTTCACTTTTCTGTGATGCAAGGCTGACCACAAAAGCTTTTTTCATGGCCTGCAAAAAACCCATTGAAGGCGGAAGAGCATAAACCGGATTAGAATCATCAACTATGAGTAATTTGATTTTTCCAGCATTGAGGTCACTGATCAACTGTGTCAAATCTTGATGAGTTGAACTTTCAGGAGCAGTTTGGTCGGAGAAAAGGATTGTCTTGTTCAGCGCACCGGAGACAGCATTAAGAATATTTACGGCGACCAGTGTTTCCACACTCTGGTCAGTTGCAGAAACATTACCTCCGCCAAGTGCTAACAATGGACCATGCTCCATTGCATCTATTGCCAGTTCACTCAGAATTTCAGCAGAAACGCCTGTTGCTTCAGCAACTTTTTCAGGAGAATAAGCTTGCAGATATTTTTTTAGAAATTTGTAAGCCCCATTTTCTTTCTGTATAACTGAAGCAATCGCCAGAGCGACCAAGCCCTCGGTTCCGGGGTTAATTACAATCCAGCGATCTGCTTTTGCGCCGGTCAGGGAAACTTGAGGAGAGATGTGAATGAACTTGTTTTTCCTGCCGTTTTTATAGACATGCATATCTGTAAAACGCCGGGCATTTTCAACAGGATTACCCCAGTTTTCCAGAAAATCTGTACTAAAATTAAATACAACTCCAGCCTTTTCAAAAGCATATTCCGGAACATCTGCATGATCAAAAGCAATTTTGTTTGCTTCTGCCTGACTTTTTTGAGTCAGCAGGTTGAATTTAAAACGTTGCCCACCTCCTGCGGCTTGCAGCCATTCATCAACAAAATCTCCCTCGCTCCCTGATGCAGGTTTTCCTAAATAAGCGATTGCACCTGAAGCTGCTTGAATAATAGCGGAAAATTGCTGCATTCCTTCTTCCCAGGGAATCTGCTTTCCGTCCGCCAGAGGGTGGGCGTGTCGATTGGGATTATAAAGAGTTTGCAGTGAGGCTTGTCCTCGCGCACAAAGTGCTCCTTGATTAACGGGGTGGTTGGGGTTGCCTTCAGCTTTTTGGGCACGATGTTCACGGGTTGTAACCATCATTCCACAAGCAGCATCACACTCACGGCAGGTGGTCATATATTGGTAGGCAGTTTGAGGAGTGTATTCATAGTCCGTTGGCGGGACCAACATCGGGATCAGCTTCTCCGGTTTTTTTTCACAACCAGCCACTACAGCGGTAGCACCACCGACACCCATGTATTTGAATAAATTTCTTCGGCTGAGGCCCTTCTTCATTCGGTTCTCCTTTTCATTTCTCACTTTTCGTTTTTAATAATGGCATGTAAGGCAGTCCAGCATATTTGGGTTATGATATCCTTTTTCATTAACCAATCCAATGTCAGCCTCACGTTTTTTGTCCAGCTCTTTTGCGTGATACCAACCTGCCATCGTATTTCCGGAACGTTTTCGTTCTTTTGCACCTTTCACTTGTAAATGACATTCCATGCACCAGCCCATAGTACCAAAATTTTCATCGACCTGTACAATTACGTCCATTTGTCGTACGTCACCATGGCAGGCCAGGCAGCGCTCATCACCTCCAGTTCGAAACTGAGCTAACTTACATTCCAAACTTCGCGGTACGTTTTCAGAGTCGCATCCAGCACCAGCATCATCTACCAGACGATTGCTGTCGGCATTGATATGTTCTTTGTGAGGAAATCGTACAAAATCTGGTACGTCATGAATTTTAACCCATGGAATAGGCTCATTATTCGACCAGAAAGTCCGCATTTTATTGACCTCTGTACTTTCTGGTTGAACCAATTTTTGTTCTTGTGGACCATGGCAACCGATGCAGGTACTGACAGGGGGAACTCCGGAAGAAAACGAGCGACGGGCATAAAGATGACAGTATTGGCAGGCAATTCCGTTTTGAACTGTATGAAGTTTGTGGCTGAAGGCAATGGGTTGCTCTTCTGCTAAAGCCGCCGAAGAACTCAATGCAAGAAAAAAAGCAGACAGAATCAGGCCAATCGGAAAAATGTACCTTAGAACCATATTATTGTTTCGCAAGATCTTAAAATTTCAAGAATCAACTCATAATTAAATTCAGTTGTACATGAGATCATGAAGATTAAGAAAGTTCAACCTATTTTTCATTGTTTTTGATTATTTGTAAAAACGAGAACGTTTTCTCTTCAAGAATCAAGTCTCTGCTAAAAACCGGAATCACTCAATTTTGCGATCGTTTCTCTACTGGAACCATGGAAGGTACAAATAACAAAATAAAAACCAATATAAATAATCGCTTACGGATTCAGAGATCAAGATTATTTATACTCAAAATTATGGCTATACATCAAGCGAAGTACGTTTTATTCAGATGAACCAAAATTAAGCTGTAGAGTTACGTTAAAGGAAAGGACGTTTAAGTCGGTACTAACCTCACTCCGCCGATCTTCGTCACCAATCTGAGCAGTAGCAGAAAGTGCAGGATTTACTGCATAATTTTTATCTTTAATTCTTGTTCAATTCCGGTAATAGAAGCCTGGTAAATGCTTTCTATTGAAGAATCCAACATTAAGTTGAACTCTTCATCTGATTGTTGCGCTGAGAGGCCCTCAGTAAGTGCTCGGCTAAAACTTGCAACCATTCCCTTATTTAGAGACAAACGGCTGTTGGCCTCGTCTCTGCTGTAACCTCCAGAGAGAGCAAATACACGTATAACATTAGGATGATTAATACAGGGTGTAAATAAATTATTTTCATTTGGAATAGTCAACTTGAGTATAACCTTCTGATCTGAAGCTAGCTGTTCGATATGATCCATCAGATGTTTAAGAAGCATCGTTTCAGCCTCGGCTTTGGTTTCGCAATGAATATCTACTTCAGGCTCAATGATCGGCACCAGCTTTGCTGCAATGATCATTTTAGCAATTTCAAATTGTTGTTTTACGATAGCAGCTACTCCGTTCTCGTTAGCATTTTTAATAACTGAACGCATCTTAGTTCCAAAAACTTCTTTTTTAATTGCCTGCCGAAGAAGTTCTTCCAAGCCAGGAATCGGCTTCATCAATTGCACTCCGTTGTTTTCATCTTCCAATCCTTTGTCTACTTTAAGAAAAGGCACAACCTGCTTCTCTTGCCAAAGATATTGAGCAGAACCCTTACCACTTATTTCAAGGTTCATGGTTTTTTCAAAAAGTATGGCACCTAATATACGGTCTCCAGAAAAACTTGGAGAAGTGACTATACGAGAACGCATTTCATGGATCTTATCAAACATCTCCCGGTCATTCGAATACTCTGACTCTCCAACCCCGTATAGGCGTAATGCTTTGGGAGTACTACCGCCACTCTGATCAAGTGCGGCAATGAAACCATCATTTTCCTCTATCTTTTTCAAGTATTGATAGCCTGGTGGATGCTTCATTTTAGATACACAATAATGCTGTTATCTATCCAAAAACTCCAGATGCTATATCTCTCCATGAAAACTTCCCTATCTTCTTCAAATATCTTACGTTGAACCATATACTGATATCAAATGTGTTTATCTTAAATTGATTCGTTAATCGTATCTGACTAAAGTCTCTTCAATTAAATTCAGTTGGCATTGGGTTATAATCTAATCCTGGTTGCAGATGAAGTCAATTTATAACACCAATTGGTTTATTGTTACAAGAGGTTGATTTTACAAGAATGGTGTTAATTTAACGTTTGCTGTAGCCATCAAACACATGTTTGTTTTTCATGAAAACTCGGAGCAGGGACAACACATACCTTCATTAATTATTATCGCAGTTTTATTGGCTTGGACTCTACATGTAGCTTTAGTAAGAAAACTCGTGAGTAACGAGTTATCGTAAGATACTGATATTATTGACTACGGCTTGTCATCTCGACCGAAGGGAGAGATCTGATAAAGTGCTGATATCGTACAAGATCCCTCACTTACGTTCGGGATGACATGACAAAACTCAAGACTGTCGAGTAAAAAAAGGACACCACCAAATCAATCAAACTTGTTTCAGAGGATGATCTGCACTGATAAGGGAACTAAATTTAGTTTATTTGATATACGAGAAAGATGCAGTGAAGTTAGAAAAGCATCAACTGATACCTGAAGTTAATGTTTGCGCGCCAACGTAAGGCCGTCTCCAACAGATAACAGCGACAAGTCAACGCGCTCATCCTTGTGGACAGCCACATTGAACTCACGAATTGCTACTGTATCAGCATCTGCCGCCTCTGGATTTGCCGGCCTGCCGGACCACAGAACATTGTCGATCAAAATCAAACCGCCAGGCCGCAACAACTTCAGACATTTTTCGTAATATACTTTGTAATTCTCTTTATCGGCGTCGATAAATGCCATGTCGAACGTGCCGGCCTCCCCATTATTCAGGGCATCGTTCAGAGTCTTTTCGGCCAACCCAATTCGCAGTTCAATCTTATCGGCTACCCCAGCCTCCTGCCAAAAACGCCACGCAATCCCCGTAAACTCCTCGCTTATATCACAGGTAACGATTTGTCCGTTCTCCGGCAGAGCAAGCGCCATAACCAGGCAGCTATACCCCGTAAAGGTGCCCACCTCGACAATCCTTTTCGCTTCCACCAGTCGTACCAACAAAGCCATGAACTGCCCTTGGTCCGGCGAAATCTGCATACGTCCATTCGGCATCTTCCCCGTTTCCTCGCGTAACTTCTCCAGTATTGGCAGGTCACGCAACGAATTGTCCAGGATATAATCGTAAATTTTATCATCAATTAAAACGTTACGTCTACTCATTTTCATTCTCTTTGTGTATGAAGGTTGTACCGATTAGAATCCGTACCGGTTAAGTGAAAAAATATCAATCAACAAAATTGGAGGAGTACGGTACAAAACAGAATCACTCCAATCCGTCAAGATCAAACTTATCGAACATGCAACCTCAACAATTACAACCAAGGGCAATAGAATCATGTAAACTGCGTCAGAAACTCCAGTTACACCAGTCTGATGATTCGGGGCCTGTTCAATCTTTGATACAAAACCGTGTTTCATTAAAAAATTAACCGCCGGGATCAAACCCGCATGTGCGTTTAGCTCTTGTCTGCCTTGGCAGATTTCTACGTTTTTTACTGACCTTCTGGACGATCTTGTGTTATGATAACCCTTCATTGAAATGGTGACGGTTCAAGGTTGATTTTGAGGTTAACTACTTGACCATGTTACCATTATCGTGTTTGTTTGTCACCTAATTGCATGATTTAGGTATTACAGAAATGAATCCCCAAAATCCAACCCCACCATCTCCTGTGACTGCCCCCCACTAATTCTTCACAGTCGGACTACCCACCAAAAACCCTCCACCACAATTCTTGTTAAACAAACCAAATGATGATATAATAAGGGTTCTTCTATACCACCCAATTAGGAAACCTATGAGGACAAATTGGGGTTAGAATAATTCAGTCATTATACTTTGGAAAAAGAAAAAGGAGAAGGAATCATGAGTAACCTCAGAGTGACGATCAGGGACGACAGTGGAAATGAATGTCCCATAGAAATCATCCGAACTTTCCGAAAACACCTCCAACTCTTCCACAAAAAGGGAGTCTCCATCCATGACGAGAACGGACACTATTTCACGGTGGACGACTCCTTCCGTCAGAAAATAGATGCAATGGTGAGGAAACTATCTGGTTAATTGACTTTGAAGACAGAATGTAATAATAATGTTATGACCCAGAAGAAGAGAGAAGAAACTGAGAAGGGAAGGGACGTAGAAGAAAAGGTAAACCAACCGATAAAATTTTTGTTCTAGAATTGAGGAAAAGATGAAAAAGATTTTATACGTTTTTCTAATTACATGTTTTAGTCTCACAATCTTCTCCTGTGCAAAAAAAGATGGCTCATCTGGTACTGCAACATCGTTTTGGTCTGAACAAATTGGGACTTCTTCCTATGACTATGGTACAGGAGTAACGCTGTATTCTTCTGATAACATCTATGTGTCAGGACAAAGCAATGGAGGACTTGACGGGAACATCAACTCGTGGAGTGATGACATCTTTCTTGTGAAGTACAATTCCTCTGGAACCAAACAGTGGACAAAAAAGTTGGGAATATTTGATAATGAATCTGGAGTTTCAATGACAGTTGACTCTTCAGACAACATCTACGTGACGGGATATACTAAAGAAGGATACGATGGGAACTCCAACTCAGAAAATTATGACATCTTTCTTATGAAGTACAATTCCTCTGGAACCAAACAGTGGACAAAACAGTTGGGAAACTCTGCTGCTGACATTGGAATGGGAGTGACGGTTGACTCTTCTGACAACATCTATGTGACGGGAATTGCAAGTGGAGGACTTGACCGGAACACCGGTTCAGTTGGTGAAGATATTGTCCTCGTGAAGTACAATTCCTCTGGAACTAAACAGTGGACAAAACAATTGGGATCATCATCATCTGATTTTGCGTGGGATGTGACAGTGGACTCTTCTGACAACATCTACGTGACCGGATTTACCAATGGAAGTCTTGAGGAAAACTTCAACCAGGGAAGTTATTATGACATCTTTCTTGTGAAGTACAATTCAGACGGTGTCAAACAATAACCATTCAAACACTAATACTACAAGCAAGGTCATTCATATCATCTCCTGTGATTGACCCCCACTAATTCTTCACAGTCGTACAACACTTCACAACCTACCATCCCCGTTCTTGAAAAATCCACCAAATGATTAAATTTCTTGGGTTTTCCTAAACACTTTTCTTCTGTAGTTTAGGTACTATTACGGATATACTGGATCTGGTAGGAATGTTTCAAGTTAAGGATAATCTCGCTGATTGCAAAGTATGAATTTTTGACTACTCGAATTATCTATTTATCATTTGTTTTTGAGGAAAAGGTGAAAAAGCTTTTATTCATTTTCCTGATGTTAAGTTTTTGTCTTGCCGTCATCTCATGTGATACTAAAAGTAGTACATCAGGTCGTATTAGTACTGACAATACAACCACCACTGTTCGTGTCTGGATTCCGGAGGACGGCGGTTGGTTTTAGGTTGTTTCCAGCAGAAATGGTGGATGCGCTCTGCTTATCCACCCTACGGTTTTGTTTAATAATCTCTTGGGGTTTAATTCCCCGCCCCTTGGGGCGAAAGTATTTGATTCCCATTCCAATACCCAGCTGTTTGCTGCGGGGCAGTTTATTTTGGTTTTTGGCAGTTCGCTGAAGGCAACCAATACTTTACGCAAACAGAGCCAAAGTATTTTCTATCGAGACAGGATTTTTTAGATGAACCATGCAAATTCTTCTGTAATCCTCATCATTCCTTCAGCGAGTTACAGGACTAATCCATTCATGGATGCAGCCACAAAACTCG
>LSNO01000060.1 GCA_002082305.1 SAR324 cluster bacterium SAR324-CTD7B
ATGCTTACTCTCCGGAATATGATCTTTCTGAAAAAAGCGGAAAATATTGTGTGCAATTCACAACCTTTACTCGTGAAGGAGGTGAGACTGTGAGAAAATGGTGGGAAGATCGTTGCATTGAGTGGTGTTTTGCCCGATTTGAAAATGGTAAATTCGGTGATCAAAAATATCTTGATGATTGGCCCGAAAGATTCCCGGAACAAGTCCATGTTCTGTCTAATCAAGGTTGGACGTTAGCACCATGGAATGCGAATCGTTTCCCTTATAGCAATGGTATATTTTGGCACTTTCATGGACTGCGTCTCACAGAAAAACGATCAAAACCCATGGTTCAATTTACCACTTCGTATTCCATTCCTTCAATAACAAGAAAACAGATTTATGAACCATATTTGGAAGATTTACGTGTCGTTATTGAAATTATGAAAAGCCACGGTGTTCAACCAAGATTGCAACAAAAGTATCGTACATTTGGACGCCTCAAAGGAGTCTGGAAAGGTATCAAACAACAACTTTGGCGATTCAACCACGAACTGGTATCTAATTTAGATTGAATAAATAACTCAGTGTGGCACAAATATCAACGTTGATGCAGTTTGGGAAAAAGTAATACCTTTGCTAAGCTTCTAATCTTTTTCTATCTTCTTCCTCAATTCAGCAATTCGGTCACGTAATTCAGCCGCACGTTCAAACTCCAGAGATTCAGCAGCTTCGTGCATTTCCTCCTCAAATTCCGCAATTTTTTCTTCCATGTTGATCACTGTTTCGTAGACCGGAGTTTCTTCCGCTGCATAAGAATCGCTTTCAAGCATGTCATTCAGTTCGACAGGCGCAAAAGACGGTGCGATTTTCCGGAAAATGGTTTTCGGAACAATGCCGTGTTTTTTGTTGTAAGCTTCCTGTTTTTTACGGCGTGAATCGGTAAGGTCAAGCGTGATCTGAATTGATGCAGTGATTTTGTCCGCATACATGATGACACGTCCGTTGGCATTTCTTGAGGCCCGTCCGCAGGTTTGAATAAGTGAACGAACTGAACGCAAAAAACCTTCTTTGTCTGCATCAAAAATTCCAACCAGCGACACTTCCGGTAAATCCAAACCTTCCCGCAGCAGGTTAATTCCAACCAAAACATCAAATTCTCCGGCCCGCAGATCGTGCAAAATCTTAGTCCTCTCCACAACATCCACATCTGAATGCATGTAGCGTACTCGTACATCAAGATCGTCGTAATATTCAGTCAGGTCTTCGGCCATCCGTTTTGTAAGTGTGGTAATGAGTACCCGTTCATTACGTCCTGCCCGTAAACGGATTTCATGCAGTATATCATCGACTTGTCCCAGCACCGGACGTATTTCGATTATAGGTTCAAGCAAACCGGTGGGACGCACAACGAGTTCTGCAACTTGACCTTCGGTTTGTTCCAACTCATAATCTCCCGGAGTTGCTGAAAGATAAATCATTCTCTGTGGAAACAGACAAAATTCAGGAAACTGGAGAGGACGGTTATCGATTGCAGACGGCAGGCGGAACCCGTGTTCCACCAGAGTCGATTTTCTTGAAAAGTCACCTTTGTACATGGCTCGAAGCTGCGGGAGCGTCATGTGACTTTCATCCACAAAAATCAGCGAATCATCCGGAAAATAATTCAGTAATGTTGCCGGCGGAGTTCCGGCTGCCCTCCGGTCAATAATGCGACTGTAATTTTCGATTCCGGAACATGAGCCAGTCTGCTCAATCATTTCAAGATCGTACTCAGTGCGCTGCAAAAGACGCTGTGCTTCCAGAATTTTGTTTTGGGCATTCAAGTCTTCGAGACGTTCGCGCAGTTCTTCCCGGATCAAGCTCAATGTTTCCGGAATATGTTCTGCCGGAGCAACATAATGCGAGGCAGGATAAATGACAAAATGCTGATATGACATCTGCTTTTTGCCGGTCAGGGGATCGAAGCGAACCAGGCTTTCGATTTCGTCACCAAACAATTCGACCCGAATTGCAGACTCTGATTCTGCCAAATAAATATCAATCACGTCTCCGCGTACCCGAAAAGTTCCCCTGTGAAAATCGATATCGTTGCGGGTGTAGAGTAGTTCAACCAGTCTTTCCAGAATAACCTGCCGCGAAAATCGTTCCCCAACCTTAAAAATAAGCAGCATTTTTTCGTATTTTTCAGGCGAGCCAATTCCATAAATACAGGAAACACTGGCCACAATCAGCACATCCCGACGTTCCAAAAGCGAACGCGTTGCCGACAAACGTAACCGGTCGAGGTCGTCATTCAGTGCAGTATCTTTTTCGATATAGAGATCACGGCTGGGAACGTAAGCTTCCGGCTGGTAGTAGTCATAATAGCTGACAAAATACTCGACTGCATTTTCAGGAAAGAAGGTTTGGAATTCGTTGTATAGTTGGGCGGCAAGCGTTTTATTATGCGCAATAACCAGGGTTGGGCGCTGCAGTGTCTGAACAACATTGGCCATCGCGAATGTTTTTCCGGAACCGGTAATACCCAGCAAAACCTGGTGCTTATGTTTATCTTCTACACCATTTACCAAAGCCTCAATGGCCTGAGGCTGATCTCCGGATGGTTTGAACTCTGATTGAAGCTTGAATTCCATAAAGATTCCTGCTAGTTATCGAGCACTTCCAGTGGCCACTCAATCATGCCTTCAGGATAAATCACGCTCAATGAATAGAGCCCTTGAGGCGGTGCGGTAATTCCGGCCTGCTTTCGCAAACCGCCCTCCAATGCTTTGGCAACATCTTTGACGCTTTTATACCCCCGTCCTACTTCAACCAGAGTTCCGGCAATTATGCGTACCATATGCTGCAAAAACGAATTGGCTTCCATTTCAATTTGTAGAGTAGAGTGACGGGAACGAACTTCGAAAATCTCTATTACCCTGAGATCTTTAACCGAACTTGGTGACGAACAACTTGCTGCGCGAAATGCGGAAAAATCATGTTTGCCGACTAATAAATCTGCGGCCTCGCACATCAGATCAATATCCAAATCCTGACTTACCCACCAGCTCTGATTCAGGGAAAATGGTGGCTTGTAGGGTAGATTGGAAATCAGGTAGCGGTAGCGTTTACCGACTGCACTGTGTCTGGCGTGAAAATCTGCTGCAACAGTTTGTGCGTATTTGACAACAATATCAGGCGGTAAAACTGCATTCAGCGCAACACGCCACTTTTCTGCCGTTTTGAAGTTTTCTGCTTTTGCAGTAAAATTTGCTGTGAAGTTGAGGGCATGAACTCCGGAGTCGGTCCGCCCTGCACCATGAACTTTCACAGTCTCTCCTGTCAAGCGCTTGACAGCCTGTTCAAGTGTTTCTTCAATGGTGGGCGAGTTCGGCTGAACCTGCCATCCGTGGTAGCAGGTTCCTTCGTAGGTCAGCAGAAGCAACCAGTTTTGTGCAGAAGGCACGGGAGGTTTTTAAGAAGCGTTTGCCTGTTCTGCCAGTGCACGAACGCGGGAAGGATCATTACCAGTAACACTGTCTATTTCTTTTCCATCTTTGAGCAGGACGATGTAAGGGATTCCGCGTACTCCAAAACGTGCTGCTGACTCCATATTTTTATCGACATCTAGCTTGCATACTTTGAGTTTGCCTTCCATATCTCCGGCAATTTCATCAATCAATGGTGCTAATGACACACACGGACCACACCATGCTGCCCAAAAATCAATGAGCGCATAGCCCGATTTAGTTTCTTCTTCAAAATTGGAATCCTCAAGGTGGATTACCTGGTCACTTGCCATATATTGCTCCTGCTAGGGTAATGATTTGAGTCTGGAAAATGCATGTATTAACAGAATTTTTTCTGTAAAATACATTTACTGGAACATATAATTGTGCCAAATAAACATGAGAAATGCAAGTTCTTTCCTGAGATCATAGAGATTCTGCCCCAAAAACACTTTAATAATTATTGTTGAGATTAAAGATTAAAATGGTTTTGAGTTAGAAATTACCCGAAAAATCTTGCTAAATAATAAAAATCTTCTAATTTGAAACAAGAGAAAATGATTTGCAACTACCCCATGCTATCAAGTTTAAAATGCAGACTGCGCTCTTTTCATTTACAATCAATATTACATGATTGAGTTTAGTCAACAAAAAGTCCGTCAGTATCTGGTTCATTCTTTCCTTTACTATCAATTGGGTGAGTCAATTATTTCTGACATGCAGTATGATCAAATTTGTGTTGAAGTGGAAACCTATTTGCGGACAAATTCTAATTCAAATCCTCTTCCATATCATGATATAATAACTAAAAGTCTTGCGGAGGATGCATCCGGCTTTTCCATTCGTAAATACCCTGAAGAAATTGTCAGCACCGCAATGCACTTGCTCTATCAGCACAATTACAGAAAATCCATGACCTTCGATGCGTTTTTATCCCGTTTTGGATACAGTTTACTTTGAGATAACGAATGCCTAGAAAAAAAGTCGTAAAGACAGGTCCAAAGAAAGAAAAGTTCATTCCCCTGGAAGACGAAATAATTTCAGAGGAAGAAGTTGTTCCGGAGGAAGAAATAATTCCAGAGGAAGAAGAGTCTCTTCAGTTACTGGGACAACAAATTCGTGAAGCACGAATTACAAAAAATCTTTCACTAGAAAGCGTTTCCGGACATTTACATATTCCCCTCAACACTCTACAGTCTATCGAAGACGGGTGTAAGGGCAATGTACTACCTCCAGTATTTTTACGTGGTTTGGTCCGCTCATACTGCCTGTTTTTGGGGTTGGAAAATACAGGCATTATTGACAAAACAGACCGGCTTTTGAAATCCGATGATGAAAATGAACAGTTGAACCTAAAATCGCTTAGGCCGGTTTATGAAAACAGGGAATCAAAGCCAATTGGAATAATTTTGACAGTTTTGGTCCTTATTGTTGGAGGATTCTTTGTCTATTCCTTCTACTTTTTGCAGACGCCTTTTTCTTTCAACGGAGACAATGAAACAATAACAGAACCCCTGGTAGTTGAAGTTGAACCTATAATCGAACCGGTACAGAAAAGTACTCCAGCCATTCAGGAATCTGTCAGTCCTGCAGAGCCATCTCCTGAAATACCTGAAGTATCAACGGAGATTACTCTTGTAGAAAAAAAACAAACTGAGAATACACAAATAATTCAACCGGTAGCGGTTCAAAACACTGTGGAGCCACTTGTTCTTGAGGTGGAAGCCTCTGAAGACACTTGGATTAGTATTGCAGTAGATAAAAAAGAAACTAAAGATGTTCTCCTGGAAGCTGACAAAATTCAGCAGTGGGAAGCAAAAAAACAGTATCTGCTGACACTGGGAAATACTCATGCTGTACGGGTTTTGTTGAATGGAAGAGAAATAGAAACTAACCGCGCTCATCAGTTGCTCACAGACTGGGTAATCGACGCAAGTTTGTTACCGTAGATTTCTTGAAAGCCAAATATTACATGCAGCAATTCCGAGTGTTTGAACACGGTAAGCGCTACCGTCCGCTTAGTCAGCACTATCTGGAGCGATTTGGCGAAAAAGTATTTAAGGTGAGTATTTCTGTCGCAGAATCATGTCCAAACAGAGAAGGTCACAATGGGGCGGCAGTCTGCATCTTTTGCGATGAATGGGGATCCGCCGCCTATCACCAGCAACGAGAAAAACCTGTCCGCGAACAAATCCAAATTAACCGAGAAGCTATCCGGAAGCGTTATCGAGCCGAAAAATTTTTGATCTATTTTCAAGCTTACACCAACACATTTGGACGTTTCAGGGAATTGGAATACTTTTACAAGGAGGCTTTGAAGGAAAAGGATGTGGTCGGAATTGTAGTGGGAACCCGTCCTGATTGCCTTCCCAAAAGAGTTTTGCAGAAATTTTCAGAAATCGCGCGAGAGAACTATCTGTCCGTTGAACTGGGTGTACAAACCTTTGACGATGCCCAGCTGCAGTTTCTTTCACGTGGACATGACAGCGCTTCCTCTTTAAAGGCAATCCGTAAATTGAAAACACTTCCGGACATTAATTTGTGTGTGCATTTGATGTTTGGGCTTCCGGACGAAACTGATGCACAAATTCGCAAAACTGCAGAAATTCTGTCTGAACAAAAAGTTGACGGAGTAAAATTACACAACCTGCATGTTCTCCGCAATACCCCGCTGGAAAAGTTGTATCGCGAATCCCATTTTAAACCGGTTGATCTGGAAGAATATAGTCGTAAAGTTGCATTGTTTCTTGAAAATCTTTCTCCAAAAATTGCTGTTCACCGCTTGGCTGCAGTTGCTTCGCGCTGGGATGAGTTAGTCGCACCGCAATGGACCCGCGAAAAAATGAAAACCACTCAATTTATTGATGATTTTCTGGCTGCAAAAGAAACATGGCAGGGACGCTGTTTTGAGGTTTAAGGTTTGAAATTTGGGCTTTGAGAATATAAGTCACGTCCCTGATTTTTTCTGCATTGAAATTTTTATTAAATAAATATTTAAACTTTTGGGAAAAGTAGTAACAGCTTGTCATTCACATGAAGCTTCGTCTGGATGACAGATAAGTGTGGCATTCGAACTTTTTACCACTTAATCCTTTCATATAAAAGAAACTTGGTTGCTGAAAAAGATACTGTTTTGAAAAATTCAGATAATAAAGTGGCTTATGAATTAAATTATGAAAATAATTTGGACAAGGCAATTGCTGATGATTCGGACCGAGCTTTAATAAAGCGGATCCTGGAACTGCTGGAGGATGCAAAGGCCGAAGAAATTGTTTTGATTGATGCACAGCATCGTTCAAGTCTGGCGGATTATCTGCTGATTTGTGAAGGTCGTTCGCAGTTGCACTGCAGAGGGATTGCAGAAAATGTAGAACATAATTTGAAGCGGGAAGGGGAGGCTTCTTTAGGCATTGAAGGTGAGCGTGAAGGGAACTGGGTACTTTTAGATTATGGAAATATTATCCTCCATGTTTTCCATCCGGAAATACGAAAGTATTACAGATTAGAAGAGCTTTATGAGCAGGGGCCAGGCCAAAACAGCACCAAAATGTCCATGACCTCAGAATAATTTAAGGTCGAAAAATGTCAAACAAAGAAAAACCGGAATGGTTGGAGGAACTGGAGAAAGCCCCCCTGACCTCACGATTACGCAGAAAAGAATCCCTGAAACGCTTCAATACATGGCGTATCGGCGGAGTTGCAGAGTGTTTGATTGACGTTGTCAATGCTGAAGACCTGAGCCTCTTACTACCCTTCATAAGCAAACACCGCATTCCCTGGTTCATCCTTGGCAAAGGTTCCAACCTGTTTATTCCCGATACTGCCTGGCCCGGAATAATTTTGCATTTAAGCGGAGAGTTCAAAAGTTGGGTTCCTCTCGAAGAAAATAATTCCTCCGCCTGCAAAAATAGAGTCACTGCGGGAGCGGCACTGGCCGATGTGACATTTGCTCAACGCTGTGTGGCTCAGGGATGGGGAGGTATGGAATTCTTGATCGGCATTCCCGGAACGATTGGCGGCGCTGTTGCCATGAATGCCGGTGCACACGGTGGAGAAACTGCAGATTTTTTGCAGGAAGCAGAGTGGATGGACATGGAAGGGAATTTACATACCTCAGCCAGACAAAACCTGGAATTCCGCTACCGATATTCTGATCTTATGGGAAATTATGGACGGATTATTACCAGTGCAGTTTTTGAATTCCAGGAATCTGATCCGGAAACTGTAGAAAAAAAACTGCTTGAATGTCAACAGTTCCGCATGGAAAAACAACCTTACAATCAACCCAGCTGTGGTTCAGTCTTCAAAAATCCTCCTGGAGATTTTGCTGCCCGCTTAATAGAAGCCTCCGGATTGAAAGGTAAAATCATGGGTGGTGCTCAAATCAGTCCAATACATGCTAATTTTATTGTTAACCTTGGAAACGCCTCTTCAACAGATATTTTATCGTTGATTGATACCGTCCGGGAAACAGTTTTCAGCAAGCATTCCATTAATTTGGAGCCTGAGGTTCAAATCCTGCAGAGTTCAGTATACGGATAACTTTCAGCAGTTTACTGTAAACGGATTGCTAACATCCGTTTTCAATCCTGTCTGAAAACCATATACTGCCAAACATTTACTGAAAGCCTTGTTTTCCATGCAGGATCTCAAACGACAATCAAATCGACGCCCTGTTGTGCGAAAGCTCCGGACTTCATCAATGAGAGTCCGGAAAAATCACAGCAATCCAATCCCGGGTCTTTCCGTTAAACTCCGCAAACCCAATACCGAACCTGGTTACAGCAATTCCTGGCTGCCGCCGTATTTTGTCGAAAATGAACCCGCATTTTTGCGTATGAAAATGCGTTGGCTGATTCAAAAATTTATTGGATTCTGTGGACTGATTTTTATTTTATGGCTGGTTGGAGGCAGTGTTTGGGTTGGTCAATGGTTTTTTCAACAACCACTTTCAAGGGTCAATATCAAAGGTAACCTGTTGCTGAAAGATGCCGATGTGCTTTTTGCAAGCGGCCTGCGTCAAGGACAACGTTTGATCGATCTCAATCCATATCAGGTTGCAGCACGTCTTCAGACACATCCCATTGTACAAAAAACCGACATACGTAGAAAATTTCCGGACGAAATTCACCTGATTATAAGTGAACATCAGCCTGTTGCTTTGCTTCAGCTTTCACAACAGACGAACGTTTTTTCATCTGCGTCCTTATCGAAAACAAAGTACGTCCTCATTGGAAACAATCAGCGCCTGCTCAAACTATTAACCTTTGATGAACTGCGGGACTCACCGTATAAAAACCTGCCGCTGATCAACGGACTGACAGTACCGTCCGTAACACTTGGTTCCAGTTTAGATTCACCGGTTCTTGAAAGAGGTTTAAGATTTCTGGAAACATTTCAAACAATGGCTGCAGCTCAAAAAGCTGAACTGCAAAATACACAGATAAAACTTGAAGGTCAATTCAGAATAGTTGACTGGTCTTCTCAGCCAATTCACATTGATATTTCTGATCCGCTAAACCTGAAAATTAACTGGCCACTGAATTCATCTGAGCTTCAACCTGGTTCTCCGGAGCCTTTGCGTACCGTTCCGCTGACGATCCAAATGGGAAGTCGTGATTTCGGCGAACGCTTACGCACCTTCCAAAACATTTATCCTGTATTGGGTAAACAGCATCCGGGATTAAAAAGTATTGACCTGCGCTACAAAAATAGGGTAATGCTAGTACCCTGATCTAAATTCAAAACAAAAATACTGGAACGTAGACATTTTGTCTGCCGGCATTTAATGGAGCATGACAATGGCCTTGTTGGATGAACTGGTGCAGGAAGAAGATTTGGACCCGGAAGTGATGGGGCAGACCAGCAGCGCTTTCAAGAACCTCCCGGAGCTTGAGAAAATAAGGCGTCTGATTCAGATGGATTTGCTGGAAGAACCTCACCTTCTCCGGAATATGTCAGACCGTTATAACCTCCCGCTGCTTTCAACAACACTTGATGAAGTCCAAAATTACGAAAACCTTCCTTTGTCAAAGCAACTTTATGAACGCACCGGCATTTTACCTATGCGTCTGGGATCAAAGTGTGCCTGCCTGTTGTCAGTTCAGTCAAACTGGTTGAAGATGAATCAGGTTGCCTTTCATCTCGGCGAACCGATTTATTGGTATTTAGCACAACAGCAGCAAATTGAAGCACTGCTTGAAACTTCTCATTTGCAGATTGAAGATGCTGATATTTCTGCAACCGACAGAATTCATCATTTGTTTGAAGAAGCTATTTCCCGAAGAGGATCAGATATTCATCTTGAACCTGAAAAAAATCAGCTGAGAGTCCGATTCAGGATTGACGGCTACCTCCAGGACTCCGCTCCAATGCCGATGAGTTTCCACCCGCTTATTTTCTCACGCATTAAATTATTGGCCGGAATGGACATCGCTGTCAGGCGCCGTCCTCAAGACGGACACTACACATACAACTCCAACAGTAATCGCATTTTTGACGTTAGAGTTTCCACTTTGCCGGGTCAATTTGGGGAAAAAATGGTGCTGCGGCTTTTGGATCAGACACCGGTACAACACAAATTGGAAGCACTCGGTTTTTTCAAAAATGACTTGGAAATGCTTTATCAGGCAAGCCAGGCTCCAAGCGGCTTGATACTAATGGTTGGGCCGACCGGCAGCGGCAAAACAACTACACTCTATGCAATCCTCAATGCACTGAATTCACAAGAAAAGAATATACTTACAATCGAAAATCCTGTTGAATATCACATAGAAGGCATCACCCAGGTTTCAGTCAAACCGGAACAAGGTTTGGGTTTTGCGGATACACTAAGAGCGGCACTGCGTCAGGATCCGGATGTTCTGTTGATCGGAGAAATAAGAGATGAAGAGACTGCAAACATTGCTGTCAAAGCTGCGCTTACGGGACATTTGGTACTCTCAACACTTCACAGCAGCGATGCTGTAACTGCAATTCAGCGTCTGTTGAACCTCGGGATTGCTCCGGATTTATTAGCAGAAACACTGACAGTAATCGTTTCCCAAAGATTAGTGCGCCGCCTCTGTTCACACCAGAACGGAAACAAGTCAAATCCTCATACTTCGGACAAAAACTGCTTGAGGTGCAGGGGTACGGGCTACTCCGGCCGCATTCCTGTCTACGAAATTCTGAAGGTGAATTCTCTGGTACGGGACCGGATTCAGGCTGGTGACACAGGAAGGAAATTGATACGCCCAGAACCTGAACTTTACTTTCACACAATGGAACAAACTGCTCAACGCCTGACCAAAGAGGGTTTGACTGACTGGAAAGAAGTACAGCCGCTGTTACTGAATGTTTAAGTATTGAAAGAAGTTTTGAGACTTTAGGCTATAATAATAATTGAAGATGTTAATCAGTTCTTTCTGGACAGAGATCTTAGATTTGTGGAAAAGCAATTGAATCCCTTGATCAAACAACTTCATGTTACTCCCTCATAGCTGCAACACCAAATCACGTTGGCGGAAACAATGCACTAACTCTAAACCTGTCTCGTCGCTGAAAGCCTTTCACAACATAACTACTGTGTGAGATTAAATATGCATAACTTTTGCACGATTTTGGCAGGAAAGTCTTTGGGGGGCGTTTTTTGGTAAAATAAACAAACTCTATCCGTAAGAGCCGATTAACTGAAACCTATTGTATATGTTAGTACCGATCGTGCTGGTGCAGGAAGAATTTGAATATAACTGGTCTGTTACGGCAACCGCGGCAGACTGATGTTATTCGGCAGATCTGTTTAAAGCTATTCTCAAATTGGTTGTAGTTAAGTTATTATAGTGTTATTATTAAGAGTTATTTTCGGCCATTTTCTATGTAAATGTGTGTATGAAAAACTTTTCAATCCTTCTGCTTAAAGATAGTAACTTTGGAGTAAGCCAGTATCATTTTGGGGCAAAGTTTATGTTTTTTTTGTTGACCTTGATATTGGTTGGCGCTGGAGCTTTAGGTTGGAAATTTTTCGACCAGCACCAGACAATCTTGAAGCAGGCCCAGTTACTTGAAAAGCAGGAAAATACTCAGATAGCATTTCAGCAGCGGATTGATCTCTATGACGGCCGGGAGTCCAGAATTTCGTTTCTTGAAAATTATGTTGAAGAATTGAAGCAGTCTTCACATAACAGTGACGTAATGTTTAAGAAACATTTGGCACTATTCCGTTCCAACACACATAAGTTGGATGAATTGCATGATTACATGTGCCAGACATTGGAGGCTCAATGTACACCAAAACTCAAGGATCAAACAAATCCTCAACAGACCGTGCAGTGGCTGGATCAGATATATCAGGATTTTCTGCTCTTTAATCAGTCTTTGCAGGAATTTGCTTCAAATCGTAGAAGTTTTGAAGAACAGGCAAATACCATTCAGCAGTTACGAGGACAACTCGTTGAAACAGAACAGGATTTGTCTGAACATATGGAGTTCCTCAAAGTTAATCAGGCGACGGTCATCCGGCTAACAAAAAAGATCAGTAAAACTACTGGAATAAGACTCAGCAAAACCGGAAAAACCAAACGAGTAAAAGCTAAAACTGGGCGCGGAGGTCCTACAATTTTGGATAGCTTGTCACTCGACTCACCGCAAACTTTGTTAAGTTCCGGAAGTTTGCGTAGTTTTCTTTACAATAATTCTGATAACTACTACGAAACCGTTGCCCAACTGGAGGATTTAAGCCAGTTGATTGAACGAAATCAAAGTTTCTGGAGGCATACTCCGACCGTGATTCCAGTTCGAAGCAGAGCATTATCTGATCGTTATGGAATGCGAAAGGATCCGTTCACCAAGAAACGTGAGTATCATGCTGGCATTGATTTCAGAGCAAAAAGAGGCACCCCAGTTCACGCTCCTGCAGATGGCACTGTCCGGATTGCAGACCGCAAATTAGGATTTGGACTGCTTGTGGAACTACAACATGGAAGAGGTTTCTTTCCCGGAAAGAAAAATTCTGTTCGCTACAGAACACGTTTTGCTCATCTTTCTAAAATAAAGGTAAGACGCGGTCAGAAAATTAAACGTGGAGACTTGCTTGGATTAGTAGGAAGCACTGGACGCAGTACTGGTCCACATTTACACTATGAAATAATTATTAACGGACGACGTACAAACCCTCTGTTTCCAATTTCCAGGTTTAATCCGGACCAGCGTCTTTATCGAAATTGAGTGCAAAGCTGAAAAATTAACATGCCGAACCAAAATACTGCAGCAAACAAAGGACTTGGATTCCTGGGTGAGGATCTATATGTAGAGGGTACCATCCACTCACAAAAGAAAATGGTTGTGAGTGGAACAGTAGATGGATCCGTATTTTGCGACCAGGAGATTGTTGTTTCGGAAACTGGACAAGTCAAAGGAAAGATTGAAGGTAATATAGTACTGGTTGCAGGAAAAATCAATGGTGATTTGCTGGTCCATGAACGCCTTGAGGTGAATGTAACTGCAAATATTAAAGGTGAGGTACAAGTTCCTTCCGGAAAACTATTAATTCAGGAAGGAGCTAAACTGGATGCTCAATGCACCATTCTCTACGACAAAACTTAAGACAGACAAGCATCCACCTGATTTACTTTGAGCAACGAAACTTCTGTGTCCAGCAGATGATTATTTTTAATTTTCAATAATGCAATACCCAACTTCAAAAAATAGTCTTAAACAGCAAAACAAGCCAGTTGAACAGTCAAAACTGCTTAAGAATCATGACAGAATTCTGTATGTTAGCGGACTGTTTTCTCCACCAAAGGTACAAGAGACTCCTGTTGTTGGCATGGCAAAAGAAACTGAAGAGTGGCGCTCGTTGTTCTCACTGGTCTTAATTGCAGGGTTTGGTGTGGTTATGCTCATAATCTCAGTGATTGGGAGTTATGGAATATTAGCCACCAGCCGACTGGAAGCACATGAACAAAGGCTTATTCAAGAGCTAGAATCGATGAAGGTTGAGAAAACTTTAATGCAAGAAGAAGTTTTTGCACTGAAAACCAGTCAGGAATATATTGAATTGATTGCACGCAAAGAGTTGGGCTTAGTGCATTCCACCGAGCTGATTTATTATCTCCCTCCTTCAGCCAAAGATTCCTCCCGCACCGATTTTTAATTAATCTAAAAAATGCGGTCTTCAAGTTTTTCAATAGATTGTTGAATGACTTCCGGAATAGGGGTTGTCTGATTTTTTTGATAGTTGTAGCACACCACAATTCCAGTACCTTCTGCAACCGGATCCGCATGCTTCTCACTGACGAGCAGATACTCCATTGTGAAACGTTTTTCGTGCAATTCTGTTATTTTTGCACCCGCAAATACAGTGTCCGGATAAGTGAGGGGAATCCGATAGCGGCAGGAAGTGGAGCCTAATATTGGACCAATGCCCATTTTTTCAATTATTTTCAGCCAGCCTAAAGTCTCAAAATACTGGATTCGGGCACTCTCAAAATAACGAAAATAGATCACATTATTTACGTGCTGAAATGAATCCATATCTCCCCAAATTACTGGAATTTTTGTGACAACAGGAAAAGTTTTTAAGAGTTCTTTCATAAATTTTCTCAATGAGTGAATTTAATAAACAAAAAGAGGGCCTGCCCCAAAAAATAGCCTTGATTATCTGCAATGGTAATCCGCCTCCGGAAAAGCTGTTGCACCAGTTATGGCAAGAAGCAGATTATCGGGTAGCAGCCGATGGGGGTGCAAATCAGCTGTACTGCTATAATCTGATCCCGGATGCAGTGGTTGGTGATTTTGATTCAATTAAGCCGGAAGTCCGGAAGAAATTGCCAAACTCTAAGCTATTTCATGTTAAAGAACAAGACACCAACGATGCCGACAAAGCAGTTCGACATTGCTTGAAACGCGAATGCACAGAAATACACATTCTTGGAGCAGAAGGTAGTCGTAATGATCAGTTCCTTTCAAGTCTGGAAATTCTATTTAAATACACCCCAAATGTACGCCTCATTTTGTGGACTCCGCTGGAACGCATGGAGTTTATTCTTGACAACTGGAAAGAGAATCTTCCGCCAGGAACAATTCTTTCTCTGCTGCCGCTTTTCGGCGGTGCTCAAGGTGTCGTCACACACGGATTAGAATTTTCTCTGGACGGTCATGATTTGCTTCCAGGAAAAACACCTTCCGGAGTCTCAAATCTTGTAATCAGCAATCCTGTATCAGTAACTCTGAAAAAAGGTCAGCTGTTACTTGTTGTTCAGCACACCACAAATTATTCATAACACTCTGAATCAGATAAAAGTCAGAATAACTGTCAAAGTTAGAATGCTGTAAAGCGTTGAAAAGAGTACCGTCGTTGTAACAAATTCAGGAAGCAGTTTGTATTCCAATGCAATGATTGAAGCCAGTACAGCTGCGGGCATTGCTGCCTGAAGAATGCCGGTACTGCGTTCCAGACCTTCCAGCCCAAAATAGGGTACAATGAGCAGCGCCAAAACAGGACCTCCTATCAAACGTACTGTACTTGCAGCAAAAACGTTGAAGTTAATCTTTATTTTTGGAATCTCTCCCATTTGAACCCCAAGTGTAATCAGCATCACAGGGATCATTGCCTGCCCCAAGAGTCCACTCAAACGTGACAGAAAAATTGGTACTTCTACATCAGTAATATTGAAAACAAGAGCCGGAATCAGGGCTATTAAAGCCGGTGTTTTAAAAACAGAAAAGACAGCTGTCACACCTCCGCTGCGGGCCCAACTTGCCACACCAACACAAATTACAAAAGAAATAAAGACAGTCGCCACAAAATAAACAGTGGCAAAGGTCCGGGCTGTCTCTCCCAATCGAAACACAATTAACGGCAGGCCAAAATTACCAACATTGCCAAACGTTGCAATCAGCACGAAAGCGGCTGTAATTTCCCTGGACTGGCGCAGGGCTTTACCAACCAAAAAACCCAACAAAGCAACCGCAATTTGGGCAACAAGAATAAAGCTGAGCATCTGTAAAGCCAATTCAGAATCAATTTTCGCCTCACTGATAATATTAAATACAAATGCCGGAATGAACACAAAATAGGCTGTTCTTGAAAGTGAACGTGCATCAATTTTTAGACGTGGGCCAACAAAATAACCTATAACAACAAGAATAAAAACTGGTGTGACAACATTGAGGAAAACTAAGAAGATCCCACCAATATTTTCCATAAAGATAAAACTGCTCATACTATGGCTAACAAATCATTAAGTGTAGGTTATGTTAAGATCAAAGATTTAAGTTACTATTTTATCCGGATGTTCGCATTCTTGGGAAATCACACAATGTTCACAATCAGGTTTTCGTGCCCTGCAGACATAACGTCCATGCAGAATTAACAAGTGATGTGCGTCTTTTTTCCATTTTGCAGGAACTACTGACATCAATTTTTGTTCAACTTTTATGACAGTTTCTCCTGGTGCAAGCCCGGTACGGTTTGAAAGCCGAAAGATGTGAGTATCAACTGCAATCACAGGCACCCCAAATGCAGTGTTTAAAATCACATTCGCCGTTTTTCGTCCCACTCCCGGAAGTGCCTCTAAATCCTTTCTTTTGTCCGGAACCTCCCCTTTGTGCAACTTCACCAGTTGTCCACAAGTTGCAGCAATATTTTTTGATTTTGTCGGTGCAAGTCCAATACTCCGAATGTGCGCAAATACTTTTTCTGAACCAGCCTCAAACATTTCTTCAGGCGTAGGAAATGCGGAAAATAATTCCGGAGTAACTTTGTTTACAGAAACGTCTGTAGCCTGCGCACTGAGAATTACGGAAATCAATAACTCGAAAGGATTCCGGTAGCAAAGCTCCGTCTTCGGATTCGGAATTGAGTCGCTCAACTTCCGGAAAAGACTAGCTATCTTTGCAGATTTCATGGATAAAACATCTCAAATTTGTTTCCTTAACTGCACATTCAGTTGCCTGTCTGCAGGTTTTCACTCATAACTTGTTTTAGGAACCGTTCCGTATTTATTTCCAAAACTGCAGACAATCTATCACAAATGTCGAACAATGCCAGTCATGAGTTAAATTGACAATTAACACTAATAAACTGACAATGGACAACAATCCAATAATGAAACCGTCCACTATGGTCTTTCAAAATTATTGAAATTAAAAACCGATTACAGGTTTAGCACATGAAACAACTTGATTTTCTACCTCTCCGGATCTCAATTCTGGTGGTTTCTGATTCTCGAACTGAAGAAACCGATACTTCCGGGAAAATACTTACTGAACGTCTCACAGAAGAAGGGCACATTCTGGCGGAAAAATGCATTGTGCCTGATGATATTTATCAGATTCGTGCAGTACTGTCCCGCTGGATTGTTGATCCGGCAGTAGACATTATCCTTAGCACCGGTGGCACCGGACTCACCGGACGTGACGGCACTCCTGAAGCAGTATTCCCTTTATTTGACAAAGTAATCGAGGGCTTCGGTGAATTGTTCCGCCGGATATCATATGATGAAATCTCCACCTCAACTATCCAGTCAAGAGTCACAGCTGGAGTTGCCAACGGAACTTATATTTTTTGTTTGCCGGGTTCTTCCGGAGCTTGTCGAACAGGTTGGGACAAAATACTAGCAACTCAACTTGATATCCGCAGTCGACCCTGTAACTTCGCAGAATTAATTCCAAGATTGACTGAAAAATAGTAAATAGGCTCAGTTGTCAGTTATCAAGCTTAACACTTTTAAAATACTGAAAGACTTCTTTCAATGAGTCAACAGCTCACTCTGTAGATTCTAATTTTCTGCTTCTGATGCAATAAACTCCTGTACCACAGGAACAAGTCGCTCCATCCCTTCTTCCATAGGACAGACAACCGGTAAGCCCAAACGCTCTTCCAGTTTTTGCTGTTCTGACTCCAGTTCTTTTTTAGTGAGTTCGTAACTGTTCAGTGTTATAGCCAAAGTTTGAGAACCATATAAACGAATCAGTTCCAATTCTTCCTCAATCGGCGGCATCGGCCAAAGTTTTCGATCATCATCAGTCAGGTAATATTTCTGCTTTGGCGCATATTGTAAAATCACACCTTTGGCCAGTGCACTGCAAAGATATTCTGAACCGCATGGTCCGGAAGGATTGCGTAAAGAAGACTGACCTTCAAGCAGCATCAAGTCAGGATTTTCCTCCTGATCACAACGAAAAATTGCCTCTTCCAGTTCTCCGCTGACAAAATCATTGAGGGTTGAATCAAGAATAAATCCATAGCGTCCACCTTGCAGTTTCCCGGTCTGCCCGGTGTAAATCATTTCGGTGCGAATGCCCTGCTTACGACAGGCATCTCTGAGCCAAAGACTGGAAGTGCGC
Organism: SAR324 cluster bacterium SAR324-CTD7B; assembly: GCA_002082305.1. GTDB lineage: Bacteria > SAR324 > SAR324 > SAR324 > NAC60-12 > Arctic96AD-7. The sequence goes on from LSNO01000060.1 coordinate 17,799, forward strand.
TTACCCAAGGCACAGTCCATTCCAAACATGGCAATTCTTGGAGCACGGACATTCAGGATATTTCCTGTCCAAAATGCGTGATCCTTTGCACTTTTGGGTTTTCGAATATCAAGCAATTTGGCCTGATTTTTCTCAGCTCTTTGTACTAATTCAGGATCATCGCTCAGATAGTGGTGCAGACCGTTTACAACATGCATACCACTGGACAGTGCTTCCAGTAACTCTATACGAAGTCCCTCGGGGATTACCCCGCCTTGAGTTGCAATCCCAATAATTGCGTATACACCACGTCCGCTTTCTTCCAAAGCCAGTTTGTTTCTTGAACTTCTGGCTCTTAAAAATTCATTAATGGTTGCATGAATTGGGATGTCTAGCACCTGACCGTCAACGAGTTTTCCTGCATCCTGTCCGGCAAAGTTTTGATCGATGACTGCAAGAATTTCATATTGTTCTGAATTACGAATCAGACCAAATGCAGTCTTTGCGTTATGAGAATCAAACAATCCACTGGTGAGAATAATTGCTTCTTCTTTCAAGGGAAATCTTTTTAAATAAGAGTTATGATGGTTTCGTTATAAGTCTTAAATCCACAATTTGTCGTTTCAACCGTAGGGATAAAACTCAATGATATTAGCGTAGTAGCATATGCAAGATTTCTCACTTCGCTCAAAATGACAAGGATTTAGAACTTATTACAGGTTCATCAGTTATAGTTATTTGATTATAGTATTATCGGACACTCCGTTTATTGCGCGGCCTGTTTGTCATCATACTTCAAGATTTTTTTTAGTAAAAGTGCATCTCCCAAAGGATTTATAAAATAATTTTTTCGGATGCCTGTTTCTTGATAACCTTGTTTGTAATACAATGCAGTTGCAGCTTTGTTTGCAGAATTGACTTCGAGCCAGAGTGATTCCAGATTAGCTGATTTCGCTACTATTTCCAACTGCTCTAACATAAATTGAGCCAACCCTTGTTTCCTCCAATCCGGCAGAACTGCTAATCTGAGGATTTGCAGTTCCGGAGGTACTGACTGGAAAGACAGCATTCCTACTTGAGCTGCAGTTGGAACTTGCAGCAGCCAATTTGAGAAAGTAGGCTGCTCCTGCATTTCCCGATAATCTTGTTCACTCCATGCAGCACTGAAGCAGAGGGAGTCCATTTTCATCATTTCTTTTGGCGAAGGCTGCAAACAAAAACTGATGCCCTGGACATGATGAGCTGAAGACGGAATCATCACTTCTTCTACTATTTTCTTGAAAAATAACTTGTAAACTACCAGATGATTAGCTATAAATATAGGTTTAATTTAGAATTTTATTAAAGAGAAGAGGAATCTGTCTGTCAGGGGATGAGGACAACAGAGCCGATTCTTTATGATTCACTTCAGAGCCAGTTCGTCCGATTACATCCCGCGGACATTTAACCAAGCCATCATAAGGAGATTTTATGGCTGTCATTTCAATGAAGCAATTTTTAGCAGCTGGAGTCCACTTCGGGCACCAGACAAAACGTTGGCATCCCAACATGGCGCCGTACATCTACGGCATAAAAAACGGTGTTCACGTCATCGATCTGCGTCAGACACTGACCAAGCTCAAAGAAGCTTACGAATACGTTAAAGCCTCTGCAGAAGAAGGACGGGTACCACTATTTGTCGGCACAAAAATCCAAATACAACGTATCGTTAAAGAAGAAGCCGACCGGTGTGGGTGCCCCTACATCAATTTTCGCTGGCTGGGAGGTTTGTTAACAAACTTTGGTACTGTAAAGCAGTCAATCGCACGAATGAAAACCTTTGAAGAAGTTGCTGGAGAAGACGGCAGTTACGAGGGTGTGATCAAAAAAGAAGCTCTGATGATGGAGCGAAAACGCGTGAAGTTAGAGCGTTCACTCGGCGGAGTACGGAATATGAAAAGTGTACCATCGATGCTTTTCATTACAGATTGTCATAAAGAACAGCTTGCATTGAAAGAGGCACAAAAGTTGGGAATACCAGTTGTTGGTATTGCTGATACAAATTGTGATCCTACCGGTATAGACTTCGTTATTCCTGGGAATGACGATTCCCCACGTGCAGTTGCCCTTTATGCAAACGTAATTGCTACTGCAGTCATGGAAGGTCTTGCTGCTCGAAAACAAACTAGAATAGAATCGATTACTGAAGAAAAAGCTGCTGCTAAAAAAGCAAAACCTGCAGCGAAAGCAAAGGAGAAAGAAACTGATGTTGTTTCTGAGGCAAAAGCTGAAGAAGAGAAAAAACCTGAAGCAAAAGCAAAGGAGAAAAAAGCTGAAGAAACTCCTGCCAAAATAAAAGAGGAGAAGACCGAAGCTGCTCCGGGACCAAAGTCTGCTGAAACAAAAGTGGCTGCCGAAAAAGCAAAGCCTGAAGTGAAAGCAAAGCCTGAAGTGAAAGCAAAGTCTGAAGCGAAAGCAAAGGAGAAAAAAGCTGAGGTTGTTACCGAAGCCAAATCTGCAGTGGAAAAAACACCAGCTAAAAAAACTGCTGCTACTGCAAAAAAAGCCGAAACTGCTTCCGGGAAAAAAGTTCCCGCAGCAAAAGCGACTAAGGCTAAAAAATTGGAAACAAAAAAATAAACAGTACCTACCAGATAATCTTTCCGGATTTACAACTTGTAAGTCCGGAAACCACATAAAAACTTAATAAGCATTGGAAGTATAAACAAGATGGCAGCGATTACAGCAGCAGCAGTAAAAGAGTTACGGGAAATCACCGGAGTTGCAATGATGGATTGCAAGAAGGCCCTCGTTGAAGCAGACGGAGATCTGGAAGCAGCACAAGATTATCTGCGGAAAAAAGGACAGGCAAAAGCCCTGAAAAAATCTTCACGGGAAACCAGTGAAGGTGCGGTAAGCTTTACAGTCAGTACAGATGGGAAACGTGCCGGTTTGGTAAAAGTTGCCTGCGAAACTGATTTTGTAGCACGTAACGACATATTTCAGGATTTTATCAGCAAACTTGCAAATCAAGTGTCTGAGCAAGGCGGGGAAAATGTTTTACAACAGACATTAGTCGAAGGTGAAGGCAGTGTTGAAAGTTTGTTGACAGAAAAAATTGCTGAATTAGGTGAGAACATGCAGATTCTTGACTGCAGAAAAATGGAAATAAGTAATGGTGTTCATGGAGGATATATCCACAGCAATGGCAAGATCGGAGTTGCGGTACCACTGGAAACGGACAAACCTTGTGACGATGAACGCCTGAAGACATTGGCCCGTGACATTGCCATGCACATTGCAGCATTTCCTGCAGAAGCAGTAAATGCTGATCAGGTTTCAAAAGAGGTGCTTGAAAAAGAAAAAGAGGTTTTTACGGCCCAGGCACGAGAATCCGGAAAACCTGAAAATATCATTGAAAAAATGATTGAAGGACGGTTAAAAAAATTCCTCAAAGAAATTTGTGTTGAAAGTCAACCTTTTGTCAAAGATCCGCAACTTTCTGTGAGTCAATTGGTTGAAAATACTGCAAAGGAACTTGGAGTTAAAATTAACTTCAACAGCTTTGCTAAATTCCAGTTCTAGACTACCTGTATGAGTCCTAAATACAAACGTATTCTACTTAAACTGAGCGGAGAAACTCTGGGTGGGAAACGCGGTACCGGGTTTGATTATGATACTATTAGGGCACTGGCTGAAAGTGTAATCTCCATTCACAACCTTGGTGTAGAAGTTGGGATTGTGATTGGGGGAGGAAACATTTTTCGTGGATCCAAATCTGCTGAAGGTAATGTTGGCCGAGTTGCCGGAGATCATATGGGAATGCTGGCTACAGTGATCAACAGTATCTGCCTGCAGGAAATGCTGGAACAGCGAGGTATTTTAACTCGCGTCTTATCAGCCATTGAGCTGAACGCAATTGCGGAACCTTACATCAAACGCAGAGCTGACCGGCATTTGGAAAAAAAACGAGTAGTGATTTTTGCCGCCGGAACGGGAAATCCATTTTTTACTACAGATACAGCTGCAGTATTACGTGCTTCTGAGGTGGGTGCCGAAATTGTCATAAAAGCAACAAAAATTGATGGAGTTTATGACAAAGATCCCAAGCTCCACTCTGATGCGGTTCGTTACGATGTGTTAAATTACGACGAAGTTCTCAAAAAACATCTGAAAGTGATGGACGCAACGGCCATTGCTTTTTGCAGAGATAATCAACTCCCCATTTTGGTCCTGGACTACCAGGAACCTGACGCAATCCTCAGGGCTGTTTGTGGAGAAACCGTTGGAACACTGATCAAGCAAAGAGGCTCATGACTATGGAAAACACACAGGAAGTTGAAGAAATGGTTGATCATAAGATGGATATTACCATTGAGAGTCTTAAAGTGGATCTCAGCGGTATTCATGCAGGACGTGTTTCACCTGCAATGTTAGATGCAGTCAAGGTTGAATATTACGGAAATCCAACTCCTGTTAATCAGGTGGCAAACATATCTACTCCTGAACCACAGATGTTGACAATCAGTCCCTGGGAAAAAACTATGATCAAAGAAATTGAGCGTAGTTTGCAGGCCGCAAACCTTGGTTTCAGTATCTCCAATGATGGAAATATCATTCGTGCGGTTACTCCACCTTTCACTGAAGAGAGACGAAAGGATTACGTAAAACAGATCAAAAAAATTGGAGAGGACTCGAAAATTGCAGTACGCATTGTTCGCAGAGAAGGGAATGACAACTTGAAACAAATGGAAAAGGATAAGCTCATTTCACAGGACGAAGAAAAAGTGGCGCAGGATCACGTCCAGAAAGTTACAGATAAGCATACTAACATGGTAGATGAGTTAGTCACTGCAAAGGAAAAAGAACTTATGACATTTTAGGACTGAAATGCTGGCTGCACTTCTGCATTCAATTTGGCAATATCAGATTTTTAAGTCTGTCGTTTTTCGCGGTGGTATGGCTTTTTTGACTGCCTATTTTTTAATAGTGTGGGTGATGCCGAGTGTAATCAGGGCTTTCAGGAAACGAGGAATTACTTCTGATTTTATCACAACTCCTGCTGATATAAAGCCTTACACGGGAGCACCTCCCATCATGGGCGGCGGCGTTTTGATTATGGGCATTTTGCTTGGAGCATTACTCTGGTGCAATCTGAATCAATACGTTCTGGCTCTGTTGGTGATCATGCTTTCGTTTGGCATTATCGGAGCAGTTGACGATATAGCAAAAGTCATCAACAAGCGGCGCGTTGAGTCCGGACATGAAACCAGAAAAGCATTTAGTGAAAAAGCAGATGGAATTAGCGGACGATGGCGACTGACTGCTCAATTTGCTGTTTCACTGCTGGTAGTTACCGGTTTATATTTGTTTGTCGATATTGATGGACATTTAGTAGTACCACTCGTACCGCTGAAAACAGCATATCCTTACTTGCCAAAATATCTTTTTATTCCATTCATGACCATCATCATCGTTGGTGGAGCAAATGCAGTTAACTTGACAGACGGCATGGACTCTCTGGCAACTGTACCCTTGATGACTTGTGCCATGTTTGTCGGACTTGTGGCCTACATAGGAGGAGACCCAGAATTTGCGGCAAGGCTGAAGATTCCAAGTCTTTCACATGATATCAAGGAATTAGCAGTTCTCTCTGCCCTGGTCATTAGTGCAGGTGTTGCTTTTCTAAAATACAATTCTCCGCCAGCATTGATTTACATGGGCGACTTGGGGGCACTTGCATTGGGCAGCATGGTTTCAGCTATGTTTATTTTTGTAAAAGCAGAATTATTTTTACCGATTGTAGGTGGAGTTTTTGTTTTTTCAGTACTTTCCTCTATCATTCAACGTACATTTTTCAGGTTCATGGTGTGGCGGAAAGGCAGGCCTATTGCTGAGCGATATCGCTTTTTTTTACGCTCACCATACCATCATCATCTTCAACGCCTGTGGACTTATTCTGAAAAGAAACAAGAAGTTGTCTCTGTTTGGATAATGTTGCAGAATAAACTTGGAATAGATCCTGTTCCTGAAGAGAATAAGCTGTTAAATCCTCAGGAAGTTAACAGCCGCGTTATTTGGCACATGCATCTCAAATCAATTTGGCTGTTTGTATTTACGCTGATTATTTATTTTAAAATCCGCTGATGTATCTTTGTCAGAAAGAAAATCTGCAACAATTACATCTGCTCAACAGAAGAGTTTAACTGTCAATAAAACTACAGAAACTGCCATGAATTTTGAAGGCCAGACTGCACTTATAACTGGAGCTGGAAGGGGTATTGGTAAAACTATTGCCTTAAGATTAGCAGGGTCCGGAGCAGATATCGTGTTGGCGGATATAAGTCCGGATGTTGCGGAAGTGCGTGGAGAAGTGGAAGCATTGGGCCGTAAATGCATGACTTTTGAGGTAGATGTAACAAATATTGAAACCATTGATGCGATGGTTAAAAATATAACCGATGAACTGAGTGGAATTCATATTTTAGTCAACAATGCAGGAATAACGCAGGACAATCTGTTTCTGCGCATGAAATCGGAGCAGTGGTCAAAAGTAATTGATGTCAATCTCAATGGAGTGTTCAATGTTACCAAAGCAGTGATCCGGCTAATGGTAAAGCAGCGTACTGGGAAAATTATTAATATTTCTTCTGTGGTCGGCTTTACTGGAAATCCGGGACAAGTCAATTATAGTTCAACTAAATCTGCTCTGGTTGGTTTTACCAAGTCACTGGCCCGTGAAGTTGGTGTCCGGGGAATTACAGTCAATGCTGTTGCCCCGGGATTTATAGATACAGCAATGACGCAAGCTCTCAATGAAAGTCAGCAGGAAGTAATCCTGCAGCAAATTCCTTTGGGCCGGATGGGAGATGCAGAAGATATTGCTAATGCAGTTGCTTTTTTGGCCTCAAAAGAGGCTTCGTACATTACCGGAACTATTCTGCATGTGAATGGAGGAATGTACTAAACATTAGTACTTGCAAAAACAGGGTTGATTTTTTTTCATATCTGACAAAAAATAAACCTCGTTTAATTAATTTTTCAAACCTTTAATCAAAAAATATAATGGAAGAAATACAAGCTAAGGTCATCCAAATCATAAGTGAGCAATTAGGTAAGGATGAATCAGAAATCAAAATGAGTTCACATTTCATTGAAGATTTAGATGCAGACTCATTGGATACTGTAGAACTGGTGATGGCTCTGGAGGAGGAGTTTGAGGTAGATATTCCTGATGAGGCTGCAGAAAAAATTAGCACCGTTCAGTCTGCAGTGGATTTCATAGCTGAATCCAAAGCCTGAGTAACGATAAAAAACTTTAAATGAAGACGTGGCACAGTTAACAAATAATCGTGCTTGTCATCATTTCACGTAATCAATCTGAAAGAGCATGGGAAACCGCGTTGTAGTGACGGGACTCGGGTGCATGTCCCCTCTCGGAAATGATGTCTCCTCTTCCTGGGAGGCCTGCACCACTGGACAATCTGGAATAGACCGGATCACTCATTTTGATCCTGAATTATTCCGTTGTCAGATTGCAGGTGAAATAAAAAATTTCCAGCTGCCTGAAATCATTCCGATCAAAGAAGCCAAAAAAATGGATCTGTTCATTCAGTATTCAATTGGTGCCACACAGGAAGCTTTGCTTGACGCAAACTTGGAGATCACTGAAGATCTTGAAGAAGAAGTAGGTGTTTCAATGGGCGTCGGAATTGGTGGACTGGGCTGTATAGAACGATACTCCAAAATTATTGAAGAGCACGGCCCCAAACGTGTCAGCCCGTTTTTTATCCCGATGACTTTAAGTAATTTGGCACCGGGATATGTCTCACTTCTTTTTCGAGCCAAAAGTTACACCGCCTGCACCGTTTCAGCTTGTGCATCTTCCAATCACGCAATTGGCACTGCAGCCCGAACTATTGAACGTGGTGATGCAAAAGTTGTAATTTCAGGCGGTGCGGAATCAAGTGTGACACCACTCGGTATTGCAGGTTTTGCGTCAATGCATGCTCTAAGTACCAGAAATGATGATCCACAGAAAGCAAGCCGGCCTTTCGACAAAGACCGTGACGGGTTTGTCATGGGCGAAGGTTCAGGGATGCTAATTCTTGAAGACTACGAATTTGCCAAAGCACGGGGAGCACGTATTTACTGTGAAATAACAGGATACGGTTTCAGTTCAGACGCACACCATGTGACATCTCCCTCATCAGAAGGCCCCGCGCGAGCCATGAAAATGACCCTCAAAGATTCCGGTTTGGCTCCAGAGGAAATTGACTATGTCAATGCTCACGGTACATCAACCCCAGTCGGTGACCTTAACGAAATAAGAGCCATAAAAATGGCCTTGGGAGAAAAAGCTGCCCAGCAACTTTCTATCAGTTCAACCAAATCCATGACCGGACATCTTCTCGGAGCTGCAGCAGCAATTGAAGCAATCTTTTCCATTAAAGCTTTACACCATAATTTTATTCCGCCAACTATCAATATCGAAAATTTGGATCCGGAATGTGATTTGGACGTGACACCGAATACCGGAAAGTCAAAAGAAATGCGCGTTGCAATGTCAAATGCCTTTGGTTTCGGTGGTACAAATGCCTCAATTATATTTCAGAAAATAGACTGATTCCTTTTTAGTCAGTTTTAGTCAGTCAATAACCGGAACATTAGGCAGATCAAAATATGAATCTCAAAACCAATCCTATCCTCTTTTAAACTCAAAAAACATCATGAGCAGCACCGAATATCAAGTCGACCGCAGAGAGCTTCAATTCGTGGTTAACGAAACTTTGAAAGCCGGAAAATTGTGTGAACTTCCGGACTTTGCTGAATTTGACGAAGAGATGTTTACAATGATTATCAACGAGGCCAGTACTTTTTCGGAACAGGTACTTGGCCCCCTCAACGAAAATGGAGACCGCCAGGGTTGTAGAATAGAAAATGGCTCTGTGGTAACTCCAGATGGTTTTGCAAATGCCTGGAAACAACTTGGCGAGGGTGGTTGGTTGAGCATGAATATGCCTCCCGAATATGGAGGACAAGGACTTCCGGAAGTAATTTCTATGATTGCTAAAGAAACCCAATTGGCGGCAAACCAGGGATTTACCATCGGCGCATCACTCACATCCGGTTCGGCAAACCTGATTTACACTTTTGGTTCAGAAGAACAAAAAAACACCTTTTGCGAAAAAATGTTCGGCGGCAAGTGGTCCGGATCGATGTGTCTGACAGAACCTCAGGCCGGAAGTGCAGTCGGCGATGCTGCCACCAGTGCAACAAAACAGGAAGCTGGACACTACCTGATAAAAGGTACAAAACAGTTTATCACAAACGGTGACCATGATATGGCGGAAAACATAATCCATCTGCTGCTGGCACGCACCACAGATGCCCCTGAAGGAACTAAAGGCATCAGCCTTTTTATAGTTCCTAAAATTCGAATGGATGGAACACCGAATGATGTGAAGGTGATCAGCATTGAACATAAAATGGGGATCAACGGATCACCAACTTGCTTACTCTCATTTGGAGATAATGCAAGTTGTCACGGCTATTTGCTGAAAGCCGAAAATATCGGTATGGCGCAAATGTTCCAGCTGATGAATGAAGCCCGCTTACTCGTCGGTTTGCAGGGACTTGCCGGAGCAGGTGCAGCTGTGCAAAATGCATGGGCATATGCAAAAGAACGTACTCAGGGACCATCTGCAATTCATCCTGGTGAAAAAGCTGCAATCATTGAGTTCCCGGATGTGCGCAGAATGCTGATGCAGATGAAAGCCGTAACGGAAGGACTGCGTGCCCTGATGTACACGACAGCATGGTACACGGACATGGCGCATCATGGTCCGGATGAATCACGCGAAAAATATCAAGACTTGCTTGACCTACATATTCCAGTCTGCAAAGCATTCGGTACTGATCAGGGATTTGACGTGGCGCGGATCGGCATTCAGGTTTTGGGTGGTGTTGGATTTACACAGGATTTTCCGCTTGAGCAAAATGCACGTGACCAGAAAATCGCCTCGATTTATGAAGGCACAAATGGAATTCAGGCTCTTGATCTTGTTGACAGAAAATTTACTGCCAAAAAAGGACAGTTGCTCAAAGTTCTTGAACAGGAATTGAGCTGGTTTGACAATCATGCTCCAGAAGATGAACTCGCCGGCTGGGTTGCAGAATGGGAAAGTTACCGGACATTGATGCAGGAAAGCATTGCCGGTTTGAAAAAAATTGGAGAAGAACAGGGAAAAGACGGTTATGTCCTTTATGCAGTCAATATGCTGGATTTGATGGGCGATGTACTGTGTTGTTTTTATCTGCTCAAACAGGCTGATTCAGCTCAGCAAAAATGGAAAGCCTTGCTTGCTGAAGCAACTTCTCAGGCAGAATTGCTGGAGGAAAATGAAGAAGCTCAGTTTTACTGGAATAAGCTGCGTACCACCGAATTTTATGTTTGGAGTGTTCTACCCCGTGCTTTGTCAAATGCAAAAACCATTAAAAACGCAAACCTCGCACCTCTAAATGCTTGTTTGTAGAATCCATTATTTGCAGTAAATCTGTCAAAGAATTCATTTCTCAGTTTAAATACAAACGAATCGTCCGTTACACCGCTCTGGCCTGATTTTCTCTTGAATCTCCACTTTGCAACCTCAAATCCCAATAAACTAAGTGAGTTATCTGAGTTATTGGAATACCGGTTAACTCCATTAGAGCTGGATTTACAGGAAATCCAAACTACTGATCTCCAGGAACTGGTAAAACATAAACTGAAGCAGGCATACGAACACATTCATGCTCCAGTGATCGTTGAAGACACATCACTGTATTTTAAAGCATGGAATGAACTTCCCGGACCACTCGTCAAGTGGTTTATAGAGAACCTTGGTTTGGCGGGAATGGTAAGTGCTTTATCTCAATTTAAAGATAAGTCCGCTCAGGCCGTTTGTTGTTTAGGATATACCAATAATGGTAAATCTATGTATTTGTTTGAAGGAAAAGTGAAAGGTGTAATCGTCAAACCAAGAGGCTCACTTAATTTTGGTTGGGACGCAATTTTTCAGCCTTCAGAGCATGAGCAGACTTTTGGTGAAATGGATCCGGAAGATAAAAATCGCATTTCACCTCGGGGAAAAGCGGCCACCAAATTTAAGCATTTCTTAACACAGTCGGCAAAGCAAACGTAACATCCTCTTGAACTATTTCAAGATCACGGACACTGCTTGAAGATGACATCTTACTGATTTCTGCAACTATGCCCTGCACGATATCCTCAGGCGCGGATGCTCCTGCAGTAATACCAACGTTCCGGACCTCTTCCAACCATTCCGGATCCAATTCTGCTGCAGATTCAATGCGGCGGGCCTTAACTCCTGTTGTTTCCGCAACTTCCAGTAAACGCACCGAATTTGAGCTGTTCTGTGCCCCCACTACCAGTACCAAATCAACTTCCTTACTCAAAGCCTTCACTGCATTTTGGCGATTTTGTGTAGCATAACAAATATCATCTTTAGCCGGACCCTTTATTTCCGGGAAGCGCTCTTTAAGCGCAGTGATAATTTCTGCAGTATCATCCAAAGATAAAGTGGTTTGAGTGATATAACCTACCTTTTTCTCATCCGGAATCTTCAGATCCGATACTTCTTCTACTGTTCCAACTACAAAAATATGTTCGGGAGCTTCTCCAACAGTCCCTTTAACCTCAACATGGTTATGATGTCCTATAAGGATAATGGTGTGCTCTTTTTGGGCATAGCGCTGAGCTTCTCTATGAACTTTTGTAACCAGAGGACAGGTCGCATCCAGTACCTGTAATTTACGTTTCTCTGCTCTTTTTCGAACTTCCGGAGAAACTCCATGAGCAGAAAAAATTGCATGTGAACCTTCAGGGATTTCATCAATATTTTCCACAAAAACGGCACCCTCGTTCCGAAGGCGCTGAACAACATGCTTGTTATGGACAATTTCGTGCTGAACATAAATCGGAGCACCATACATTTCCAAAGCTTTTTCAACAATAGTGATCGCACGATCTACTCCGGCACAAAATCCGCGAGGACTGGCCAATACCAGGTTAAGTGGAGCACCTGCGCTGTTTGTATTCATAGACAAAGTAAAATTATGAAGATGGTTTGCATTTTGCTCTAATTAGTTTATAAGGGTACTGACAACATTTCAATCTTTCAGTAAAAACTGAGAATACCACCAGAACGAAATCCAAGTCATGAGTGAAGAAGATAAACGCCGCAAGGCGAGCTGGAAGCGCTTGAAAGGTACCACCAATTTTTATCCCACTTATGTTGACGGGAACCTTGACAAGGTCACTCCTGCTGCTGCGACACACAGCACACAATTTCAAACCGTCATTCCACGTTACGATCTCTCCATGTCTGAAACCCGCAACGCAGGGACTGGTCCAACTTTTTTGGAAACAGCTTACCAACCTCCCACCGAGAATCCGGATCCTGAAAAACAATCCACGGACACACCTCCGGAATCATCGGAACGAAAGCTTAAACGGCCCCGTCACAAGAAAAAGAAAATCCGTACCGATTTTTGGGAATAAAACAACTCATCCAAACTTCTAAAAAAGCAAATATAACTGCCACAAATAAAATTGCTACCAGTTTGATATACTAAACTTGTATCATTTATTTGCAGGCAATAGAAGCAGAAAGTTGAGTAAAAAAAGGAATTCCTTGCGCCAGCCCGGACAGTATATTTGTTGATCCCCAAGCATAAACTGCAAAACAGCTTGACAAAAACACCATTAATTTGATCTAATATTATGTTAATCACTTTTCAATAAGCCTATGTTTGAGACCCTGTCAGACAAATTAAGCGGTTCGTTACGTAAGGTACGTGGACGGGGTCGTTTGACGGAAGAAAATGTGAGTAAAACTCTAAATGAGGTCAAAATGGCCCTTTTGGAGGCGGATGTTAATTTTAGAGTTGTTAAGGCTTTTTTACGCTCAGTTAAGTCCAGAGCGGTTGGTGAAGAGGTACAGGGCAGTCTTACTCCGGGTCAGCAGTTCATTAAAATTGTCAACGAGGAACTGACAGAGATGATGGGCGGAGCTAATTCTGGATTAACCGAACCGGAAACTGCTCCATTGGTCACAATGCTGGTTGGCCTCCAGGGATCAGGTAAAACCTCATCCGCAGGAAAGTTAGCACGACTTTACAAAACTGAAGGGAAGCGCCCTTATTTAATTCCCGCTGATATCTACCGACCGGCTGCTATCCAGCAACTGCAAGTCTTGGCGGACACATTGGGAATTTCATGCTACCCTTCCCGTACAGATCAAAATCCACTGGATATAGTCCAGAATGGACTCGAGGCTGCAAAGCAGGAAGAAGCCGATGCCGTCTTTATCGACACTGCAGGTCGGTTGCACATAGACCAGGAATTGATGGAGGAATTGAGTCGGATCAAAGATTCCGTCATGCCTCATGAAATTCTTTTTGTCGCTGATGCAATGACAGGTCAGGAAGCAGTCAGTGTGGCAAAAGGCTTCAATGATTTGCTTGACATTACGGGTGTGATGTTGACGAAAATGGATGGAGACGCCCGCGGTGGCGCAGCACTTTCTATCCGGGCCATTACGCAAAAACCGATTAAGTTTATTGCGGTAGGCGAAAAACTCGAAAATTTGGAAGCATTCCATCCAGAAAGAATTGCTTCCAGAATTTTAGGTATGGGCGATATGCTCTCACTGATCGAAAAGGTTGAAGACTCTTTCAGTGAACGTGAAGCCCTGCAGATACAGAAAAAGCTGAGGCGCAACGAATTTACGCTTGAGGATTTTAGAAATCAGTTGCGTTCGATGCGAAAAATGGGATCAATAAAAGACGTAATTGGAATGCTGCCCGGCATGAATGCTTCTTCTGTTAACGATGCAAATATTGACGACAAAAAACTGATTCATATTGATGCCATCATTTCATCGATGACTATTAAAGAAAGAAATAACCACAAACTGATGAATGGCTCGCGGAGAATAAGGATCGCAAAAGGCAGCGGCACAACCGTCAGCGAAATAAATAGACTGCTTAAGCAATTTATCCAAATGCGTAAAATGATGCAAAAGCTCACAAAAGTTTCCAATCCGGGCAAAGCCATGCGCATGATGCAGGATATGATGCCTAATTGAAGGGTCCGGGTGCTGGATTCAGGGCACCGGCAGGTCAAACTGAAAACTGAAAACTGAAAACTTATTATTATGGTTAAAATACGTCTCGCCAGGGGTGGTACAAAAAAGAAACCTTACTACCGTGTTGTAGTTGCAGATCAACGTTGTAAACGCGACGGTCGTTATCTTGAACGCATTGGATTTTACAATCCAATGGTCTCAGAAAACCGCTTTGGAATTGATGAAGAGCGAGTCAAGCACTGGCTTTCCGTGGGTGCACAACCGACGGAACGAGTCAGCAAATTGATGAAGCAGGCAAAAATCAAAGTCTGATAAGCTTTCGGGGTTAATCGTTTTTTTCGATAAGTACCGCGATGAGTGTTTTTAATGATTATGATGAGCTGACTTGGGTTGCCACAATTGTTGGTGCTCACGGGATCAAAGGAGCAGTTAGAGTAAAATACTTTACAGATACTCCTGATTATTATCTGAATGTAGAGCTTTTCTTTTTAGAATCTGAAGGACAGTTACAAAGCTTAAAAGTTCTGCAGATTCGACCGACAAAAAGTGGCTGGATCGTTCTCTTTGAAGAAATTGATTCCCGTACTGCTGCTGAAAAGCTTAAAAGCTGCCGCTTATTATTGCCGGATGATCAGTTAAGGCCTTTGGAATCCAGCGAAGTCTTCGTGCATCAGCTTATAGGGTGCAGTGTAGAAGATAAAAACGGACGTTTTTTGGGAGAAATTTCAGATGTTCTGGAAACCGGAGCAAACAACGTTTATGAGGTGCGTAACGGTAAAAGCAGTTTCATGATTCCGGATGTTCCGCATGTAGTACTTGAACTGGATGTTGAGTCCCGGCGGATGAAAATTGACCCGTTACCTGGATTGATTGAAGAAACAGCACCGGAGAGTAATGTTACGCTTTGAAGTTTTAACATTATTTCCGGATATTTTTACTTCTTTTCTGGAAGAAAGCCTGATTAAACGGGCAATTGAGAAGCAGTACCTGAATGTAAGTCTGGTCAATTTTCGCAAGCACGGACACGGGAAACATCTACAGGTAGATGATACACCTTACGGAGGCGGACCGGGAATGGTCTTGCGGATTGAGCCGATTGCTCAGACACTTAAGGAGCAAAAAGAGTTTCACCGCAGCAGTGGCCGGGAAACTCACACAATTTTAGTGACTCCGCAGGGACGACCTTTTTCACAGGAAAAAGCAAGAGAGTTAAGTAGGAAAAAAGCAGTCTTGACACTGATCTGCGGCCGTTACGAAGGATTCGACGAACGGTTACGCAGTTTGGTGGATGAGGAAATTTCAGGTGGAGATTTCATCTGTATGGGAGGTGAGGTCATTACTATGACAATGATTGAAACCATCAGTCGACTTGTACCCGACGTTCTTGGTAACCAAGAATCAGCTGTACATGAATCTTTCACGCAGCCCATGCTGGAATTTCCGCAATACACACGACCTGCAAGTTTTGAGGGTATGGAAGTTCCGGAAGAATTAAAGTCAGGAAACCATAAAATTATCGCCCAGTGGCGTGAAGAACAAGCTTTAGAACGGACAAAAAATCGCCGTCCGGACTTGCTTCAATGCAAAACTAAAAGTTAAAATTAAATAATACAGACAACTAATTATTCACCTTAGCAAACGAGAAAAAATGTCTACTGTAATGGAAAAGATTGAGCAATCGCAATTACGCAGCGGGTTGCCGGAGCTAAGAGTCGGATCCAGCGTCCGGGTTAATTACCGAATTACTGAAGGAAACAAAGAACGCATACAGGCATTTGAGGGTGTCATCATTGGCAAGCACTGCAGTGCACGTAACAACAAAGCCACTTTCACTGTACGAAAAGTAACCCAGGGGTATGGTGTTGAACGAATTTTTCCGCTGCACTCTCCCCGGATTGATAGTATTGATGTCATTAAAGTCGGGAAAGTGCGCCAGGCAAAACTTTATTACCTGAGAGCACGTCGTGGAAAAGCAGCCCGGATCAAAGAACGCATCACGGCACGGCCATCAGCATAACTTCAGTCCAACACTTGAACTTGAAACAGCGGCTCAAGGCCGTGGTTTTCAGCAAGTTGCTGGTGTAGATGAAGCAGGACGAGGCCCACTGGCCGGACCAGTGATGGTTGCAGCAGTTATTTTAGGAAAAGATTGGAATGCCGAGCATCCGCTGAACGATTCTAAAAAGCTTTCTTCAACAAAACGGGAACAGTTATTTGACGTTATTTGTTCTGAGGCTCTGGCATTTAAAATCGTCTCAATTTCTGCAGAAGAAATTGACAGGCTGAATATTTTGCAGGCTACGCTTCATGGAATGTTACGCTGCCTGACTGAAATAGAACCTGCTCCGGATTATGCTCTTGTTGACGGAAACAGGTTCCCGCAAACTACAATTCGGGGTGAAGCAGTAGTTAAGGGAGATGCTCGTTCCAAAAGCATTGCTGCAGCTTCAATTTTGGCCAAAGTGACACGGGACCGAGTAATGGTCGAAAATGCAAAACGTTATCCGGAATGGGGCTTTGAAGGTCACAAAGGATATCCGACAAAACAACATAGGGCAGCCATTGAGAAATATGGATTGTCACCCTTACATAGACGATCTTTCAGGCTCAAATCCCTGTCAAAGCTGGACAGATCGTCTACTGCTCAATTGAATTTGCTGTGACAAAGGCACGACAGCAGACTGGAGCAGCAGGAGAGCAAATTGCCTGTAATTTTTTGCAAGAGCAAGGATATCGCATTATTGAACGGAATCACCGTTCCAGACTTGGTGAACTTGATATTATTGCAGCTTACGGGGAGTTCCTTATATTTTGTGAAGTAAAAACCCGCAGGGGCAGCAGTGGACCGCATCCGTCTTTATCGGTAACTGCGAAAAAAATTGGAAAGTTGCGCCAACTGGGTGAGCTTTATCTCAGCCGGAAGCATCTAACGTACCTGCAACCGCGTTTTGACGTGATTGCTGTACAACTGGCGGATGGAAAACCGCCGAACATTGATCATTTTATCAACGCTTTTTAAGAAAAAAGGAAAACACTTATGGCTCATCACAAGTCAGCGCTTAAGCGTGTTCGACAAACAATAAAACGTACTGCACAGAAGCGTTCTCAGCGGGCAGATCTACGCACAGTCATCAAAAAATTCCGCCTGATACTGGATGGAGGAAATATGGATCAGGCACGTGAAGCTTATTCCGGAGTTCAAAAAAATATCGATAAAGCTGTCACTAAAGGAATCCTGCACAAACGTACCGGCGCACGCTACAAGTCGCGCCTTGCACTGTCCCTTTCAAAAACTGTCGCAAGCTGACATTTCTGTCGCTTTCATAATTGCATTAGATCGTTCTGATCCGATAGTCACAGAAATAACCACTTTCTAATTTGCTGCCTTTCGTGCTAAAATAAATGCAGAGTTTTCAGCGGTTTATTTAAGGTATGTATTTTAGTTAAGGGTGGTTTATGGACTCACATTTTCTAATGCGGCGCATTCACAGTTTGACGGGTGTTGTGCCGGTGGGTCTGTTTTTGGTGTATCATCTCTATTTGCAATTGTATCTGCATTCAGGGGCAGAAACATACAATACTGCAGTCAACAGTTTCTATGACAGTCCCTTGGCGATTTGGACCCTAGTCATAGTTGTTTATATTCCGCTCTTCTTTCATGCCTTCCTTGGTGTTCGCCTGATTTTTGAATCCACCGTACAACCTTCTTACACATATTTTTCACACCTGTTGTATTGGCTGCAGCGAATCAGCGGCATCGGCGTACTCCTTTTCATTCTCGCACATGTTTGGAACACCCAGTTTGGGCCTTGGATATCCGGGACCTGGGGGACCCATTTTGAGCATCTTTCCAGCGGATTTAGTGATCCTGAATCGGGTATAATAACCAAGACGGTTTACCTGCTTGGTGTCCTGGGAGCAGTCTTTCATTTTGCAAACGGCTTCAACACCTTTTGCATGACCTGGGGTATCGCCCTCACTCCAAAATCCCAAATACGGGTTCGTATTTTTAGCATTCTTCTTTTCTTGATTTTATCGGCAAGTGCCCTGTATGCACTGTCTGCAATTTGGTAAACAGATCTTTTCAGATGAGCAAACAACGAGTAATTGTAATTGGAGGAGGTTTAGCCGGATTGGCCGCAACCATGAAAATGGCGGAACTGGGCATGTCAGTTTTGCTGGTTTCGTTTCTACCGGTAAAACGCTCGCATTCAGTTTGTGCCCAGGGAGGCATCAACGGGGCAGTCAATATCAAAGGCGAGGGAGATTCTCCGGACATTCATTTTTATGATACCGTGAAGGGCGGTGATTTTTTAGCACACCAGCCGCTTTGCAAAGATATGTGCCATCATGCACCGTATATCATCAACCTGATGGACAGGCTCGGAGTAACTTTCAACCGAACTCCTGAAGGCAATCTTGATTTTCGTAGATTTGGAGGAACGCTCTATCACCGCACTGCATTCGCCGGTGCAACTACAGGCCAGCAGCTTTTGTATGCACTCGACGAACAGGTACGCCATTACGAAGTACAGGGCCTGGTCGAAAAAATGGAGTGGCATGAATATCTCGGCGCTGTACTAAACGGTGATGGACGCTGCGTTGGTGCGGTCATCCACAATTTGCGTTCAGGCGAAATTAGCACCGAAAAAGGCGATGCCGTTATTTTAGCCACCGGAGGTCCGGGACTGGTTTACGGACGTTCCACCAATTCCATGGTTTGCACAGGAACTGCAGTTACTTCTGCATATTTACAGGGCGCAAAATATGGGAACGGTGAATTTATCCAAATTCATCCATCAGCCATTCCCGGTCGTGACAAATTACGTTTGATGAGTGAATCCGCACGCGGAGAAGGCGGCAGAGTCTGGGTTCCGCGAAAAGCCGGGGATTCACGTAAGCCCAAAGAAATTCCGGAAAAAGAACGTTTTTATTTTCTTGAAGAGCGCTATCCGCTTTTTGGAAATTTGGTGCCGAGAGACGTTGGAGCGCGTGAAATTTACGATATTTGCGTGAACGATAAATTAGGCGTTCACGGAGAAATGAAAGTCTATCTGGATTTGACTCATCTCACGCGTGAATTTCTTGATCATCGTCTGGGTGGGATTCTTGAGATTTACGAAAAGTTCACCGGTGTTGATCCCCGTGAAGAGCCGATGGAAATCTTTCCCGCGGTGCATTATTCAATGGGCGGCATCTGGACAGATTACACGAGAACTGAGGAAGGTTTAATCGACCACCAATCGCCACAAAATCAAATGACTTCAATCACCGGGCTTTATGCGGCGGGAGAAGCGGATTATCAGTATCACGGCGGAAACCGCCTGGGAGCAAATTCTTTGTTGAGTTGCATTTACACCGGTTTGATGATGAGTCCGGGCGTGCTCAATTATGTCAAAAATGTCCCGGAAGCGGCTGATGATGTTCCTGAAAAATTGTTTACGGAGGCAACTAAACAATGGCAGGAAAAATATGCGGAAATTAAGAAAATGTCCGGAAATGAAAACCCTTATGCACTGCACAGAGAAATGGCAGAGGAAATGATTTCCAATGTTTTGATTGTCCGAGAAAATTCTAAGTTGCAGGCAACGCTCGAAAAAATTGACGAATTTGAAGAGCGTTGGAAGAACGTAAACTGTGTTGATACAACAGATTGGTCAAATCCAGTTCCAAGTTTCATCAACCAACTCTGGAACATGATTCAGCTTTCCAAAATTATCACCAAGGGTGCGTTGTTAAGAGACGAATTCCGGGGTTCACATTACAAACCGGAATTTGACCTCAATCAGCCGAGCGATTTCCGACCAGAATCTTATCTGGAATATGAAAAACAGAAAGCCGCCGGAAAAGTCAATGAAGAAGGCTTTAATCCGGAACACTTGACGTATATGAAACGCTTTGCCGAAAATAATGTAAAATGGCTCAAAAGCACCATTGCGACTTATCAGAACGGAGGGCCGGATATTTCTTATGAGGCAGTGGACACTTCGCTCATTGCACCTCGTCCCAGGAAATACGACTGATTCACATAACATCTGCACAATCGGATTTTGAAAAAGCGATATCCGAAATCCGAAAACTTAAATCATAAATGATATTATGCCAGATACTATTACTTTCAAAATTAAACGTCAGGATTCGGAAAGTTCCGGTTCCTACTGGGAAACTTTCGTCATTCCACATGTCCCAAACTCCAATGTAATTTCCTGTTTGATGGATATTCAGGCAAATCCGGAAAACTCCAAAGGAGAAAAAGTCGCACCAGTGGTCTGGGAATGCAACTGCCTGGAAGAAGTTTGCGGTTCATGCACAATGGTGATTAACAGAAAGGTGCGTCAGTCCTGCAGTGCATTAGTGGATCAACTTGAAAAACCGATCACTTTGGAACCCATGAGCAAGTTCCCGGTAATTCGTGATTTAGCAGTGGATCGTTCCCGGATGTTTGGTGCCTTGAAAAAAGTACAGGCCTGGGTCACAGCAGACGGCTACCACGATCTTGGACCCGGAATCCGTGAACCTCAAAATCATCAGGAAATTGCCTACAAACTTTCTGAGTGCATGACTTGCGGATGCTGCGTGGAAGCTTGTCCGCAATACAGTCTCAACAACAACTTCCTTGGTGCTGCGGCCATCAGTCAATCACGCCTTTTCAACATGCATCCTACTGCAAAAAACATAGCGGATGAGCGGCTCGACACTCTTATGCAGGAAGGTGGAATTGCCGATTGCGGCAATGCGCAAAACTGTGTTGAAGCCTGTCCAAAATCCATCCCTCTTACTGAATCCATTGCCGAAATAGGACGCCAAGTTTCAGGCAAACTTTGGAGCAATATTTTTCAGGCATAGTAAATGTTTTTTCCTGAATATTTGATAATGTATTCATGTCAACAAATCCTTCATCCGATTCCCGCAAACGTTTCCTGCTGATCCGCACGGATCGGGTTGGCGATACCATTCTGACTTTTCCTGCAGTTACAGCTTTACGCAATAATTACCCAGAAGCGTTCATCTCATTTTTGGCACAGCCCTATACCGTTCCGTTAATTGAACAGTATGCGGGAATAGACCTGTTGCTGAGTTATGAGCCTGAGGGACGGCACAGAGGCTGGAAGGGAGTATTGAAACTCAGTCATCAGCTGCGGGAACTTAATTTTGACGCGGCAATACTGTTTTATCCCCGACCGGAATTAGCCTTTGCTCTGCTCAAGGCAAAAATTCCTCTCCGGATCGGTACAGGTTACCGCTGGTATTCATTCCTTCTGAACAGGCGCATTTACGAACACCGAAAAGACTGCCGGAAACATGAGTCTGAATACAATCTTTCCCTGCTTGAATCACTTATGCCGGACAAAATAACCCAGCCTCATTACGAGTTTAAGCAATGGACACCAGAACCGTGGTGGGATGATTTCCAGACAGAACTAAAATCTAAGGATTATGTTATATTGCATTCCGGATGCGGTGCTTCTGCTCCAAATTTGAATGAGGAGCAATACAAACTGATAATACGACTGTTACTGGAAAAAACTGACTGGACGGTTTTATTAACAGGAGTTTCCGGAGAAGAAAATGTGGTGAATGCACTGGCTGCGGATTTTCCAGAAGAGAGAGTAAAGAAGACTGTTGGACGATTTTCACTTCCAGAATTATTTACTGTGATCCGGAATGCTTCGTTGTTGATTGCCAGCAGCACCGGACCTTTGCATCTGGCAAATGCTGCAGGAACTCCGCTGCTTGGATTTTTCTGTCCTGCAAAACCACATACGCCAACTCGCTGGGGACCGTACGATCAGCAACAATGGGTGGTGACACCAAATCTGGACTGGCCCGAGATTTGTGAATTGAAAAACTGTCCGCATGGCGGATGCCTGAATCAGCTTTCAGACGATGAGATTACTGAAATTTTGTGTACTCAAAGATTAAAAACCATTCACAAATGAATCACAAACAAAATAAAGGAATGACAAAATCAGTAACCTGGCAAAATTTTCAGCAGCATTACCTTGACCTTCCGGAGTTGGGGATGGCACTTGATACATCTCGAATGAATGTTCCGGATAAACTGCCGAATGAACTGGAAATGCTTTTCCGTAATGCTTTTCAACAAATGCAGAACCTGGAAAAGGGAGGTATCGCAAATCCTGATGAAAACCGCATGGTCGGACATTACTGGCTGAGAAATCCTGAACTTGCTCCGTCTACAGATATTCAAACGGTGATCAGCAGCACACTTGAAAAGATTCAAAATTTTGTAGCAGAAATTCACCGGAACAAAATCCAACCGCAAAAAGCTGCTTCTTTCCGGAATGTGCTGCTGCTCGGAATCGGAGGTTCCGCGCTTGGTCCGCAGTTCGTACTAAGTGCGCTTGGTTCTGGGACGGATCGAATGCGGTTTTATTTTCTAGACAACACTGATCCGGACGGAATCGATCAGGTCATGGCCTCAATCGGCAAAGGATTAGGGGAAACTTTGACGCTGGTTATTTCCAAGTCCGGAGGAACAAAAGAAACCCGGAACGCAATGCTGGAGGTTCGAGATGTCTATGAAAAGAACGGACTGGATTTCACAAAACACGCTGTTGCAGTCACAGGCGCAAACAGTCAACTTGATCAACTTGCAGCACAGGAAAACTGGCTTGACCGCTTTCCAATGTGGGACTGGGTTGGAGGGAGAACATCGGTATTTTCTGCAGTTGGACTGCTTCCTGCGGCTTTACAGGGTTTGAATATCTATGAATTTATAGCTGGCGCAAAAACGATGGATGAAATTACCCGTAGTCCGGAAGTCAGCAATAATCCTGCTGCTCTGCTGGCCTGGATGTGGCACCATGCAGGCAGAGGCCAAGGTGAAAAAGCGATGGTGCTGCTGCCTTACAAAGATAGATTGCTGCTCTTCAGCCGTTATCTGCAGCAACTGGTAATGGAATCAATCGGTAAGGAAAAAGATTTGGTCGGCAAAAAAGTAAACCAGGGATTGACTGTTTACGGCAACAAAGGTTCAACCGATCAGCATGCTTTTGTTCAGCAGCTCCGCGACGGTACTGCCGATTTTTTTGTAACTTTCATCGAAGTGCTAAAAGACAGTGAAACCGGCAGTCTTGAAGTTGAACCGGGAATCACTTCCGGAGATTTTCTGCATGGTTTTCTGCTTGGAACCCGCGAAGCGCTTTTTCAAAACGGACGTGCCTCCCTCACCATCACACTTGAAGAAATTAACACTCAAACTCTGGGAGCCTTGATTGCACTTTTTGAAAGGGCAGTCGGCTTATATGCATCTCTGGTTGGTATAAATGCCTATCACCAACCCGGTGTAGAAGCCGGAAAACAAGCTGCTGGTGATGTGTTAGAACTTGCGGTAAAAATTCAACACCATCTCCGCTCACATCCGGAACAAAAATTTACTGCAACTGAGCTTGCTGATATACTCCGAAAAACAAAAAATACAGAAACAGTTTTCCAGCTTTTGCTTCACCTGGCAGCCAACGGCAGGGTACAAAAATTTGACGCCAGCAGCCCTTTTTCTGCCAGTTTTCAAGCAATTTAAACTTATCAATTGACACATTCATCTCAGAAAGTTAATATTGGCAGAGAACCTGCACGAGGTGAGAACAATTGTTATTTGCCTGAAAAAAAGAACTTGAATTAAATTTCGAGGCATTCATAGATATCATTTAAAGAAAAAATTGCACCGGTCTGATTCAACTCGTTTCACTGCTGCCAGAAAACGATCACCATCATCCGGGAGATTTCTCGCCAATGGATAAACGGCTTAAAAACACAAAAACGGCTGGAAGCATGATCTTGCTGATGCTGTTTCTCTTTCTGCTGAGCCCTCAGTCAGCGTGGTCTGCCGAAGATGAAGCTGAAATTCTAATTTTCAGCCTCTCGCCTGAAAAAGTTGAAGAACAGCAGGGAGTTCTCCAAATTCAGATCAGCACCTTCAGTCCAATTGAGAAAATAATTGTTGATGGAAAACCTCATAAATTCCCCAAGGCTGCAAGCCTGGTTTGGCTGAAGATTCCTTATAAACTAAAGCCAGGAGTAAATATTTTTAAAGTTTACGTTAAGACCAAGTTCGGCGAAGCAAGAAAGATAATCCGGATAATCTATGAAACTCCTGAACTTCTTAAAAAAGCAAAACTTGGTGACTCCTTTCAGTTGATCACTATCCTCAGCGGCGTTACCAAAGATAACATTGAAAAGGTCGAGGACAACAGCAGTAAGTCCAAAGCGTTTTCTTCAAGCATTCTGTTCGTACCTTCA
This sequence comes from SAR324 cluster bacterium SAR324-CTD7B, assembly GCA_002082305.1. Lineage (GTDB taxonomy): Bacteria > SAR324 > SAR324 > SAR324 > NAC60-12 > Arctic96AD-7. The sequence continues at coordinate 42,170 of LSNO01000060.1, forward strand.
TACCGCTTTGACGTCTTTGAAGATTCCAGCATTTTTTTACGGGGAGTCCTGATGGGCGACCAGCAGCACAACGGTAAATTTGAATCCAAAAAGGTTTTGTTTAAACAGGCAAGCATTGAGTGGGAGGAACGTGAAAGCTGGGCAGGCGTCTTAACGCTGTCATTGGGTACAAATGAAGCGGGAACAAGGGAAATTCCGGTGACCTCAACTCCCAGAGACAGCCTTTCCAAAAAATACAAACGGGCGACCCGTGACAACGTCTACACCCTCAAGGCCAAGCAGGAACTTGAAAAAGGTACAACATGGAACTGGCAGATCGACCGTAAGAAAAAGTCCGTAGAGGGTTCCAACGACGACAGCGGTTTTTCAACCACACTTGCGGCAGGTTATGTAACTCCTATATTTGGCGTAAAGACAACTTTTGGAGGAACGCTTGAAGACACAAACCTCAATGGAGCATACAAGGACACCGAAGCAATCAAAGCCAAACTAAAAGTAGATTATCCAATTCCGCCGGTTTCTCTTGGTGTCCAGTATGATTTTTCTGAAACCGAAAATAAGGTTGCTGATCCATCTCTGGAGTGTGTTACTATCTGCAATGGAAAGACAAAGAACCGGAATCAAATTTATACGCTTAGCCTCAACTATCCTGCAGCGGCGTGGTGTATCTTTGGATTGACCCAGAAACATGAGAGTCAGAGTTCAAACATTGTTGGAAAAACCTACAAAGTGAATTCGACACAATTGCAGGTAATACTCATTTATTGAAAATTAAACTATCTGCTTGACACAGTAAGATAAATTCAAAATAATTAGATTTAAAGAAAAACCAAACATACTCATGAAATTTCGAGTCTTACTCCTGCTGGCCCTGTTCCTGGCTGCCATTCCTGCAATTCCCCTGCAGGCACAGCAGGGACTGCTGTTGCTGGAAAAAGGTTCGGTCAAGGTGATCGGTCCGGAACGCACTCGTCTGCTGCGCAAGCCCGGTGCTAAAATGGTCCTCCATGCCAAAGACCGTGTACAGACCGGCAAAGATACATCCGTTAAAATCAAGATCCGGGGCAAACCTGAAATAATTGAACTCTCCTCCCGTTCCTTTTTCCGTATGGGAAAGATTACCCGGCAAACCAGCAGTATCTCCCTGCTGACCGGAAAAGCCCGTTTTAAGATTCAAGGCAAACTCAAGCGCAAGAGCAAAAGGAAACGCTTTCAGATTCGTACCGTTACCGCACTGGTAGGTGTGAGGGGTACCGACTTTGTGGTTGGTGCGTCCAATACTCAGACCAGTCTTCTCACTATTTCCGGTACAGTTTCTGTGGCTCCGGTGAGTATGCCGGATATTGAGATCGAAGTTCCTGCCAACCAGGCTTCTACAATTCAGCAAAACTCAACGCCAACTGCACCTGTTGAAGTTTCCCCAAAAATGCGTGAGCAGATCCTCAAGGCTGATTCGCCCAAAGCTTTTAATAATGTCAAATTCGGAGAGGCGGTAAATCCGGAAGAAGTACGCAAAGAAAATGAAAAAAAGAAAAAGGAGGAAGAGGAAGAACAAAAGAAAGAAGAAGAAAAGCGAAAGGAAGAAAAACCTAAGAAGGACGGGGAAGGTAAAGATGGAGAAGGAAAACCCCGGCAGGAAAAAGAAGGAGAACCAAAACCGGGCGAAGATGATCCGGAAGGTGAAGGAAAACCAGGAGATGAGGAAGGTCCGCCAGGCGAAAAAGAAGAAGGAGAAGAAGGACCTGGAAGAAAAGGTCCACGAGGACCTGGAATGCCTGGAGAGGGAGAGGAAGATGAAGAAGGCATGATGATGGGACCAGGAGGTGAAGGAAAACCAGGAGATGAAGAGGGTCCGGGAGGCCCTGGAATGCCTGGAGAAGGGCAGAAAAATGAAGGCGGCATGATGATGGGACCAGGAGGTGAAGAAGGCGGCATGATGATGGGACCAGGAGGTGAAGAAGGCGGCATGATGATGGGACCGGAGGGTGAGCAAGGGGGGGCCCCTGATGTATCTTTTCGTACAGGCACTGATGAAGGCATGCCAGGCGGCAGTTTTAAGCCCGGAGACGAGGCGGGAGCTCCAGGTGGTATTTTTGTACCATCAGGTGGTGACTTCGGAGGAGACCCAGGAGACTTCGGAGGTGGTGACTTTGGAGGAGACCCAGGAGACTTCGGAGGTGGTGACTTCGGTATAAAAGATGACTTTGGAGGGGATTTTGGAGGTGATGATGACTTTGGAGGCAGCTTTGGGGGCGATGACTTTAGAGGCAGCTTTGGAGGTGATGACTTCACAGGAGAAACTTATGCCGGAGATGATTTTGGTGACACCTTTGGTGGAGATGACTTCGGGGGAGCTTTTGGAGGTGATGACTTTAGGGGGGACGATTTCGGAGGAACAGCTGGTTTTGGGGGAAAAGATGACTTCGGACCAGGTGATCCAGAAGGCCCAGGCAAACCAGGTGATCCAGAAGGCCCAGGCAAACCAGGTGATCCAGAAGGCCCAGGCAAACCAGGTGATCCAGAAGGCCCAG
>LSNO01000061.1 GCA_002082305.1 SAR324 cluster bacterium SAR324-CTD7B
ATCGTTATTGAAAAAAATGCCGGTTCTACATTCGGTGCGGCGATTCGCGGCGGTGACCTGGTTTGCAAGGGTGATGTAGGTTCACGAACAGGCATCGACATGAAAGGCGGCACCATTATTGTCGGTGGACGTACAGGAACTTTAACCGGTTTTATGATGCAGCGTGGACGTATGATTATTCTTGGTGATGCAGGTCCAAACCTTGGGGATTCAATGTACGACGGCACAATCTTTGTCGGTGGAAAAATCGCTTCACTTGGAGTGGATGCGGTCGCCGGTGAAATGACAGATCTTGAAGCCGGGTGGATTGAGCGCAAGCTGGCACTTTATGGAATGAAGGCACCCAATGGTGCAGCTAAGTTACAGAAAATTGTGGCTGGAAAACAGCTTTGGAATTACGATAATCTGGAGCCGACCGAAAAGAAAATAATACTTTGAGTTCAACATATTTGGAAACTAACTTTCCAGCTTTAATTAATTTTCATGCAGAGAAATACAATGCCAAGAAATAAATCCCTCCTCGGTCAGAGCTTCATTTTTAAACCCGAGGTAATCGATGACATACACATCAAAGCAGAGTTGGGACGTTACCGGATGCGCGGAATGTCATTGTTCAAAAGTATTCCAACCTGGGATGACCTGACCTTTCTACCTGGAACTCTGACACGCTTCGTGATCGAAGGCTACCGCGAGAAATGTTTGACCAAAACGATAATAGGTCCAAATGCCAAACGTCCGTTGGAACTGGATATTCCAATTTACATTACCGGCATGAGTTTTGGTGCATTAAGCTATGAAGCCAAAACCGCACTGGCCCGCGGAGCAACGATGGCAGGAACCGCGACCTGTTCCGGAGAAGGCGGTATGATTCCTGACGAACGACGCTATTCATCAAAGTGGCTTTACCAATGTATTCAGTCCCGTTACGGCTTCAATCCGCATCACCTGCGTCTCGCTGATGCCTGTGAATTTTTCATTGGACAGGGCTGTAAAGTTGGATTAGGAGGACATTTGATGGGGCAAAAAGTCACCGATCAAGTGGCGGAAATGCGTTCCCTGCCTGCGGGCATTGACCAGCGTTCTCCGGCACGGCATCCGGATTGGCTTGGTCCGGATGATTTAGCTTTGAAGATAAACGAAATCAGGGAAGCCACCGATGCTCAAATACCGATCCAGCTAAAACTTGGTTCGGCACGAGTTTATGATGACGTTCGAATGGCGCTCAAGACAAATCCGGACAGCATATATATTGACGGTATGGAAGGTTCCACCGGAGCGGGTCCGCACCTGGCTACCGAAGAAACCGGAGTTCCCGGAATTGCCGCTATTCGTCAGGCCCGCAAAGCATTTGACGATTTGGGTTATACAGGAAAAATATCGCTGGTCTATGCCGGCGGTATCAGGAATGGTGCTGACGTAGCAAAAGCAATCGCTCTGGGAGCAGATGCAGTTGCAATTGGGCACTCTGCAATGATGGCCCTCAACTGCAACAAGGACATTCCGGAAGCTGATTACGAAAAGGAAATGGGTGTTGAAGCAGGATACTGTTATCACTGTCATACTGGACGTTGTCCTGTTGGCGTTGCAACGCAAGACCCCGAATTAAGAAAGCGTCTTGACCCTGACAAAGCTGCGGAGCGGGTATACAACTTCCTGCACTGTTTGACAATAGAGTGCCAGATGTTTGCGCGTGCATGCGGTAAAACTAACGTCCATTCCCTTGAACCGGAAGACTTGGCAGCATTGACAATGGAAGCTTCAGCTTTGGCACAAGTTCCTTTGGCCGGCTCACAGCACACTGTTGGCCGACCGGACATGAATCGCTACTGAGCACTAGGCAGTTAGAAGTACTGAGTAATGAGTAACAAACCTTGTTGCCTGATGCCCGGAACTTGAAACTTGAATAATACTTGAAACTTAAAATTTTAAACTTGAAATGAGTGAAAATAACACATTAATTCCAGAAGATTTAGGATCCAAAAGAGAAAAAGAAATCGGACAGCATATCGGCTACCGCTATGATGTGAACCTTGTACCGGACTATGAGCGTCTAACGCCTTTTTTGAAAAAATATCTGGAAGTGATGAATTGGCAGGATCTAAACTGGCTGGAAGATGTTCACATGGGTTACGAAGAAGACCGTCCTGCTGTCTTTGACAGAAATATCAATGGTTGGGTTACGGTTCCCAAAGAGATGGATCTTCCCGATAATCAGCAGGACCGTGACATGATTGCCCGTGAATTACTTATCAAGTTCCAGATGTCAAAACGGCATCCGATGGTGATTCTCAAAGATAACTACGGAAAGTTCTAACAAGTGTCAAATTGCCTGCTGTCAGTTTTTTTGCCCTGATTCTACAGGCTGATTGTTGATAACTGAAAACTGACTTCCAAATCTCTCAAGCTATTCCAAACTTACTTAAAAGCTGATAAAAACAGGGTTAGTTTAATTTATGTTCGACACTAACTAAAGTTTTTTGAAGTTTTATGACTTCAACGCAGTCGGATCAGAACTCGCTCCTAACCAATCCGGTTCAAAACCTAGAACGATTACATCCGGAGAGAGGTGCGGATTGAAAAGAAAATTGTGCCAGTAAGTGAATTCATAGGCTTGTTCTTCTTTTGGAAAATCTTTAACACTAGCTGGAATTCTGTAACTCTGTTGCTGGTAATCAAACTTCAGCACACACTTCCTATTTTTTACCAGCATCTTGACTGTCTCCGAATTCATTGAAAACAGCCCTGTCATCAGACCACTAAAATTTTCCACATTTTGGTAGAATGATGCTGATAGAAGCTGAACCGCTTTTTTGTATCTCTCCCGGGGATCCTGAGTTTTAAGCGCCATGAAACGGAATTGCCCTATACTCTCCTGCAGTTGGTCCGGAACAAGCAGTAGCGTTACAGCAGAAGCCGCCACTTTTCCATCTTCCAGAAAAACGTCTGGCTGCATCCCGGCCGTTGGACGTCCTTCGTCGTTGCGCATTGCATACTGCCTTATCCTGCACTGCCAGCCTATAAAATGCTTCTGAATCGGCAGTCGCTCATTTTTCGGGTTGGAGTCACTTTCAATCGTCTCTGCTCCCATAAATCTATTGGCACATTCTATCAACTTAATGGAAAGATAAGTTGATCAACTCCATGGAAAAGGACTGTTTGAGACCGGATGCAGCTTGCCCTCCTCAAAACGTGAAAAACTAAACGGTTCCAGCAGTTTGCTTTTTTCTCCCACGATATATTCAGCAACAAGTTTCCCCACTCCAAGCATCTTGTAGCCGTGATTTGAATCGGCAATCACATAGCAGTTTTCGTGATACTCATCAAATACAGGAAAACTGTCTGGAGCAAGTGCACCCAATCCTCCTGAAGGTTCACCCCGGTAAAGGTGGCGGGTATCTTCAAAACGACTTTGGCAGAAAGCTAAGGCGGCGCACCACATGTCAACAAAGTCTTTGCCGACCACAAAGTCCGGAGACTCCGTACCATAAGGATCAAGACTGAAATCATCGCCTGTTGTATCTACATTGTACGGTGCAGCGCCTCCCTGTACTCCATCAAAGCTGAAATCCGGTTTATAATAAATACCCCACATTTTATCAGTGATCAAACGTCCGTCAATGTCAGAGTAGAGTGGTGCATCAGTATCAACGTGAATCACCGGCGGACTGTTACCATCATTTGTTTTAAGCATATTTGGGTCAACACCAAGAGTGCCTTCCTGGAGACAGTAGTAACGCCACATTTCTACATTTTCATGAACTTCATCTCCATCCTTGACTCGGATTTTTGAAGGAAGATCCAGCATTTTCCAGAAAGTATTTACCCACGGACCGGCGCCGACAACTACATAATCCGTCTGAATCGTCCCACGATTTGTGATTACCGCAGAGATTGCTTTACCGGAATATTCAACACCGGTTACTTCAACATTTCCGGTAATAGTAACTCCCTCGCTTTCAGCTTTTGCCGCAAGTCCCTCCATGCATTTCATATTGTTGGAAAAGCCGCCTTTTTTTTCATGCAACACCGAAGTTATGCCCTTTGCCTGCCAGTCGTCAAACAAACCCCGCATATAAACCATTGAATCGGCACTGCCCTCGATAAATTCTGAAGGGTAGCCAATGGCCTGCTGTTGTTCATAGATAGTGGCAATATCAGAATGCATCACTTCCGGACTAATTTGCATGTAACCGACCGCGTGATAGCTGTATGATTTCGGATCACTCTCCCACACCTCTACGCTGTGTGCCATCAATTCACGCATCGCAGGCTGGAAATAATTGTTCCGCACAACTCCGCAGGCAATTCCGGATGCACCTGCTCCTATCCCTGATTTGTCTATTACCAGGATATCTTTCCCGCTTCCGAGACCCCGATTTTTCAATTCAAGTGCTAAATGGTAAGAAGTGCTGAGACCATGAATTCCTGCACCAATTATCAGGTATTTTGTAGAACTAGCTAACATATGATTGTCATTCTAAAGACTGTTAAGATGAAATGAGACAAAACTTAACCAAAATAAGATGGTTGATTTTGAATTATTGCATTATAAAGAACAAGTTCTATTAACGTTTTAATCAGTAAACTGTTATTTATTCACAGCTTTTCTGCTCCGCCCAAAACAAAGGCCGCTTAAACTTAAGGAGCACACGTAAAAATGGTATCTGCCATATCGTTCTTGGTTCAGTTGTCTGGGGATCAACCTCTTCCAGAGCTTTTAATGCTGATTCTCCATCTCCATCTAAATACGTGTTATCAGCCAGTTCCATTTCTGGAGTGATAATAACTCCATAAGGATTTCACCCACACTTGGTAGTCTGAAAGTTTTGTCCGGGAGAGGTGTTGGCGGAAGAGCACTGCGCAGAGTTGGACCTGCATTTATGAACAGCTCTATTATTGTGGCAGAATAATGAGGTTATACTGAATGCAGTTGGAAATCCCTAAGAACTGAAGGCAAAAAACCTGACAGGAGCGAAATTCAAAGAAAGGTTAAAAGAATTATTTCCATTTGTGAAATTTAACTGAATACGGACTTTGTGTCCCAATTTCAGAAAGAATAACGAGCCTCAAAGAAAATACGGTCGTTTTCATTTAAACTCTGGAAATAAGCATTTTCTCCAGGCTGATAGAGCATCGCGCCCCCAGTAACTGAAAACGCGTCCATCACATCATATTCGAGGGACATGCGGTTAAGTCCACCGTCCTGGCCACTTTTGCCAATCATCATCCCGACCAAGCTCAGGTGAAGGGTCTGGTTGATGTAATCCTGCATGAAACTGACTGTGGTGGCAATTCTATCTTCCAGTTGAGAGTCAGGTGATTCTTCCAATTTTACATCAAAATCATTAAGGTGCTGTACTCCAAATTCAAGTGTCAGTGAAGTATCACTCCATCCTGAATACTCTGAACCCACTAGAACGTCAGTCCGTGAAAAAGTTTTATCTGTCACTAGCGCAAATTCCATCCCCTGCAATTTTGCGGCTTCCGCTTTCCAGATGAAATTTCCGGAAGGAATACTCAGAGTCGCTCCACCCATTGTTAAACGGCTGTGTCGCTGTTCTAGTGTTGGTACAGCTCCTAGTCCGGGAATGAAAGTTACTTTGGTAATTTTAAAATGAGCAGTGTCGTCAAAATACTGCGCCCAATGTAAAGACGCATCCCAACCGCTAAATGTACCGATCAGGGCCAATCCGTATTCCGTATTTTCCGCAGAACTTTCCGGAATGACTTCATTTATTTTCTGAGTCGACGGATTAAAATCGCTGCCAAAAGGTGCGGATTTGTTAAATTTTATTTCATGTACAGCGACTGCTTCCAGTTTCAAATCTCCAATGTAATAATCAAGTTTTGTCATGGCAATCGGCAGACGGATGTCTTCCAGATCCGTCATCCCGAATTCGCGGTCATCAGTGGGGTTCAGCACGTCCACAACGCGTAAACTATTTGCTACTCCCCAGGACACAATCTGCTTTCCGAGTTTGATGTCCAAATTTCCAAAAGGACTGCCTTCCAAATAAATTTCCCGAAGTTCAGCTTCCTTTTCCAACTCGCTCAGCACTTCATCAGAAAAAGTTTCACTGTCTTTCATTCCGTATGCTAAATCGTAAAATGCTTTTCCGGAAATTCGTGTTTTCCAGTTTTCACCAATTTTTGCATCCCACGTCAAGGAAAAGTAAGGCCGGAGTTTTGTCAAACCACTCCAATCCGCTTGTGTCTTGTCGGCAGGCGTTTCTTTGGAGTAACTGTAACTTGCGCTCAATCCTGTGCTTCCGTAAAGACTGCTCCAGATTTCCTCTATAGCTAATGATTCGCTGTCTTCGCTGGTTTCAAATTCATCTTCTTCATCATCAAATCCAGAAAGCACATCATCATCATCCTCAGCTGTATTTTCATCGTCAAAGCCGGAAAGGGCTTCTTCCAGTACGGCTTCTTCAGAATCTTCCTGCGCCACTGCAGACATGGTAAACCCGATATTGAGTACTAAAATAGAGAAAGTAACCACCAAAAACTTAATCCGGATTTGTGAGAAAATACTCAATAACTTTGAAACTCTGAAATTCTTAAACGGTACTTCAGAAAAAATTTGAAACTCAGTGCCTTTGTACCTTTTTATAAGCCTTTTTCCAATCTCCGGATAGTAAACAAGTTCTCATTCACTTCATCCTGATTAAAGTGTATATTTTTTTGTTTCATAATGGTTTTATGCAAAGTTTTTTTGCCGGATTTTGTGGTCACATGCATTTCAGTTGAAACCCATATTCCGTCAATTTTCTCTAACTTGCGTACATCCAGATACTTGTTGCGCTTCTTTTTGTGAACCCAGCGTACTCCTCGAATCATGACATAATTATCCTGACGTATGAAAACCACGGACTTGCTGTAACCACTTTTTTTTGCTTCATCTTTCGTTTTAGGAACAGCCTTGATTTGCCAGACTTTTTGCCCCTTGACCTCGGTTTCTTTCATCAAAGTATAATCATATAGGTCAAGGTCGGGAGAAGTCATATCGGAATAATTCAAATCGGACCCCATAAAACTGCCGCTCTTGTTGCTAGCCGCAATACGCTTCGTTTTTTTCAGTGCCGGGAGAAAAAGCCACTGGTCATCGTCCTTTCCGGACTCATCGTAATCATAGGTCAGGAATCCAGTGTTTTTGACATCTGCAGGAGAGATAAAAAACATCAAACTTTTCGAATGATTACCTTGCTCCAGGCCATAGGTCTTAAGTTTACGAACACGTTTCTTTCCTTTTTTATCTATTAAAATCATTTCCATTTCAGAAATGGAGCGGTCGCCTGTGTCACGGGCATTGACTTTTTCCATGATTTCGCGTCCGTTGAGGGCAAATACTTTTTCAGGAAGCATAATGGTTCCAGAAATTAGAATACTGAAAATGGTAATATTGATTGTGTTTGAAATTATTTTAATGAACATCATAGTGTCTCCTTTTTTATTGAGTTGGAAGGTCGATTTTTGTAGATCAAAGCCATCATTGCTGGGGCAAGCAGGATATCTCCAAACAACGCGATGATAATGGTCAAACCTGTAATCAGACCAAAAGAAATAAGGTTGTTCATAGACGAAATAATGAAGATGAAAAAACCTGCGGAAAGAACGATAGTGGTAAGAAGCATGGCCCGACCAGTTGAAGTTAGTGTTTTTTCCACAGCCACCTGTACATCTTGATGAATGTGTTGATTCCGACGGAAGTTGTGCATGAAGTGCACGGTATCGTCGACAGCAAGTCCAATCGCTATGCTGCCTACAAGAATCGACATCGCGTCCAAGGGCAGATCGAGCATTCCCATCACACCCAACCCTACAAGGACTGGCAGAAAATTCGGGATCATGCTCCAGAGCCCCAGACGAAAATCAGCAAGCAGGAAAATCATCAGCAGAGTGATCACTACTCCTGCAATGAGGTAACTGATCAGCATGCCTTCCATAAGAAAGGTGATTGTTTTTACCATGATCGGAATGAGTCCGGTGACGACATATGACTTTTCCTGTCCAAAAAGTTCCTCTATCTTTCTTTCCAGCTTGAGCAGAAGTCCGGTATATTGGTTTGCATCCACCCAAGTTGTCTTGAGCGTCACACGTGCCTTGGAAAAAGGTGTATTGACCAGACTTTCGAGATCGTCAGTACCACCGTTTTCGAACAGCAGGAGTTCCTGCGCTATCATTCCCCGGTCCTGAGGGACCCGGTAGTATTCCTCTCGGTCCTCGTTTAGTACCTGGTTGATTTCCTTGACCATGTCGACAATGGATGAGGATTTCCCGACAGAAATCCTGTTGTAGCTTGTCCCTTCGGAAAAACGATTGAATTCATCAAGACGTTTCATGAATTCCGGATCCTTGACCGCATTTTCCTCACCCCGTTCGACGACCAGTTCAATGGCTGCACTGCCTTTCATATGATCGTTGATTGCATCGGTCGCATTTCGCAGAGAGTGGTTATCTGGCAACCAGGCAATGGGATTATGTGAAAAACGAAGCTGCGAGGCACCGAACGATGACATCAAAGCTATCAGAACGCTGATCACTATCACAGTCCATGGCTGATTGACTGCAAAATTTCCACAACCTTTGAGCATCCGGTCTGCAAATGAGAGTTGGGGTCGAGATGTTTCCTGCATATACAGTTTTTCTGCAACAACTGCAGGTTTTCCTTCTGGAAGCACCGAAAGCAGGGCTGGTAAGAGAACCAGGGTGAAGAAAACACAGAGCATTACGCCTGCCGCCCCAAATAACCCAAGATCTGAAACTGGTGCCACCTTTACTGGAACAAAGGAAAGGAGGCCCCCTGCCGTGGTCAGGCTGGTGATAAGAATCGCTAGACCCGAATGCCCCATTGCAAAAGCAATCGCCTCCCCTTTGTCACCATGGTCGCGCAGATGCCGGTAGTATATGACCAGTAAATGGACCGAATAACCAATCCCAACGGCAAGTAGGAAAGAAGGGAGTATCTGCATAACAATCGTCATTTTTGTTCCGGTGGCGGCCACTAGACCCAGAGCCGCCAACAAAGAAAATATCACTGTTAGTATAGGAAGTACCAAACCCGATAAACGGCGGAAGAGTATTACTAGAAGTAGGGCGATCACCCCCAGAGATGCCAATACGAAAACTGGCATGTCGGAGAACATCGCTTTTTTAAGATCATGAACCATCACTGGAGACCCGCCGAGGTCGATCGGGAATTCAGAATTGCGGTGACGTTCAGCCAAAGCCTGAATGGCCTCAACGAACTCACTGTTCTGCTCTTCGGTCAGCAACTGAGGGTTATCATTATCGGAAAGTGAAGTATCCTCTTCGTCTGAGAATCCCTCTTCCAGTATTTCTTCCTGATTCATATCTTTGTCCACATCAGAAAAAGCATTAGAGCGAACCACCACAGTCGTGTATTGCCCGTCCTCTGAAACCAGAAAGTTGCGGTAGAACTTGTTGCCGAGTACTCGTTCCTTGAGATCCTTGACTCCTGCGTCGTCTTCAGGCCAGTCTGCCATCAGTTCCTCGATGATCAACTCACCTCCCTCACCACGCATGGCAGTCACGTTTATCAGGCTCTGTACTTCATCAAGATGTGGAACCTCTGCCTCAAGATCCTCATGGAAGGCTTTCAGCTTCTTTAAAAATTCAATGTCGAAAACCTTTTTCGGATGTATGAGAGCCAGTACAATTTCGTCTCGGCCGAATTGTTCACGGAACTTGTCGTAGGAAATTCGGGTTTGATCGTTTTCGCTGAAAAATGCCTCGGTTGACGTATCAACCTGTATCGAAGGAAGATTCGAAGCTAAACTTGCAAAAAACAACAGCATTACTAGAATCACTCGTTTTGGATGGACATGAATCCAGCGCCCCATTTGTTCGAATCTCGATTCGATTTTTTGTATCATTTGTTTCATGGATCTGTTACTCAAGTTGGTCATCAAATAATTTTTGTCGTAATAATACCCTGGCCTCCTTAATTGCTATTTTCGGGTCCACGCGGTAATGCAACTGCAATCCAGTTAGAGAAGCCAGCAAGAGAGTTGTAAATCCTGGATTGTCGTTATTAAAAATCAATCCCAGGAACTTTCTATGGTTTCTGAGAATCTCCTTTAATTTATTTGCTACTTTTGGCATATCAGCACTCATGGCAATAAATTCAATATGGATCTTAGCAAAATCATCGTATACAGAACTTCGGGTTTCCAGAGAAACTGAGCACAAAATGGGACAGTGAATAATCAGAGTACCAGTTAAATAATCTATTGATTATTGATTAGTTGCGGGGGGTGGGGGACCAAAATCCCCCCTTAAGGTGAGTTTCTGCTTGATTTTCAGCTGCTCTTTGGTTTACGCAACATGTAATAAACAACACTCAAAACGAGGAAAACTATTCCTCCAATAGTCTGCTCTGAAAAGACACGTGGTTCCAGTCCTTCCGGCCAGGTTAATATACGTTCTGAAATGACACCGTGTAGTCCATAAAGCAGCCAGGCCAGAGCAAAATAACTCATGGCTTTCTCAACGTTTTCTTCAGTTACAGTTGACCTGATGTGCCAGCCAAGAATAGCGACAACCCAGGCAGCAACACCGAACAACATAACAATGTTCAGGGTAACAGGATTAACAAATTCTTCTGGAGTTCCATAGGTACTCATAATGCTTCCGGGAGCAAAAATGGCCCAAACTCCATAAATTGCTGAAATGACGATGGTTAACATCATCAGGTTCTTTTGAGTATTCATAAGCCTCCTTTATTTTGGAAAAAAGTATTAATGACTAGTGAAAAAAACCGTCAACTTTATTGTCGGTATTTTAGTATCTGAAAGAGGCCGATCTACTAGACCGACCGCTTACAGTAAATTCACAGAATTCAGGAACCAGGTGGGCTGTATTCCACTGAACCAGCTCCTTTTATGGCCTCAAGGCCTTCTTCGGCCGTCATCAGGACGGTGGTCTGGATTTTTGAAATTGCTCCTCCCGAAGCAGCAGCAATTAGTGCAGACGCTGCACTTACGTTATCCGGACCCTGCAGAATCAGGCAAAGGTCAAACTCGCCAAACGAGTAGTATCCCGAAAGGAATTTAATTCCTTTTGAGGCAAACATCTTTCCTACCTGCTCAATCCTGTTCTGAGGATTCTTGATCTGGGCTGCCCATGAACCGGACGAGTATGATGCCTGAACTAAATAATGCGCCATATTACCTCCTTTATTAGTTGAGAGAGAAATAAACGAAAGCCACTGAGTTCATACCTCACTGACAAGTATCAGCTTAAGGTATCGCTGACGGCTTTCATGGGAGATCTCCCACAGCATTTCAGCTATGAAAGATAGTTAGCGGAATATTGTAAACCAGAAATTTAACTAGTCAAGGAAAAAATTGAAATTCACTTATAACCGGTAATTCAACCACAATATTTTCGAATTCTAGGGCTTGCTGAAAAAGTATTTCTTTTGTCATCCCGGACTTGATCCGGGATCTATAATAATACTGCTGGATTCCGGGCAAAGCTATGCTTTGTCCGGAATGACAATTGTGCTTTTTCTATGAAATAGCTAGAAGATACAAACTAGCGTATGGTTTTAAGCCGCAGTCTTGTGCGGAGTCGGTAAACAATCAGACCTATGATTCCGACGATTAGTGGTACGAGCAGCATGTTCAGCAGGAGCAATCCCTGCCCCAACCGCTCGATATCCTGTCGCAAAATTTTGCGGACTTCCCGCAACTTTCGGCGTGCCTGCCTTTCCTCTTCCCTGAACTTCTCAATTTCAACCTGAACTTCCGGAGGCAAAATCACTTCTGACTGTCCTTGTTCACCAGCAGATTCGAGCAGGCTGTTCAAACGCTGCTGTACTTCCTCCAACTGAGAAAGAAGCAGTTTTTCTTCAGTTTGATGACGAAGTTGAGCCTGCCGCTGCATGGCCAGTAAACGAGTGAAAGGTCTTGAAAAACGTCCCCGTGAACGAATGCTCATTAGAGCTTCATTGCCGGAAAGATGTTCGGCGGCATTGAGCATTAGATTCAGATTGTCATTTCTCGGCTGGATGATTGTTTGACCGAGGAAATTAAGTTTTTGTACAGAAAACTGATCGGAGAGAAAATCAACATCACTGAAAAGCAAAATTGAATTTAGCTCTGCGGCTTCCAGCAAATGTGGATGCTTCAGCGGTGTTTCTTCTTCACTTTCTTCACCAGCTGCAGATGCTTCCGGATTCTTTTTTTCTTTGACCGGTTGGCCATTCGGAAAAGCACTTGAAAATATGCCGGTTGTTATTGCCATTACTGCTTTCGCCTCACCATCCACTTTCATATCTCTAGACAATTGATCCGGAGCCGCAAACCGTAATTGGAAAGTATCGATCAAACCGCTTTTAGCTGATAATGAAAGCAAAGGTGTAAATTCGGTTTTACTGTCAGCAGCTTTTTTTAAGGAACCTGCCTCAACGAAAAGCAGATTTTCCAGCTGGGCTGTGATTGGATGTTTCTGATCCAGCGAATCGGAGCGGAAAGTCATCCACATTGGAAAGCTCATCACACCCTGCCCTGTATTGACTTGAGTAGCATGCAGACGGTCTCCAACTACTTTGGCTACATCGTAGTCCACACCCCACTGCTTGAGTAGTTCCGGAAGATCGCTGGAAAGTTGCGGCTGCTGACCAAACTGATTTGCAGGCGATGTCATATCAATTCGTGCATTTGGGTCCAGCAGTACTACGAGCCGCCCTCCACGCAACACGTACTGATCGACTGCATATCTCAAACGCGGATTGAAACTACGCGGGTGCAGGACAATCAACAGGTTGATATCATCAGGAATCTCTTCTATTGTCAAAGCCAGGTTTTCAACTGTTACTGATTTTTCCAACTCATTGAGAAAAACCCATTTTTGTGCTGGAGGCTGCCCGGGAATCATTGACCTTCCTCCCTGAAGATTCAAGACACTCAGCAGACCAACCTTGGAAGTTGAGGTGGAACCGACTTTTTGAATGGCCTGGGAAATATCATATTCTAAAAAATTTTCCCGACGCTGATCAAAATATGGCAGTAGCATTTCCTGATCCAGCATGGAAATCACTGCTCCAAAATATACCGTGTTTCCCGAAGGCAGAGTAATGGGTTTGATTCCATATTTTTGTGCCCACTCTTCTTCATCAGTATCTGGTTTTGGATCCAAAATTTTCAGAACTACCATGCCCTTTGAAAGTGCAACATATTCTTCAAGCAGTTCCTGTACACGTTGTGCATAAATTTTGAAGTTTGGAGGTAGTTCAGAATTGTTTCTGGAATAGTAAAAATTTATCCTGACTGGATCAGTCAAACCTGCCAGTATCTTCCTGGAACCTTCTGAAATTGTGTAAAGGCGCTCTTCTGTCAGATCATAACGTAACGGGAAAAAATGAGCCATCAAATTTACTGCCACTAGACAAATCAACAGCAGGACAACACTGCCCCAGGTACTGGGTAACGAAACTTCCTTCATTATGTTTTATAGTTCAAAGTTCTTTTAAGCAGATTTTAGGTTAATAATAAAATGAGTTCTGTGTTAAATCAGGATGCTTTGTGCGACTCAAGAACCACAACATTCAACATCAGCATAATGACAATAATAGATACAAAATAAATTATATCCCTGAGATCAATCACTCCTCTGCGAATCGCGTCATAGTGTGTGGTGAAACTAAACTGGCTGACGAAATCGCTGATCCAGACAGGAAAAACCGAATTTAATGTGTCACCTAAAACACCCCATCCTAACAAAACCAGCACCAGACAAATGTTGACGCTCAGGATAAAACTGATTACCTGATTTTTTGTCAGAGCAGAGGTGCAGCTGGCAATAGCAAGGTAGGAACCCGCCATCAAAAAGCTGCCTAAATATCCGGTAATGATTGGTCCCTTATCCGGACTTCCCAAAAAATAAACTGTCCAAACCATTGGAAAAGTGAGCAGCAAAGCAATTCCAATAAAAAACCATGCTGCAAAAAACTTTGCAAAGACAGTAGTTGTAAGTCTTACAGGAAAAGTGAGCAGCAACTCTGCAGTTCCAGAACGACGTTCCTCTGACCAGAGACGCATACCGACTGCAGGAATCAGAAATAAATAAAGCCAGGGATGGAAGAGGAAAAAGATTTCAAGACTTGCCTGCTGCGAGTCGTAAAAATTTCCAAGAAAAAAAGTACAACCTGCATTTGCTGCCAAAAAAATAATGATGAAAACATAGGCCACCGGCGAACGAAAGTATGCCAGCAGTTCCCGTTTGAATATTGGATAAAATCCGTTCATAGACAATCTTTTAGATTTCAGTTTCTGTTGTAAGTAAAATGACAGGTTATCAGCCTTCAGTTTTTAGCCATTGGTCGTAAGTTCTCTAAAGACTTCCTCCATTCGCCCTCGATCTACTACAAACTGCTCAATAGGTATCTTTTTTGAGAACAAATAATGCTCAAGCTGACGCGCAATGGATTCTTTATTTTGTGGGAACAAACGCATAGTAACCAGTCCCTGACGTTTCTCCGGAAGATGTTCAACAGAATAAACAAAATCGAGTTTATTAAAATCATTCATCAAGGGGATATGATCCTCCGCGTTCACACTAACTGTAACGGAGTTACGGTAAAGAGATTGAGACATTAATTCATCAGGTGTTCCATAGCCCACAACCCGACCTTCTGAAATGATCATGGCACGTGTACAGACAGCATCAACCTCTTCTAAAATATGTGTAGAAATCAAAATAGTCCTGTCTTCACTCATATTTTTGATTAAGGTACGTACCTCATGTTTTTGATTTGGATCAAGGCCATCAGTCGGCTCATCAAGAATCAGAACAGGTGGATCGTGAATTAATGCTTGTGCCAAACTTGTACGCTGCCGAAAGCCCTTTGAAAGAGTTTCTATCATTTGATTTTCGACTTCTCTAAGTGAAGTCATATCGATCACAATGCTAACCCGCCTTTTTAACTCTTTTCCACTGAATCCCCGAATTTCTGCAACAAAACGGAGAAACTCTCCAACCAGCATTTCGTCATAAGAAGGAGCACTTTCAGGAAGGTATCCGATTTGGTTGCGAACCTCCAGGGGATTTTCCAAAATGCTGAAACCACAAATTTCTGCTGTACCCGAGCTTGGTGGAATGAAACAGGTCAGCATTTTCATGGTTGTCGATTTACCTGCTCCGTTTGGACCAAGGAAACCCAGGACTTCACCCTTCTGAACTTCAAATGAAACTTGATCGACTGCCAGGAAGTTGTTAAAATTTTTGCTCAGTGAGTGAACTTGAATCATAAAAAACTGTACTTAAATTTCTAGCTGTTTGGGATTTATAAATAAAACAAAGAATTCTATATCTTTCTTAAAATTGTATCAAGACAAAACACATAACTCAGCTCTGTCTATTGCGTAACAATCGAAGTCAGGAAAGAAAATGAGAAATAAGAAGAAGAATCCTCAATTCTTGAAATCACCAGATACTGGTGAGCATCACCTGCTCAATCCAGAGTTGGAAGGAGATTCATTTTTTTGGGATGGTGGAAAGATCGGAGTACTTCTGCTGCACGGCTTCACTGCAACCACGGCAGAGGTACGACCCCTGGCAAAACGGTTCCATGATGCTGGATTTACTGTTTCAGGAGTCCTGCTTCCAGGTCATGGAACAACACCGGAAAATCTGAATGAGACTTCACGCACAGAATGGCTTGGAGCCAGTGAAAAAGCATATTTAGAATTAAAGGAAAAATGTTCTCAAATATTTGTGGGAGGAGAATCAGCTGGAGCTGTACTTGCTCTTCACTTAGCCAGTGAACATCCTGAAATAAAAGGACTTTTACTTTATGCGCCGGCCATGCGATTGGCTTCCTCTTTCCTCCGAAAACTTATAATGGTCATAGCCTCACCTTTTGTTTTTGCCATCCCAAAGAAAACAGAAAAGAACAGGGATCAAATGCCATGGCAGGGTTACAAAGTCAATCCCTTAAAAGCAGGGGTTCAACTTTTGAAATTACAGTCGGAAACTAAGCTCCGTCTGTTTCGAATATATCAACCTATTTTGATTATTCAGGCAAATTTGGATCAAACTGTAGATTTAAATAGCGGTGACATTATTTTACAGGGAGTTCAATCTGCAGTCCGTGAATCTCACTGGATGGAACAATCAAGACATGTAGTCATTCTCGACCGGGAGTTTAAAGATGTAGCGGATATTTCATTGGAGTTTTTAGTTAAATTAATCCAATAAGCGAAAACCGTTTTCTATATAGCTCTCAGTCTTTGAACATTTTTTCTTGAGGCCACTCTAGAATGTGTTAAACTGTGCAGCAAAGAAAAATAAATTCAATTTGCAGATCAATCAGCCCATAGATAATTATGCCAGCAGACAAATATAAAAACATAGTAGAAGTGGCCCGACAAAGGGCAATGGAGCATCCGGACAGAAACTGTGTTATTTTCCTTGAAGATGGAGAGAAACCGGTTGTCGGCAGCGGAACTTCCGGTTCCATGACTTACCAGGAAAATGACCACGCTGCTCGTCAGGTTGCCGCAGCCCTGCAAAAACGCGGAATTGCAAAAGGTGAGCGCGTGCTGGTTATTCTTCCCAACAGTCTGGAGTTCGTCAAAGTTTTTTACGGCTGTTTGTATGCAGGAATTCTTGCAGTTCCCTTGTCAGAACCAGCAGGACCGCAAAACATGGCGGCCTATCTGGAAACGTTTTTGCCGACTTTAAAAGTCAGCAAACCAAGTTTGCTGGTTGCAACAACCTTGATGGTGGATTTTTTACGTAACCAGTTGCCTCCGGAACTGCAAAAAGTTTTTGCCGGACTTGCAATTGCGTCTGCAGAAGAAATTCTTGCAGAAAAGGATGGCGAATATTCTCAACCAGAAATTAATTCTACTGACACTGCGTATTTACAGTTCACTTCCGGAAGTACAGGAACTCCTAAAGGCATCATGATTGGGCACAGTAATTTGATGTCAAATTTGGAAGAAGCCCGCAAATTTATGCAGCTGGAAGAGGAAAACGGAACCGTGGTCTGGCTGCCGCTCTTTCACGATTTTGGTTTAGCCGCGGGAATGATGGGGGCACTTTATTCCGGAGGGTTCGTGGTTTTGATGACACCTGCACATTTCATCCGGAAGCCCCTGCGCTGGCTCACTGCGATGTCAAAGTACAAGTGCGCGCACAGCTACGTTCCACCATTTGCCCTCGATTTATGTATGAAAAAAATATCGAATGACGAACTTGCTCAACTCGATTTATCCTGCATGGTTTCTGTAACAGACGGCTCTGAGCCGGTTCATTATTTACCAACCAAAAAATTTAATGAGCGTTTTGCAGAATGTGGCTTAAAGCCGGATGTAATCCGTCCCGGATTTGGTATGGCGGAAATAGTGATCATGTTTTCGGGCAGTAAAACGGGTCTGCATGGACTTTGCGTTGATCGGCATGTTTTGGAAACAGAAGGACGGGTTAAATTACTGGACGAGGATGCTGCGGAAACAGACAAAAAGATGCTTGTCAATTTGGGTTCGCAAATGGACGGTCACGAAATTGTTATCAAAGGTGCAGAAAACCAGGTACTTCCGGAAGGAGAAGTAGGAGAGCTGATGGTAAGCGGCCCCTCTGTTGCCCAGGGATATTATGAAAACAAACAGGCTACTGAAGAAATTTTTCTGCAAAAAATTAAAGGCAAAGAACAACCATTTCTGGCAACCGGCGACACAGCACTGCTCTGGGAGGGGAACCTTTATTTTGCGGGCAGAATCAAAGACATCATCATCATTCGCGGACGAAATTATTATCCGCATGACATCGAACTAGTGCTTTCAAGAGTAGAAGAATTACGGCCGGGATGCTTGATGGCTTATGCTTCAGGATTAGAAAATGAGTCGGAGCATTTAGCGGTTGCTGTGGAAGTTCGTGCTGATTTAATTAAAGACATGGATGTTTTCCGTAAATATGTTTTGAATTCCATTGATCAGCAAATCATTGAAATCGTCGGTAAACATTTTCAGATCACACCAAGTGAACGCCTGTATTTGGAACCTGGTACTATTGCCAAAACTTCCAGTGGAAAAATAAAACACCTGCGAAACCGTCAAACTTTTGCAGAAGAGCATTTTGATGGACTTTTAGAGCGGCTAGTAAGTTCACAGGACGAGGAAGATTCAGAAACTGACGAAACAAAACCTTCACTGAAAAATGAGATTGTTGCACTCTTTAAAAAAGTTGTTTCTCTGGAACCGGATTTGGATCAGCCGATTTTGGATTGTGGTGCAGACTCGGTGGTGATTGTTGAGTTTATTGACCAGATTGAGACAAAATACTCACAGAGTTTTGAGGTTGAAGATAATACCAGCCTGCATGATATTATCGGACAGATTAAATCTAGTTAGGATATATATTTTTGTTAAGTATTTTGTAACCTTTCCCCAATCTAAAACTCAAATGCTCTGTCATGACTCAGGCTTGGAATTCGATTTCGTGCAGAGTTAACCTCTTCCAGATTAATATTTACATTGATAAATCCTGAATCTGCTCCTCCATCAGCAAGTATTTCACCCCAGGGATTGATGATCAATGAATGACCATAGCTTTCACCGCCGCCCTCAACCCTACCAATAGCACATGGTGCAACCACAAAAGCACCGTTTTCAATTGCACGCGCCCTGTTTAGCACATGCCAGTGAGCTTCACCTGTTTTTTTTGTAAATGCTGCAGGAACAAACAATATCTCTGCGCCTGATTGTGATAAATCACGATAAAGATGTGGGAAACGTAAATCGTAACAGATTGTCTGTCCGAAGCATCCTAAAGGCGTTTGGCAAATTACGGCTGTCTGACCGCCATGAACAGTGGCACTTTCACGATATGATTCCTTTTCCGACAGTGTGATGTCAAACAAATGAATTTTGTCGTAGCGGCTGATGATGTTCCCACATTCATCAATAATAAAACTGCGATTCAAAATCTTTTCCGCGGGACCTTTTATAGCAATTGAACCAATAAGCAGATATTTTTTCCGGTTTTTTGCAAAGTCCCTGAGACCTTTTAAAACTGGATGAGACTCCTCAGCTTCAAATGGTGGAGCAAATGCAGAACCTTCTGTTTTCAACCCGCCGCAATATTCCGGTAGTGTTAGAATATCCGCTCCGGCTGCTACCGCCTCTTCTGCAAGTGCTATTGCTTCATCAAGAGCTGATTTAAAATCCGGTCTTGGACGGGTTTGAAGACATGCGATATTGATCTGTCTTTTCGAACTAATCATGCTGAATTGCTTTCAGTAAAATCTTGTAATCATCCGGAAAGGGTGCCTTGAATTCCAGCCATTCTCCGGAAACAGGATGTTCAAATCCCAAAATTTCTGCGTGCAAAGCCTGACGCTTAAAATTTGTAAGCGTCTGACTTAATTCTGTGGAAATCCCTGAAAGCTGCTTAAGAGGCGATTTCCCATATTGCGGATCACCAATTACCGGATGACCAATCGAAGTCAGGTGCACCCGAATTTGGTGGGTACGCCCTGTTTCCAACCGACAGGCCAGCAAAGCTGCAAATTCGAAACTCTGCAAAAGACGCCAGTGAGTTACTGCAGATTTACCCTTTTTATTCTCATTTTCTTCTGAGACAACATTTTCTACAATCGAAATATCTTTGCGCCGTACCGGATGGCGTCCCAAAGCCGCGTTGACCACTCCATGTTCTTTTTCCGGAACACCCCAAACCAGGCATTGATACTGCCGTTTGACTGAATGCTGCTTAAACTGATTTGACAAATGCAGATGAGCATCATCCGTTTTTGCAATCACCAAAACTCCGGAGGTGTCTTTGTCGATCCGGTGTACAATTCCGGGACGCATAATTCCTCCGATTCCGGAAAGATCCTGACAATGATGAATTAAGAAATTAACCAGAGTTCCGGAAGCATGTCCGGCAGAAGGGTGAACCACAACTCCTGCGGCTTTGTTGATAACGATTAAATGTTCGTCTTCATATAAAATATCAAGCACTCCCTTTTCCGGAAGAACTTCCGTTGATTCCGGCGGAGGAATTGTAACTGAAATTTCCTGTCCTGCACGTACTTTCCGCGAAGGCGCACATTCCGGTTTTCCGTTTAGTAAAACATTACCGGATTTTATAAGCCGCTGTGCCTGTGCACGTGAAACTATTTCATCCAACGCTGTCAACAGCTGATCTACCCTCTTTCCTGCTTCACTTTCTTGGACAGAGCGTGTGATGGAAGCAGTCATAACAACATACTCTCCGCTAAGAGATTCAAGGCAAGGCCTAAGTTTTCCATGGATTGGGCGTAGCTGATCCGGACAAAACCTTCCGCTCCAAGGCCAAAATCCCGTCCGGGTGCAATCGCAACACCCGTTTTTTCCAGCACTTCATGACAAAGATCCAGAGAAGATTTTCCGGAATCGCGATACTTGTAAAGCACATAAAACGCACCTGTTGGAGTATATCCCAGATCCATTCCAAGTTCGCGCATGCGTTCCAAAACAAACAGTCGTCTGCGATTAAATTCCGTTTTCATACTTTCACGGTAAGCTTTGCTTTTTTGCAAAACCCAAATTCCAGCTTCCTGCACAAATTCTGTTGCAGAAATCATCAGGTTTTGATGCAGACGGTCTGCCGCAGACATCCATTCCAAGGGAGTAATCATGTATCCAAGTCGCCAACCTGTCATTGCATAGGATTTTGAAAAACCATGAATTGCCACCGTTTGGGGCGAATAACTTAAAAAGCTGCACGGCGGATCCTCAAAACTCAAATCCGCATATATTTCGTCAGAAATTATCGGAATATCCAATTCGGCGAGGGCCGTCATCACTTCGGAAGAAAAGACCACACCGGTAGGATTCATTGGTGAATTTATGAGCATGGCTCTGGTTTTAGGTGTCACTCTTTTTTTAAGATCATCAACATTCAACTGAAAACCATCTTCGTGCCTCAACTTGATCATAACAGGCTCTGCACCAGCCAGCCGTACTACATTTTCGTAACAGGCATAACAAGGATCAGTGAGAATGACTTGGCTTCCGGGTGGAGCAAGTATTCGAATTGCCAAATAGAGCAAAAGCGATGACCCATTGGAAACAAGAACTTGTTCCGGAAGAATTTTGACTCCGTAATCATTTGCGTATTTTTTTGCAATTTCGATTCGCAACTCCTCCAGACCTTGAGAAAAGGTATATCCAGCATCATTAATTTCCATACTTTTTTTGACAGATTCTGCTGCAGCCGGAGGTGCAGTAAAATCAGGTTCACCAAATTCAAGATGTATGATATCTCGACCTTGGGCTTCAAGTGCCTGTGCTTTGGCAAAAACCTCCATTGCCAGAAATGAATCGATGGAGTCGAGGTGTGATGTTTGAGAGGTACTGATCATATTTTAGCAGTTATGTTGTGTGATCGTGATTGAGAGTTACAGTGCTTTAAAAAAAGTTTCCTTTGTCATCCCGGACTTGACCCGGGATCCAGCAGACTTGCAGCGGTTTCCACTGGATTCCGGGTCTCCGCTTCGCTGCCCGGAATGACACTGGATAAGATTCGATTTCTGTTTTCTTAGTGCCTAATTTTTGATTAATGTGCGTTTTTTCTCACCAAGTTTAAAGCGTTTTGCTCCATCAAGGTATTTCAAACCTTCTTCATAAGTGTCTGGTAAAATTACCGGAATCTGTTGCAGTTTTCCGGAATCATCCAGGGCATTAAAGGTAAAATAGCATACATTAGTGAGCTGTGTCTCTCCGGATTTTGGTCGAATGACCTCTGTGACAACTTCAACCATCAATGATTTATCAACCGTGTAAACAACTGTTCCGGTAAACGAAATAATTGAACCAATTTCAACCGGCTTGTAGAAATACATGTGATCCATGCTGACAAACTGCGGCCTTTTTCTACAGAAAAGATAAGTAATATTCCAAGCCAGTTCAAAAGCCTCCCGCATCAGGTAGCCGCCAAAAATATTGTTATGTACATTGCGGGACTGTGGGTGCATCAACAATGTGGATTGCCGAATTGACTCCTGCATGGGTACACCTTCTATTTCGCTATTCTTGATCCGTAAAAACAGATCATGCAGAACATGGCTTTCCTCTGCCGTAGGTGTGTTATGAAGATAACTTGTTTGCACTATTGCCCGTCGTTCCTGCTGACGCTGCTCTCCCTGCTTAAAACGCCGTTGCTCATTCTTGCTCACTGGTTCAAGTGAATTCACCGGCTCAGCTTTTCCTTCACGCCGGGCAACCATAATAAAATATGCACGGGCTACTCTTACCCATGATTTTCCTTCTTTAGACGAAATACGAACTCCAACTTCCAGTGAACTGCGTCCCACCCAGTTGATGCTGGAAAGCAGCTGCAGATCACGGTCACTGCGCAATTCGCCCAATAAATCAATGCGATCGCATGCAGCTGTGACTATTGTCATACCTCGTTCCCAACCTTCTGTGTGTTTGTAGGCAACTTCTCCTGCAATCAGATCCAAATCTTCCAGCAATTTCCCCAGGCGCAATCCTCCAAAGAAATTAATATAACGGTCACGCAGTTCCAAATCTGTACTGAAAGGCAAAACCTTTTCAAATGCAGAATCCGTTACTTTAGATGTTACTAGAGGCTTATTCGGTACTTCAGTAAGTTTTGCCCTGGATGGCGGAACCTGTGCTCCAACTGGAATATCAGACATAATCAATATCAGCAATCAAGGAAAAAGGAGGGTTGATAATTTTATTCAAAAGTTTTAATTTTTTTCAGGAATATCCATTGCACAGCGGAAACCGATTTGAAAAGAACGTGTCCATTCTACAAAAGCATAACGTTTTGCGGACCGTAAACCCTCTGGAGTGCCGGCTCCGTGAAGTCCTCCCCATGCACCGCCTCTTACTACGCGGAGCGGATATTCTTCATTTTCCGGAACATTCAGATCATTGGAATTATCGGATTGACGAACGTAGGCAAAATAATTCGGTTTGTAATAATTTTGCACCCATTCCATAACGTTGCCATACAAGTCATGCAGTCCCCAGTTGTTTGCCTTTTTGCTGCTCACAGTTTTTGCTCCCCAAAGACCTTTATCTACTGTGTTTGTTTTCAGCCAGGCGTAGGTTTCTAGCAATGAAATATTGTCCCCAAAACTATACTTTTCCTCACTTCCTGCACGAGCCGCATATTCCCACTCTGATTCTGTCGGCAAACGCTTGTTTTGGAATTGACAGAAAGCATCTGCATTTTTCCAATCAACATACACTACCGGTTGCTGAGGTTCAATAGTGTCAAAGCCTCCATGTCCCCGTGTACATTCAACACACTTGCTGTAATCTGCATTTGTCACCTCATGCTGGTCAAGATAAAAACTTTTCACAAAAACCAAATGATCCGGTAGTTCATCTTCGTCGCCAAGATCACTGCCCATCAAAAATTCGCCTTCATTAATAAATACCATGCCATCCGAATATTCCTGTCTTTCTTTAACCGTTTCAATCATCAGAGCAGACACAATATTTCCTTCATACTCACCTGTCTTTTTCTGCTCCAAAGCTGGATCTTGAGTAATTTGAGGAAATAAAGGACTAGGAAGCTGAGTGTCATTTTGAGTAGGAAAAAGCGAACTGTTTTGCTCGAATTTCTGCGCAACCTCTTCTTCAAGTCCATTTTCCAACTGTGCATTTTTTTCAAGATCATTTTCAATTGTACTATCCATTCCAACTACTGTTTGCCAAAGCAGGTCTCCACTCTTCAAATCATAAAGTTCCAAACTGACTGAGAGCAAACCGTCGTTTGTCTGGTGAGTTCCCGTAAGCAACCAGTCAGCGTTCGTAAGTTTTGCTATATCTTCTGTAAGCGGATCATGCTTTATTTCAGGGAAAGTACTTCTCCATTCTAAACGCAGGTAAACTATTTCAAAATAAGGAACTACTTGATCAGGTAGTTTTTTATAGAGAGAATCTGTAAATTTTTCTTCAAGCAAATCGGTCTGCGTGTCCCTCTCCTGAGTCTCATGATTAAAGAGATCAATCACAGTAATTACCACTCTCTTTTTACTTCCAAGAACCCGTGCTGCAATATTATCCGTAGTTATTTCCAGCTTGGAATCAAAATTAGCAACTAATTGATCCTGGGTTTGAACTGCATTAACGACTTCAGGAAAGGCTATAAAAAGAAAGATAATAGAATGAAAAACAACAGAAAAAGTGGATTGAGACATTATTTTTCCCAGCCACAATTCTTTTTTGCATTTTTCATTTATATTTTGAATAATCTGCAAAATTACTATTTTTATTTGCCTTTTATTATGTGTCATAATTCCAGAGCATGCCGTGCCAGGTGCAAACATTTTTCCTTCCCAAAAAAATCAACCATGAGCTTTAAATCCGGACCTTGAGCTTCGAGAGTAATTGCGTAACGCAAAGGCAGCCACAGGTCTTTACCCTTGATCATTGTCTCTTTTTGAATATTTCCCACAACACTAGCAAAGTTTTCTTCAGTCAATTTTTCAATTGATTCCAGCTGCTTGATAAAAACAGAAAGCACATCTTTTGAGGTATCCTTCCGCAGAAGGTTTTTTACTTCCGGATCAGTGGCTGCCGGATTTTGGTCAAAAAATAATGAGAGACGATCACCAATTTCTGCCAGCGTCACCAAGCGGGGCTGCAGAATTTTTATTGCTTTCCTGAGCAGGATTTCATCCTCGCCGGCATAAGTCGTTTCTGCTAAGAATGGAAGCAGTCGCTGGTGGAAATCTTCCAGATTTAAATTTTGGATATATTGCTGATTCATCCAGTTAAGTTTTTCCCGATCAAAAACAGCTCCGGATTTGTTAACACGTTCAAAACTGAATTCTTCCAGCAGTTCGGAAAGTGAGAACAACTCCTGATCCTGCGCAGGTGACCAGCCCAGCAAAGAAATAAAATTGACCAGTGCTTCCGGAAGATAGCCTTGAGAACGGAAGTCTTCCACGGCAACATCACCTTGACGTTTACTGAGTTTGGATTTGTCAGGATTAAGAATTAAAGGCAAGTGTGCAAACCGGGGAGGATCCCAGCCCAGAAAGCGATACAGAAGCAAATGTTTTGGAAATGAAGAAAGCCATTCTTCACCTCGTACAACATGCGTTATATTCATCAAGTGGTCGTCAACTACGACAGCCAGGTGATATGTTGGGAAGCCGTCGCTTTTGACTAAAACCTGGTCTTCAGTTTGACTGGTTTCAATTGAGACACTACCCCTGATTAAATCATCAAGCACCAGTGTTTCCGGAATTTCAGGTACTTTCATCCGTACAACATGCTGATCACCCTCACCCAGCCGTCTACTGACTTCCGCCTTTGACAGGCGCCTGCAAAATCCATCATAACGCGGAGTATCTCCCTTCGCACGTTGTCCTGCTTTAAGTTTTTCCAATCGTTCCGCAGAACAAAAACAATGATATGCATTTTCGTCATCAAGTAATTTCCGGACATGGCGACTGTATATTTCAATGCGCTCTGATTGACGATAAGGACCTGATTCACCTCCAATTCCGGGACCTTCGTCCAGATCAATTCCTGCCCATTCCAACATTCTGATCAAATCATTTTCGGCACCTTCGACCAGCCTTTTTTGATCAGTGTCTTCTAAACGGAAAATGAATTTGCCGCCTTGTTGACGTACATAAAACCAGCAAAAAAGAGCAGTACGTAAACCACCGACATGCAAATATCCTGTGGGACTTGGAGCAAAACGAAGACGAACCATCGTAACAATAAGAAGGAATTAAGGCTGAGAATCTGGAGTTTAAGTTATTTATTGTTTTTCAAAACGGCGCATTCTGATGTTCAGTAAAAGGCCAATTCCAAACATCATGGAGAGCATTGAAGAACCGCCATAACTAAAAAATGGAAGTGGAACACCTACAACCGGCATCAATCCTGTTGTCATGCCAATATTGATCAATACATGTGATATGAATATTGCGACAATCCCGGTAATTTGGATGGCACTTACAAGATTTTTTGATTTTAGCACTTCTGCCAATGACCACAATGCAAGTGTTAAAAACAGAATCAATACCAGCATTGCACCAAAAAATCCCCACTCTTCAGAAAATACAGAAAAAATAAAATCAGTGTGGTGTGCAGGCAAAAAATTCAGTTGCCCCTGTGTTCCTTCGCCAAATCCTTTACCAAACACTCCTCCACTGCCGATAGCAATTTTGGACTGAATTATATGATAGCCGGACCCCAGAGGATCACGTTCCGGATCAAGAAAAGTCAAGATACGGCCTTTTTGATATGATTTTAGAACATAAATCCAGACGATGGGCAGGGAAGCCAATGCGAGAATAATCAGGATAAAAATAGTCTTGAGACGAATACCCATCAAAAAAATGATTGGTACGAAAACGATCATGAGTAACATGGCTGTACCCAAGTCAGGCTGTTTGACAATCAAAACCACTGGAACTGCCATTAAAGCTAGAGGCCAAATCATCCAAAGCCAGTTTCCTTTAGGCTGTTCGAAGTCCCTGAAATGATGTGAAAGTGCCAGCACCAGCGTAAACTTGCTGAACTCAGAAGGTTGGAAAAAAAACGGCCCAACTTTCAGCCAGCGTTGTACAGGTGCTCCAGG
The DNA here is from genome assembly GCA_002082305.1 of SAR324 cluster bacterium SAR324-CTD7B. Classification (GTDB taxonomy): domain Bacteria; phylum SAR324; class SAR324; order SAR324; family NAC60-12; genus Arctic96AD-7. Next base: position 26,596 of record LSNO01000061.1, read on the forward strand.
TCCACCTGTTCCATAAAACAGCACGAGAACCAGCAACCCAATTACTACCAGATGCATAACAAAACCCAGGCGCGCCCAATTTCGATAGTGAACCAATTGGACTAAAATAATTACTCCAATTCCTGCTAAAATACGAAAAACCTGCTGAATTAAATAATCCTCCTGCCCCGGCGTACCGACTGTTGCTGAGGAAAGTGCAATCAAACCCACACCGCAAATCAGCAAAACTAAAAAACATAGAACCCAATCTATGTTGGCAAAAAAACGTTGATCCAGCATCTCTAATTTATTTTAAATTTTAATTCCCAGTTTTTTATTTAATTCGTGAGTCATGAATTCTAGTAAGCTTCAGTATTCGCTTTCAATTTTTTCTATCAACTTTTAACCGGAAACGAGCTTTTAGCATTCATTCTACTTTTGTTGCTAATAATTCCCATGAACATCAATTCATTCCCAGCCAGTAGTATTATTTCTATAAAATATTGATTTTATATAAGAATTAAAAAGTTTGAAACTACTTTGAAACTCTTTTTTGTCATTTTTAAAATTGGTCAAATCTCAGTAGGTTGATAAAACTGGATATCCTCATCCATTTACGAGAACTTTTCATTAGTTCCAATCTCATTCGTTGAAATCTACTACTTTTATCTTCAAATTCGACTCTATTTTGAAACTTCTTTGAAGTTTATATTAGACCACAAATATTAAAAAAAATATACTCGTAGCTTATCTTTTTATCAGAAGTGTTCAATAAGAACGAAACTGAACATTATCTTGTAATCCTTTGGTATAGCAAGCTTTATACTTGACAAGTATATTTTAATGAAATATAATGTTCAATAAGTAATCAATTCGTCACTAGTGTCCCAAGAAAAAACTAATTATTCTCGTAACTATATGAAAACACAAGAATAACATTGAATTATGCCAGTTACCGACTTGAGCATTCTTCTGGAAGTCAGTCATGCTACTCATTTTCATACAAAAAAGGAGCAGCATGTTTTCCGGCGAATATATATTTACCCAAGTGATGGATCATCTGCCTATGCACACTTTCAGAAAATGTGTAGAACGATATAGTGGTAACCGTTATGTAAAGTACTTCAACTGTTTTGATCAATTTCTTTGTATGGCTTTTGGTCAACTTACACATAGAGAAGGTTTACGTGATATTGAGATTTGTCTTCGAGCTCATAAGCCCAAACTCTACCATATCGGAATCCGAGGAGGAATATCCCGTAACACATTCTCGAATGCTAACAAAACGCGTGATTGGCGCATCTATGCTGATTTTGCTCATGCTTTGATTAAAATAGCCCGTCCTCTTTACTCGAGAGAGGATTTAGGATTGGAAATGAAAAATACAGTTTACGCATTGGATGCCTCGACCATTGATCTTTGCATGTCTGTTTTTCCATGGGCATTATTTCGTTCAACCAAATCTGCTGTAAAACTGCATAC
>LSNO01000062.1 GCA_002082305.1 SAR324 cluster bacterium SAR324-CTD7B
TCTTTTTCTGCGAGCACCAAAACCTGTTCGGCAGCCTGCTTCATATTCATCATTTGTATTTTCCCTTTTTTAGTGACAATAATAATGATTTTTGAAGAAGAACTAACATCTACCAGCAGCCGAGAAAAAAATAGGACTTGCTGAAAAATAACATTATTCAATAATATCAATAAGTAATTATTGGATTTATGATCAAAACTTCAGGGGGTTTACGTGCAAGCTCGAAAGCTTTACTCCCTGTTTTGTTTGAGTACTTTTTCCCAACGAGGTGACCTCACTAGAAAAACTTTTTCAGTGAGTCCTGAATATAAATTCAAATACTGTTTGTGCTTTCTTAAAAAGGTGATTTGGCAACACGGATTTGTGGCACTCCCAGACTGTTGGTTTCAGACCAGGCAACGATTAGTTTGTTGAGGTAGGCAGCGGCACTGGGTTTTCCGGTAATTTTGGCGGTGTTGAGATTCAGGCCGTCAAAACTGTCGCCATCCTTGAAACTCCAGGTTGAAGTTCCATCGAATTCAGCAACACGTACCTGGGTGTTACCGTTTTCTTCCAGCCAAACCGCATAAAGTTTGGAGCTTGAACTGTTGTCAGTAACTTTTACCAATTGCGGATATGAAGCATTTTGCGTGTAATCCTTGTTAATTCCCTTCGTTGCATTATCTCCATCCACAAAACTCCAACTGCTTCCATTATATGATTTCACTCGAATTTGCGTCCGGTTGTCTGCATTGGTTTCACTCCAGGCCAGATATAGTTTGGTACTAAGTACTGCCATTGTCGGATAGGTTGCGTTTTTGCCGGGTGCCTTGTTGATTCCGGTGCTGCTGTTATCGTCTACAAATGTCCAACTGCTGCTGTTGTTATATCTAGCCACATGTATCTGTGATGCGGAGCCGTTGTCTTCGCTCCAGGCAGCATAAATTCCGGAGTTAAAATTCAGAAATTTGGGATTTATGGCATTTTTGCTCGTGTCTTTATTGATACCGGTAGTATTATCGCCGATCTTGTCTACCAAATTCCAGCTGGTACTGTTGTCAAAAAGCTTAACTCTAATTTGATTTGCAGTACCGTTATTTTCACTCCAAATTGCATATAGTGATGAATTATCATTCAGCAGTTGAGGATTGTTCGCAGATCTACTTGTGGAATTATTAAGTGCCTGAAAATTGTTGTTTTGAAAATCCCATGATAGGGTTGTGTTATCGTAAACTGCGGTACGGATTAGTCCCTTTCCGGCCCCGTTGTCTTCGCTCCAAACAGCGAAAAGGTGTGTTCCGTTGTCTGACATCGAGGGATTAGTTGCGTTGCGGGACTTGATCAAATTGATGCCGTTGTTGCTGTCTCCGTCAATTGTACTCCAGGTGGAATTATCGTAACTCTTGACCCTGATTTGGCTGATGCTGCCGTATTGTGAGATTTCGCTCCAGCTTACATAAAGCTTTGAGTTGTTATCGAATGCATGCAGACTCACATTGTCGGCACGGTAAGTTGAGTTTTTATTGACTCCGGTAGAGCTTCCACCTCCATCAACGAGAACCCAGCATCCAACTGAAACGTTATCCACATCTGCACTTACAGTTCCGCTGCCGTTACTAACAGTACATTTCCCGTTTGGCTGTGTTTTGACGCGAACGTTGTATTTGGCACTGGAAGCAACTCTAAATGAAAAACTTCCGTCGCTGGTCAAAGTTTGATCGCTTCCGTAATTGTTCTGCAGGACGATTGTTCCTGAAAGTCCGCTGACATTTCCGGAAACAGTATAAACTGTGTATGAGCAGATTATGCTGATATCGGTCACATTCCCGGAAACCACACCGCTGTTCAAGTTTGGTGTACACGTCTGACCGGTGGGCTGCGTCAGGACCGTTACCAGGTATGTTGCCCCTGAAGCCACTTTCGTTGTAAAGCTGAAACTGGTGTTGCTGCTTACAGTAAGATTATCTCCGGAGTTGTTCTGCAGAGTTACACTTTGACCTGAAAGCATACCAACAACTGTACCGGAAATGGTGTATGATTCAGAGGTACATGCAACCGCAATGGTTGTACTCGCGCTGAGTGTTCCTTCTCCACTGGTCACCGTGCAGGTTTGACTGACGGGCTGCTGACGTACTGAGATATTGTATGAAGTTCCGCTGGTAAATGAACCAAAGGAATAGGTTCCATCTGTGGTAATTCCAAGTGCTTCATTTTCTGTAAAAACATTTTCCGTCGTACTCTGGCCACTATTTAAAACAATATTTTTGCCCTGCTGAAGACCGGAGACGCTTACTTTAAGTACATACGAACTGCTCCCGCTCCCGCTGCTGCTGTCCTCAGTTGCGGCACATCCTGTTAATGCGACAAGAAGAGCTGATAAAATGGCAAACTTAGTTGTCTGCTTTTTTATGTAAAGCATTTTCAGGTTAAGCAGTTCAAGTTAGAGAAATGGTTTTTCATGATTTTGCAGTTTAAAATGGATTCTTCACAACCCTGATTTGAGTTTTTCCACTGCTGTCAGGCTCACTCCAGGCAGCATATAGTTTCGAGCTGCTTGCTGCCATGACTGGAGTTGCAGCAACTTTTAAGATATTGTAATTTAAGCCAAAGCGACTGATACCTAACTCATCGTAACGATCCACTAAAGTCCATTCCGGAGAACTGTCATTACCGTTATACTTTGCCAGCCGCATTTGTTTGCTCAGTCCGTCCTCCTGGAGCCATGTCAAGTAAAGGCTGGAATCAAATACAGTCATCCGCGGCGCAGTAGCATTTTCATTTACGTCCTTGTCAATGATCTTGTTCATACCTTTTGTACTGTCTCCATTATCAACAAAGCTCCATGAAGGAGAAGTAATATTACCATTGAAAACCGCAACTCTGATTTGTGTAACGTTATTGCTGTTTGACTCCTGCCAGGCAGCATATAGTTTTGAGTTGAAAACAGTCAGTTCCGGAGCTTCTGCATTGTAGGAAGAGTTTTTGTTAATTCCGGAGGCTGCGCTGTTATCCACTGATGTCCAACTGGTGGAACTTGCGCTGCTGACTTTTACCCGTATTTGTCCAGTTGCATTGTTACCAATCTCCGTCCAAATTGCATACAGGTAGGAACTCGAAGAAGCTAATCTTGGTTGAGTCGCTTGGCGGCTGGTGTTATGATTGATACCGGTGATCCCGTTGCCGTCCCAAAAAGCTCCGGTTGCCTTGGACACACGAATTTGGCTTACACTTGCATTATCTAATTCACTCCATGTAACGTAGAGGCTGCTGTCATGACTGTGGTAGGCTCCATGAGGAGATGAAAGCGCCTGATTATCTTTATTAATTAAAGCAAAAGAGTTCCAGGAACTATTTATGTATCTAGCAATTGATACATAACTTGTCCCCGCAAGTTCCTCAACCCAAGCCATGAATAAAGATGGAGTAGTCTTATTTTCCACAAATAAAACAGGTTGAGAAGCATTCTGAGAAGTTCTTGAAGAAACAAAGCTTTTGTTGTTAATCCCGGAAGAGTCCACGAAACTCCAACTACTAGAATTATCATTATATTTTGCGACTCTAATTCTAGTTTTGTTGTCAGAACTGGAAGGCTCCACCCAGGCGCTATAAAGAGTTGATTCGAATTCGATAAGCTGCGGACTGCTGCCATTTTGACTGACATTATCGTTGATTCCTCCACTGGTTACATTGTCAATGTATTCCCAGCAAACCGCTTTAAGATCAGTGTAATCCTGAGAAACGTTGCTGCGTGTTCCATTGGTCACGGAACAAGTTCTGTTGTCCGGTTGGGATGGAATGTATATACTGTAGCCTCCGCCTTCTGCTACTGGAGTACTAAAGCTGAACGAGCCGTTGTCTGAGAGCGTTTTTGTTTCATTATCGAATTGCAGCCCCAGAGTAGTAGATCCCAGGCCACTGGCCGTTCCACTTAAAAAATAGGCCCGGACTGCACAAACAATGGAAACACTGCTCATATTGTCACTTGCAAGGCCGCGATTACTGGCTGCAGAACATGTGAATGGAGACGGCTGGGTTTTAACAGTTACGTTGTATGCACTGCCCTTGTTGATTTTGTTTGTAAAGCTGAAGCTGCCGTTGGAAACTGTGAGATCTTCTGCACCATTATTTTGCAGAACCACTGAACCTGTTAACCCGCTTACAGTTCCACTAACATTATAGCTACTGCTCGTACAGGCAATTGTTATATTTGAAATGTTGTCAGAAGTTGTACCGGAAGCATTTGAAGCGGTACAGGTCTGTGTGTTGGGCTGCAGTTTTACCGAAACACTATATGCACTTCCGGAACTGATTCGGGTCTTGAAAGTAAAACTGACATTATCCGTTCCAGTTTGTTCAATAACAGTATCATCTGCACTATTATTTTGAATGACCAAAAAACCAGAGAGGCCAGTTACAGTTCCTCCGATACTGTAAGTGGTAATACTTGAAGAAGAAGTAATACTTGAAGAAGAACTTGAATCCTTATTTTCTTCGGCATTTTCTTCGGCACACCCAAAAAATAATAAAATTGAAATGATGGAACATGTAGCCAGTTTCCAATGATAATACCGAAAATCAAACATTTGAACCTGCTGGATCGTTAGGGATGCAACCCAGAGTGAATTTTATACACTGAGTGCAAATAGATAAAAAATACAATGCTGTTTATGCAACACATGTTCCGAGTCAGCTTAAAAAGTTTAACCTAAACTCAGTTGGATTAATTATACACATATCAGAGCCGAAAAAAACTGCTTTATGCACTAAGAATTATCTGCAAAAAACTGCTGACAGATTGATATAACCCGCTTGCCACTTGGCTTCAGTTTTTATAAACTCAACTGATGTAAAAAATTACATACAAGAAAAAAAGGATTTGCTGAAAAAATGATGAAACAATATACTTTTGCAGTAGTCGGCGCCCTGGGAAATGTCGGCACCGAAATGCGCAGCATATTGGAAACAAGTGATCTGCCAATCGAGAATCTAGTCCTGCTCGATATTGCACAAAACGCTGGTACAAAAGTCAAATGGCGTGGTGAAGAATACACTGTCGCGGAATCAAACGCGGATGCTTTTTCCGGCGTTGATATCGCGATTATGAGTGCCGGTGAAGGTGCATCGCTTGAATTGTCTCCTGAAGCAGTTAAAAGGGGCTGCGTGGTAATCGACAATTCTACTGCTTTCAGAATGTCACAGGAACATCCCCTGGTCATTCCGGAAGTCAATGCGGAGGCTCTGGAAAATCATTGCGGAATAATTGCAAACCCAAATTGTTCTACAATTCAAATGCTCGTGGCGCTCAAACCGATTCACGACACATACAAAATCAAACGTGTGATCGTTAGTACTTACCAGGCCGTCAGCGGTTCCGGACAGGCTGCAGTTGAGGAACTGCAGAACCAGACTCATGCCTTTGCAAATGGAAAGGAAATGCAGGCCGAAGTTTATCCGCATCAGATTGCTTTCAATGTTTTGCCGCACATTGATGTATTTCTGGAAAACGGATACAGCAAAGAAGAAATGAAAATGATTCTGGAAACTGCAAAAATCCTGGATCCAAAAATCAAAATGACTGCCACTACTGTCAGGGTACCTGTTGCTACAAGTCACAGTGAAAGCCTGAACATTGAAACTGAAAAAGCCTTTGAAGTAGAAGATATCAAAACACTGATGGAAGCATCTCCAGGAATTGAACTTGAAGACGATCCAGGAAATAATGTTTATCCACTGGCAATCAATGCTGCAGGAAAAAATGCGGTTTTTGTTGGACGAATCCGCCGGGATTTTTCTACAGATAATGCACTGAACATGTGGTGTGTTTCCGACAATCTGCGTAAAGGAGCTGCACTGAATACAGTCCAAATTGCAGAGGAACTTGTCAAAAGAAATTTGGTGAGGGTTCCGTAGATTTAATAAATAATCCGAGTAAATATGAAGAAAAATAACGGTTCCGCTGGTTCAATCATCGTGATGAAATTTGGCGGAACCAGCCTCCGCAGTGAAGAATCACGAGCCCACGCAATTAAACATATCCGCAGCCATGCGGATTCAGGCAAGCAGGTAGTTGTGGTGGTTTCCGCAATGGGACGCAAAGGGGAGCCTTATGCAACCGATACTTTGATTTCTCTGCTGAAAGATCTTGGTGAACCGGTAAATCCGGCAGAGTTGGATTCAGTGATGAGTATTGGAGAAATCCTGAGTTCTGCATATTTTTCCCACTTGCTCAGTCAAAACGGATTGCCGGCACAAGCCTTCACGGGCAGTCTGGCAGGAATATTAACAGATGACAATCCAGGAAACGCTGAAATCTTGGGAATCAATCCGTCTCGAATCAGAAGCGCATTAAACGCAGGAAAAATTGCGGTCGTGGCAGGTTTTCAGGGAGCAACCGCCGAAGGAGATGTGCGTACGCTGGGACGCGGCGGCAGTGATACGAGCGCGGTTGCGTTGGCCTCTGCCTTGAAAGCAGAAAAGGTGGAAATATATTCGGATGTTGATGGAATCGCAAATTGTGATCCGTGTCAAATTTCTGAGGCGGATTTTATGGATGCAGTCAGTGCATCACAAATCCTCAGTATGGCCAACGAAGGCAGTAAAGTCATCCATCCGAGGGCAATCAAAGCAGCATTGCAAACTCAAACCACGATTGTTGCCCGCAACACTTTCAGCAATGCCCCCGGTACTACTATTTTTCACGGGACTGCTGCCGAAGATAGCATTCAGGTCGCACTTGCGCATCGTGATGAAATGAGCCTGATTGAATTTGAAGCCGAAACGGATGCAGACAAATTGGTCCCTGAAATGATCCGTGTTGATGAGCACCGATTCGTGCTGAAAAATGATGTTTATCTGGAAAGCAGAGTAAAGGAACTGCAGAATAAATACGGTGCACTGCGCAAAGAAAACGGCTGGGCCACGATTTCAGTTGTCTTTGACAAGTCGGCTCCAGAAAGCATCAGTCCTCCGGAAACTGAAATAATTCCTTCCAGCAAAAATGTGATTTGTTATCTGCTGAAAGAAGACTTTTTGACGTCTTCTTTACGGACACTCTACGGGCATTACATCTCAGCTCTATGAGAATTTCCCCACTGCAAATCTACCAGGCAAAAAAACGAATCGCACCGTGGGTGACACGAACTCCGCTGGTGGTATGATTGGCGGAATTGCGTTGGCACTTCTTCAATTTCAACCAATATTGCTGAAGGATGTGGAAGAGAAGGTGGACGAGATTTTGCGAGGTTTCTTCAAATTGCCATGGGGTCAGCTACGGAAGTGGAATATTTAATTTTGCTTTGCAAAGATATACAACTCTTGTCACCTCAGATCTATGAAGATTTGCAGATAGAAACCACGCAAATCAAGAAAATGTTAGCCTCATTCATCAAAAAACTAAGATCTGAAAACTAACAACTAATTGCTGAAAACCAAAAACCAAACACTGAAAACTGACAACTGATAACTCTTGAACAAAGGAAAATATGCCCGCATTTGAAAAAGAAGAATACGAAATCCGCATTTCAAAGGTGCGGAAAAGTATGGATGAAAAAAATATTGAAGTACTGATCGTCACGGATCCGTCCAACATGGCATGGTTGACCGGTTACGACGGTTGGTCGTTTTATGTGCATCAGTGCGTGGTACTGTCGTTGGAGAGGGAGCCGTTTTGGTATGGACGTGGAATGGACGCCAACGGAGCAAAACTCACGGTGTTCATGCAGCACGAAAATATCATCGGTTATCCGGATGATTATGTGCAGAATCCCGAGAAACATCCGATGGATTATTTAAGCGAGATTCTCACTGAAAAGAACTGGGCACAAAAAACAATTGGAGTAGAAAAAGACAATTATTATTTTTCTGCATCCTGTCTGGAATCTTTGCAGAGAAATTTAGTACAGGCAAATTTTGTTGACTCAACCGGACTAGTCAATTGGCAGCGCACCGTGAAATCTCCAAGAGAGTTGGAATTCATGCGCAAAGCGGCGAGGATTGTGGAAAAAATGCACGCACGTATTTTTGAAGTGATGGAACCCGGCATGCGTAAAAATGATTTGGTAGCAGAAATTTATCATTCGGGAATTACAGGTGCGGAAGACGCGGGCGGAGATTATGCGGCGATTGTACCAATGACTCCAACCGGCGCAGATGCCTCGGCTCCGCACTTGACTTGGGACGATCAACCAATTCCGAACAACTCCGGAACTTTTTTTGAAATTGCCGGATGTTACCGGCGCTATCATTGTCCGCTTTCCCGCACCATTTATTTGGGCCAGCCGCCGCAAAAGTATTTAGATGTTGAAAAGGCTGTTCTGGAAGGAATTGAAGCAGGTTTGGAAGCAGCAAAACCCGGCAACTTCGCGGAAGATATTGAAGCGGCTTGGCGCAAAACAATTTCAAAATATGGTTATGAAAAAGAAAGCCGCTGCGGATATGCCATCGGATTAAGCTACCCTCCGGATTGGGGCGAACGGACGGTCAGTTTCCGCAAAGGCGACAAAACGGTGTTGGAACCAAACATGACCTTTCACTTTATGCCTGCACTTTGGTTTGACGATTGGGGATTGGAAACAACCGAAAGCATTGTTATCACAGATTCTGGTGTGGAAACTCTGGCGAATGTTCCCCGTAAGTTGTTTGTCAAACCATGAATGGCTTGTAAAAATTTAAATTATTATGAATTGTCATTCAGGGCGAAGTGCAGAGTGGTTTCGGTTATTTCCTTTTAGCGCAACAAAGAATAAGCTGAACCAAAACGGCCGACAACAGTGATCCAACAGAGACCTCCAAACACTACTGCCAGAATTGGAAAGTACTCCGGAAACAGGCAAATGATGATATAAAATATTATCGTTTCTGTCCCTTCAGTCAGACCTCCCAGATAAAAAAAAGCTTTTTGTCCATGTGCTGCAGATGATATTCCGTGTTTTTCTGCAATGACTGCAAAAGCCAGAAAAGAGGTCCCGGTGCCGATAAATGAAAAAATTAAAAAAGTTGCTGTCAAACTGTTATTCTCCGGACTGGCCAGTGCAAAGCCTACAATTACTGCAGAATAAAAAATAAAATCACAGGTGATATCAAGGTATCCACCTAAATTAGTAACACCGTTTCTGCGGGCAACTGCACCGTCAAGTCCATCGAAAAAACGGTTGACCAAAATCAGGACCAGTGCTGCAGGATAGAGTTTTAGCCAAAGCAAAGGTACAGCTAAGAGCCCAATTCCGAAACCAATGAACGTAATAGAGTTGGCAGAAATTTGGCGGGGGACAAAATTTGCTATGTCATCCATTGTCGGATGCACGACTGTGTTGGCCCAGCGGTCCACCATGAGGTTTTTAGTGTTGAGAGTTGGATTTAGGTTTGAATTGTTAAAACAAATTGCCGTATATTTTAGGTCGCAGGAAAATACAGAATCTTACATCAAAAGTTTCATGCAGTAAGTTCAATGCGGTCAAGGATTGCGTTTGCAATATCTTTTTTGCCAATATGTTTTTGAGGTTCCTGTTTTGATTCCAGCAGCCATGCCACCTGTGTTCCATCCTGTTTGAATTCTTCTACACGGTTAGCCACAACCAGTTGAGAACCGCCCTTCTCAGACAAACGGTTTTTTGCAATCTCCATCAGTTCTTCATGAGAAATATTTTCTTCATACTTGAAGGTGACCATTTTCAGTTCAGGGAAATGCTGACGAACTTCTTCAATCACCTTTACAGTCGGTACCAGTTTCAAACTTAACTGTTTCTGATTACTGGGAAGTTTTCCTTCAAAAACTGATTCCGGCTGAAAATCTGCAACTGCAGCTGTAAAAATTCCCCAATCATAGTTTCCTTCCTGCAGCGATTCTTTTAAGGTTCTTCTATAATCCTCAAAAGTTGCTGCGGTTTTTGCTTTTATATATTCCGGAGCAGAGCGGCTTCCCTTGCCGAGAATCAATTCAACTGCCGCACCGCGCATCCATGCTTCACGGGCCAATTGGATGGAAAGAGCACCTGTAAAACGTGTCGTGATCCTTCTGATATTATCCACCGGAACAGGAGTTGGCCCCCCGGTGATCAGCAAAGATTTTCCGCGAAGCGGCGACTCGCTGAGTGCCCGGATTGTTGTAGCTACAATTAGCTCCAGCGGAGCAAGATTGTTTTTTCCATGAGATTGGTGCGGTGGAATCAAGGTAACGCCCATTTCCTGCAAAGTCCGCATTGAACGGGTTAAGATACTGTTATGCATTGCACCGTGCATTGCCGGGGCAAACAGGACAGGAATTCCTTGTCGTTCCATTCTACCCAGGGCTGCAGCAATTGCTGCAGTGACCACAGAATCTGCAATTCCCAAAGACGCCTTATTCAATGTGTTGTACGAAGCAGGAGCAACAACGAAGGCATCGAAAGGTGTGGAGTCACTCAAATGTTCTGCATCCGAAGTAAAGCCTTCAATGACGGGATTTTGTGAACACCATTCAAGAGCCTCCCTGGCAACATAACGTAATCCTTCAGTCGTTGCATAAACAACTACATCCGCACCTTCCCTGCGGAAATCACGAATCAGATCCGGCATTCGATAAGCAGCTATGCTTCCGGTTATCAGCAAAGCAATTTGCTTTCCGGATAAATGAGAACCGGTTAAACGGACTTCACGGTCTGCAAATTCAGAAGGAGGAGGAGGTTCAAAATTCCAGTTTAATGACATGGAAGATTTAAGGTTACAAGTTTCTTATTTAAAGTTTCAGTTACCAATAATAACAAAAGCAGATGGATTTATTAAGTGTTTTGTCCATGAAAATCTAAAGAAAATTCAAAATTCGCATATTCATTTTTTTCTTAACCAGATTTTCAGATTCCAGATTATTCACAAAACAGTTGCCGCCAATTCAGCCAGCGGTGAGCGTTCAACACTTGTAAAGCGTACATGTCCTGCCAACGGGGATTCTTTGAAACGCTCAACCAGTGTGCTTAGTCCGTTGGAAGAAAGATTAACTTCTGAATTGTCTATTTGGTTTGGATCACCTGTTAAAACGATTTTAGTTCCTTCACCAACACGTGTTAATATCGTCTTCATTTCATGTGGAGTCAAATTTTGGGCTTCGTCAACAATCATGTACTGATTTGGAATTGTACGTCCCCGGATATAAGTCAGCGGCTCAACAACCAGCATTCCACGATCCATCAACTCATTGTAACGGTCATGCTTTGAACCATTTTTTGAAGCAGGATTATTGATCAGTAATTCCAAATTGTCAAAAATCGGCTGCATCCACGGAGCAAGTTTTTCCTGAGTATCACCCGGTAGATAACCCAGGTCACGTCCCATTGGGAATATAGGGCGTGAAACCAGCATACGTGAGTAAATATTGTCCACCATTAATTGCTGCAAACCGACAGCAAGAGCCAGTAAAGTTTTCCCAGTTCCAGATATTCCACTCAGTGTTACCACAGAAATCTTTGGATTCATCAGCAAGGCCAGTGCAAGGCGCTGTTCAGGATTCAGAGGCCTGATGCCCCAAACACCCTGTTCTTTGGGAACCAGTTCGAACTTCTTCTTACCCTGCTGATATGTAGCTAATATCTGTTCATCTGGAACATCGGTGCAGCTTAAAAGAAGGCCTTCATTTGGATAAAATTCACAAATTTCATTTTGATCTGAAAAAACCTCTTCCGGAGAAATATAAGACTGTTTACCGAGGCTCCTTAATTTTTGTTTGCTGACCTCACTTTGACGAATTCCAGCATACAGGTTTGAGTCATTCGGTCTTTGCCCATTGTATGAAAGTGTTGGAACATTGAGTGTGTTAGCTTTTGTTCGTAAATTTTCGTCCTGTGAAACAAGGATAAGATCCTTGTTTTTTTGACTCAACATCCAGGCAACAGCCAGGACTCTGTTGGAAATTCGTTTCAAATTGAGGCTGTACGGCAGCAAACCCGATTCTGGTTCTGTAAGCTCAATTCGTAATTTTCCTCCATTCGGCAGGGAAATACCTTCTACTAAACTACCATATTGCCGGCATTCATCTAACATTTGACTGACAATTTGAGCAGAGCGCCCTTTTTCTCCCAAATCCAGCTTCAGTGAATCCAGTTCTTCAAGAATTGTGACTGGAATTACAATCTCTTTATCCGGAAACTCGAAAAGAGCTCCCGGTGTACAAAGCAGCACGCTGATGTCAAGAACGTAAACAGATACTTGGTTCATACTTATTTTTGCAGGAAAATAAGAATGTTCTCAGTGTAAACAGATTGAAACATGAGGAAATAATAATTTTTATATTTGATCTCAAAACAGGAATTTGCACAGGAATATCACCTTGCACTAGAATTCATTCTAAACCAGATCTTTCAGAACATCAATGAAAGAGCAGTTTCTGTCAGGACGGGATATGCTGTTTTCAGCATTTAATTATGGTCTGAGAATAAAATAATTAACATTAACTTGTTCTTCAATGAGAAAAAATCAGGAATTTTAAACTCATTTTCTTGCGCTTTGCGGAAAACTCAGTTAATAAGGTTAGTGAAAAGAATTCTACTCTTCATTTTAAGTCAGCTAAGGAAAAAATGGAATTTCAATTAACATCCGGTTTACAACCGGAACTGCTGGAAGACGACCAGAAGCAGTGGCTTGCCTATGCGATCTGCGGTGCAATAACATCCGATGGTTCAGTTGCTCCCGAGGAGCTTGAATACCTTGAACGGGCACTCGCTTTTTTACCCTCTGAGACAGAAGTGAATAACATGATGCGGGCCGTGAAAGACCAAAAGCTTCCGGAATTAGACCGTTTTCCCGGTGCAACGAGAGAAATGGAAGTGAAAATATTCATCGACCTGACCTCAGTTATTTCTGTTGACAATGTCCTTGGTGCAAACGAAATCGACTATCTTCTGCACATTGGCCGTAAGCTCGGTTTTGGTCGAGAATTTGTCCGGGTTGTCATCCGCTGGGCCAGCGAGGGAATTGTCTGGAGACGTAAAATGCAGCACCTTATTGACGCAGGAAGTTCACTTGAAGCAGAATATACAGATTAACCGCCAGCCTGCTCTCCAAAAATTGATGACAGAATTTCTGCAATTTTCGGGACCGCAGAGATTTTCTGTTCAAGATTATTCTGGCAGAATGAGACTGGTCAGAACGTGTCTGGTTTTTCCTGCTTTGAACTGCAGCAGATGGTAGGGAGAGGCTGCTGCAAAGGTAAATTCAAAATGAGTTTTTTCCCGAGGCAGAAGGGCGCGTAACAATCCGGATTGCGGTGAAACCAGAATCGTGTGTGCATTCATGACTCCAAGCGGAGTGTCCATTCTGATTTTTTCCTGTGGTTCAGCCCACATGCTGATCATGCTCATTGAACGTGGGAGTCCTTTTTTTTCCAACTCAAGGGCCAGCAGCGGGATAAAAAGGGTGAAGGAAAAATTTTTGGTCTGCAGAATTTGTTTTAAATATTTTCGCAGAAAAAAAATAACGACCTCAAAAGGAACCGCATTTTCGGCGCTCAAGTTTGTTTTAAACTCCAGAATCTGCCCGTCTTCTACTAGTCTGGTGTGCATGATTTGTCCGGTATAGCTGTTTGTTATCCGGAACTCCTTTCGCAAATCCTCTTCCTCATACCATTTTGGAATACCGGAATCTGCATCAAACCAGAGCGTCTTTCGGGTAAAAACTTCGCCATCAGTCTTTGTGTTTTCATTTTTTTCAACAACGAACCGGGTTCCTTCCTTTATCAATGTTTCGTAGCGGAAATGGCTCTTCCCTGTTATTTTAGAACTCTCCAAATTCAAGTGCTGAAATGAAGACTCGGTACCCGGCAGCAATTCACTGAGGTAGCTTTCCTGACCGAAAATTGCAGTTTCAGTCAGCAGAAATCCAGTCATGTAAAGGCAACAAATAAAAATTGATTTACTGCACTTATTATTTATCTGCTGCATCAGTTATAAGCTCCTTCACATTTTCGACAAATATTCCAATTGGTTTTTATATGTGATACATCCACAAGGCATTGGCGGCAAACAACTTCTTTGCAGCGCTGGCAAATCATTTTATGTGCCTGGAAACGTGAAATCACTTTACCGCAAATATTACAATTTTCCGCAAGTCTTCTCACTATTCTATACCTGATCCTAATTGTTTCATTTTATCAAAATCCTGTTGAATAATTAAGAGGACACGATACTTAATTTAAACAATAATTAAACATCATTTTCACAAAATTCTCCAAACACAGTGAGTCATTATTATGACAAGTTGTTTTTTCTGGCGCAAGTGCAATGCAAAAGCCGGTTTTTTACTCACGCATTTAATTATAATAATTTTTGCAAAAGAAGCCTTTTGAACCAGTGTATTGCCGGCAGGAACAGTTGTCCGGAGGTTTAATTATGGTCTGGTTTTGTTCATACAAAAAATATTTTTTTGCTTTATCTTCAGAAAAGCTTTAATTGGATTTGATTTTGCAGAAAGAATTTGCTTAAATTTGACTGTACGTAATAATAATGGTGTTTACCCCAACATGTAATACTAACAAATAATTAAGCTGTCATGGAAGATATAAAGCGCCTGTTATTGGAAGAGAAGGCGGCACTACTCTCCGGGATTCAGGAGAAAAAAGAAAATAAAACCGAAATAAATAAGGATATTGGCGACGCCATCGATTCTTCTGTAGAAGAACAGAAACGGGAGTTGGATCTGTTACTGCAGGATAGAGAACAGGCAAGACTTACAGGAATTGAGATTGCCCTTAAACGAATTGAATCAGATGACTTCGGATACTGCGACGAATGCGGCGAGGCAATTTCCAAGAAACGGCTGCTGGCTGTTCCCCTGGCAAGAATGTGTATCAATTGTCAGTCAAATGAAGAACGCAGCCGACTTGCGCAGAATACATTTTCCCGTGCAGATTACTCCAGTCAAATATTAGTTGATGATTGATTTCTCTATGCACTCAGTGCTCTGAGTTTATCGAATAAACTGTCAAATAAAACCTGCCTGAACACCTTAAAAAGGGATGCAGAATCCCGTTTTTTATGTGTCTATTAATAATAATCCTATGTAACAAGTGCCGTGTTTTGCGGCTTGTTAATTCCTTTACTTTATGGCCAATCTGCTGAGTTATGATGCCAGTCAGCTACTGGCTTTTATTCTGGTACTGGTACGAGTCAGTGGAATAATCTCTACTGCACCGGTCTTTGGCAGTTCAAATATTCCACCCCAAATCAAGGTGGTTCTGAGTCTCATGCTGGCACTGATTCTCTATCCTTTTATTCCACTGATCACTGTTTATCCGGATCGTCCAGATCATTACATTATGCTCATTGCCAGCGAAATGTTGATTGGTCTGGTCCTGGGCATAATTGCCCGATTTTTGTTTGGAGCAGTCGAATTTGCAGGAACAGTCATTGGATTTCAAATGGGACTGGGTATGGCCAATGTCTTCGACCCGCAGTCACAGGAGCAAATATCTCTAGTTGGAAGATTTGAAAATACAACTGCTACACTAATATTTTTAGCAATGGACGGTCACCTGATTGTTCTTCAAGCTTTGGTCAGGAGCTACTCGGTTCTCCCTCCGGGAGGTGCAAGTATCAGCAGGCCTTTAGTTGAAAATCTAATTGAACTTTCTGCAAGTGTTTTTGTTATCGGATTGCAGATCGGAGCACCTCTGATTGTGGCTCTTTTTCTCGCAAATGCCGTTGTTGGACTTCTGGCACGTTCAGTGCCGCAAATTCAAGTATTTGTAGTCGGTTTTCCCCTGACATTAATGCTTGGTTTTCTGTTTCTGTTTTTCGGAATGCCCTTTTTTGCACAGGCAGTACATCAAATGTTTGAGAAGCTTGACACACAATTTTTTGAGGCCATCAAGTTGCTGGGTGGTTGATTAGGATATAATGAAATTACAACAGTGCTTTTCTGGTAGAACGACCCAATGCACATTCGTTTTGTATTAAACATTACAGTTAACAGCATCAGATTCTTGAAGACAAATGGCAGAACAAGAAGGTCAGGAAAAAACTGAAGTTCCAACGGAAAAAAAGCGCAGGGAATCGAGAGAAGAAGGACAAGTAGCCTTTAGCAAGGAACTGTCTTCTGCAGCTTTGCTTGCCGGAATCGTGCTGACCCTTGTTGCCACCAGTCCCATAATTCTTGATGCCATGCGGCAACTAATGTCCCAAATTTTTCGGGACCTGGCGCAAAGTGAAGAATTATCAATCGACAGTATTTTTACATTATCGGGAGAAATTCTTTCCATAATTCTTCCTGCATTTGCACCTTTTGCAGCAGTAATTATATTTGTTGGAATATTTGCTTCCGTTCTGCAGGTCGGAGTCCTGATTACCTTCAAAGCAATTGCGCCCAAGTTTAACAAAATAAGTCCATTGACTGGCCTCAAACGACTTTTTTCGTCACAGTCACTGGCAGATTTTCTCAAGAGTATGGCAAAACTGATCATAGTAGGTTTTGTCGGATATTTAACCTACATTGAAAAAATCACTGAATTAAATGGACTTTCTGTTTCAACTCCAGAGTCCATTCTCAAATACAATTTTACTGTGGTAGCAGAAGTTGCAGGCAAGATAGTTCTGGCGCTTGTGGCAATTGCCATTTTTGATTATTTTTACCAACGCTGGCATCATGAGCAACAATTGATGATGACAAAACAGGAAGTCAAAGATGAAACCAAACAAACAGAAGGAGACCCGCAGCTTAAAGCAAGAATACGTCAGATTCAGCGCGAGATGTCCAACGCAAGAATGATGCAGGAAGTTCCGAAAGCAGATGCGGTGATCGTCAATCCAACCCACTTTTCTGTAGCCATCCTTTATGACAGGGATGTCATGACAGCTCCAGAAGTGATTGCAAAAGGGGCTGACCATTTAGCCCTGCGAATGAGGACAGTTGCCCGTGAAAATAATGTTCCCATCCTTGAACGACCGGAACTAGCCCGCGATTTATATGCAAATGTAGAAATCGGCGATGATATCCCGGAACGATTTTATAAAGCAATTGCAGAAATTCTGGCCTTCGTTTACCGCCTCCGGAAGAGATAAAGTTTTAGCAGTCCAGCTCCCCTCAAAACTGATTCACCCAGGTTAAGTAGAATATTTTTCAATATTTGTTTTTGGAGCAGTATTTGCAACAGGCACATCCGAGCGTTTCAGTTTTGAGACGCAGTAATTTTAACGACCTTCTTGGTAATGGATGACCGGTGGCCGCAGCAAGCATTCCCCTAAATAATATAGTCAGTAAGTCAGATGTCGTTCTCGCTGCAGGCGTGATGTCGATACTTCTGATAATGGTGGTTCCTCTGCCACTTGTAATACTGGATCTACTCCTTGCTTTAAGCATCACAGTCGGTGTACTCATTCTTTTTGTAGCGTTATTTACCAAAAGCTCTCTTGAGTTTTCCTCTTTCCCTTCAGTACTGCTAATTGCAACTATTTTCCGTCTTTCTCTCAATGTAGCTTCTACGAGGCTAATCCTGCTTGAAGGCCATAAGGGACCGGGTGCTGCAGGAACGATAATCAATTCTTTTGGCGAATTTGTAGTCGGCGGGAATCAAATTGTCGGAATCATCATCTTCCTGATTCTGGTTATCATTAACTTTGTTGTTATCACAAAAGGTACAGGTCGTATTGCGGAAGTTGCCGCACGTTTTACTTTGGATGCCATGCCTGGAAAGCAGATGGCGATTGATGCGGATTTAAACGCAGGCTTGATCGATGAAGACGAAGCCCGTCAACGCCGTTCAACCATCCAGCGTGAGTCAGATTATTTTGGTGCCCTTGACGGTGCAAGCAAGTTTGTGCGCGGCGACACAATTGCGGGCCTGATAATAACCTCAATAAATATTTTAGGTGGTCTGCTGGTTGGAGTCACCCAGTTCGACATGTCTGTCGGAGACGCATTTGATTCTTATGCAACTTTAACCATTGGTGATGGACTTGTCTCACAAATACCTGCACTGATTATTTCCCTTGCGGCCGGTATTGCGGTCACTAAAGCTTCCGGTGATAATAAAATATCTGTGGATTTGCATACACAGATTTTCAGTAATGTTCAGGCGCTCTATGTTGTATCTGCGGTGTTGGTCTCTTTTTCGTTAATTCCGGGTCTGCCTATAGTTCCATTTATGCTGCTCGCGATTCTCACTTTCAGTCTGGCACAAGTAAGTAAACGTTCAAATGTGAAAATTGCAGAGGATGAGCATCAGGAAGAACAAGCACGTCTCCAGAAAGAAATAAGTGAAGAACCGGAAGATATCGAATCACTTCTACCGATTGATATACTTGGCCTGGAACTGGGTTACG
The DNA here is from genome assembly GCA_002082305.1 of SAR324 cluster bacterium SAR324-CTD7B. Taxonomy (GTDB): domain Bacteria; phylum SAR324; class SAR324; order SAR324; family NAC60-12; genus Arctic96AD-7. The sequence continues at coordinate 18,258 of LSNO01000062.1, forward strand.
GTATGATCCCGCTTGTTGATGAAGAGCAGGATGGTGAACTGCTTAAACGGATCAAGGCTATACGTCGTCAAATAGCATTGGATTTCGGCTACATCGTTCCTCCGCTGCACATCAAAGACAATCTTGAACTATCTCCCGGAGAATATTCAATTACGATAAAAGGAATTGAGATTGCCCGCAATGAATTGATGATGGGACATCACCTTGCCATGAAAACCGGAGATGTAGATGAGGAGATTCCAGGTGTGGATACAGTGGAACCGGCATTTGGATTACCGGCAATCTGGATTGCAGAAGAAGATGAGGAGCGCGCCCAATTTGCCGGCTATACAGTTGTTGACCTGCCTACTGTTTTGGCAACTCATTTGACGGAAGTCCTGAAGAATCATGCTTTTGAATTTATTGGTCGTCAGGAAACTCAGAAATTAATTGACTCTCATGCTGAATCTGAACCAAAAGTTGTTGAAGAATTGATCCCATCACTGCTATCATTAGGAGTGGTGCAGAAAGTATTGCAGAATTTGCTCAAAGAACTTGTTTCTATCCGCGACCTTCATACTGTGCTCGAGACTCTTGCAGATGTTTCTCTGATTACTAAAGATCCTGATTTGCTGACCGAACATGTCCGCCAGAGTCTTTCGCGGCAGATTACCAGACAATATCAAACTCCGGACGGTTTGCTGCCTTTGATTACAATGAACCAGGATTTAGAGAATCAAATTGCTACTGCAATTCAGGATTCCGGACAGGGTGCATATCTTGGCTTGAATCCAAACATGGCACAGGCGATTATAAATGGTATCGATGGGATGATAGAACAATTTACCATCAACAATTATCAGCCTCTTCTGCTTTGTTCACCGCTGATACGCCCTCATGTTAAAAAACTTGTGGAACGTTTCATTCCTAATCTTGTGGTACTCTCTCATAATGAGGTGGCTCAGGATGTCCGTATAGAAGCTCTTGGTGTCGTAGAGTTGAGTGGTTAGAACAAGAATAATTAAGCATAGTTTCAGGTCTTCAGGGATGAAAAAATTAAATTTAAAACAAAATTTGTAATCTGGCAATCTTATGAATCTGAAGCGTTACCGCGTAAATAATATCAAAGAGGCTCTGAAATTCATCAAGAGGGACCTGGGATCTGACGCGATGATTGTTTCAACCCGTCAAGTTAAAGAGAACACGGGTGCTTTTGGATTGTTCGGAAAAACTATGCTGGAAGTTACTGCCTCCGCCAGTGAAAAGAAAAAGGACAACAGGTCCTCAGTTCCTGCCACGAAGGCACTTGAGACATACGGCGGCAGCTCTGAAACTTCAGAAACAGTTTTGGCTGATACTTTTCTTACACCACGTAACAAATCTGTGCTTTCAGTTAGAGATGAAACACGGAAGATGATGCTCCCAATTCAAAAAGAACTTCAGGGAATCAGGATTACTTTAGGAGATTTGAGCAGTCAGTCTGACGGTTTAGACAAGCATTTGATGGGTGAATTAAAACACGAGCTTGGAGAAATGCGGCACATGATGCACATTTTGGCTACCCATACAGGCAGCATTACAGAGCCGGATCTGCCTGAAAATCTGCTGCTGCTTTATCAGCAAATGAAATTCAGCGGCATGGAAGAAAGATTTTCGAGACGCCTGGTTATGGAAGCACAGCTAAACATGACTACAGAGGATATAGAAAATTTTGCATATGTAAAAATTTTCATTGCCCGAATGCTGATGAAAATCATCAAAATTACCAGAGGTATGGAAGGCCTCAAATCACCGCAAAAAATAGTTGCGCTGCTTGGACCGACCGGAGTTGGTAAAACAACTACTTTAGCAAAGATAGCCTCAGAACAAATGCTGAAATACAAACGAAAAGTTGCCTTGATTTCTGTTGATACAAACCATAGTTCTGCAGCTGAACAAATTCGCTCTTTTGCTAAAAAAATCAAGGCACCGTTCAGTGTTGTTAAATATAAAGCTGAAATGAACCGCATTATTGACAGCTATGAGAGTTATGATTCAATCATTATTGACACTGACGGCTGCTCTCAGCGTAACGAAAAGCAATTGTATGAAATGCGTGAAATATTTGACGAACGCGGTCGGATACATAATGCCCTGGTTCTGAGTGCAACAAGCAAAGACAGTGACATGAGTGAAGTAACAAGGAAATTCGGCTGCATGCCAATTGACAGCATTATTTTTACAAAACTTGATGAAAGTGCTTCCTACGGTTCGCTCTTCAACCATGCAATTCGTTTCAAAAAACCGCTCTCCTATTTGACAGTAGGACAGAAAGTTCCAGAAGATATTGAGGTAGCCTCAAGGGAACGTTTGGTAGATTTACTGCTGAACATTTCCGGAACCTGAGGAATGAGTAAATATCATGCCCACCAAGCAAAATCCCTATACTGAAAAAACTCAGCAGAGCAGGGAAGATCAACTCATAAAACATGCCCCGCTTGTCAAAAGAGTTGTGACTAGAATGGCCGCCCGTTTTCCACCAGGAGTAGACCAGGAAGAACTGTATCAAGTTGGTATGATTGGGCTCTTGGATGCAGTGGATAAGTTCGATCCCACCAGAGATGTTAAGTTTAAAACATACGCTGAATTCCGCATCAAAGGGGCAATTCTTGATGAACTGCGTAAAATGGACTGGGTGCCGCGTTCGGTTCGTGCCGACACCAATAAACACAGCTCTGCATGGAGGGAACTGTCTTTTGAACTTGGCCGTGAACCCAGTGACCAGGAAATGGCAGGGCAGATGAAAATGAGTATGGATGAATATTACGAATTCATCCGCAAGGCCAGCCCCACCCCTTTAATATCCATTGAAGAATTCAAAGGTTACTCCAATGAGGAAGACAGTGTCAGTTTACTGGAAATCCTGTCTAAACCTGGAGAAAAAGATCCCTTTTCCATACTGTCATTGCAGCAGATGAAAACCAAATTGGCTGAAGCAATTGGTCAACTGGAGGAACGGGAACAGATGGTGCTGGCTCTGTATTATGAAGAAGAAATGAACTTGAAGGAAATAGGAGAAATTCTGGGTGTAATAGAGTCCAGGGTATCACAAATCCGCTCAAAAACAATACTCAAGTTGCGTGCTAAACTGCGGATTATGACCAAAGACGGGATGGAAAATTAACAAAATTCGAAATGCAGAAATGCCGAGTGACACATCCTCAATTGCACAACTGATTCAGGAAATGGTTGATCAGCAGCGGTCCAAAGTTCTCAAAGTTGCACGCGAACTTGTAGCGGATGCAACTCCGGAAGACATCCGCAACCCCCAGGATTTTCCGGAACTATCCACAGACGCTCTTTTCAACTACGAGGACGGCATCCTCACCGGTTACCTTTCTATGCAGACCGCTCTGCGCAGCCAGGAAAAAAATGAAAGCAATGGTCTTGAATGAACTCTGCGGACTCGAAGAAAATCAGGCTCCGTTGGAACTGACAGAACTGCCAGATCCCATCCCATCAGCGAATGAGATTTTGATCAGGGTTTCTGCCTGCGGGGTTTGCCATACCGAGTTGGATGAGATTGAGGGGCGAACACACCCGCCGCGTTTGCCAATTGTACTGGGACATCAAGTGGTTGGCCGGATCGAAGCAACCGGAAGCGAAGCTAACACCTTCAGAATTGGAGATCGTGTCGGTATCGCCTGGATTTTCTCTGTCTGTGGAACATGCAAGTTCTGTCTGGCAGGCAATGAAAATCTATGTCCGGATTTCAAAGCTGCCGGTAGAGATGCAAATGGAGGATATGCCCAGTATATGAAAGTAGCAGAAGGCTTTGCCTATCACATTCCCCACTTTTTTAACGACTCTGAGGCAGCTCCCCTGCTGTGTGCCGGTGCAATTGGTTATAGATCCCTGAGATTGTCCGGTCTCAAGGACGGACAGAATCTGGGTCTTACCGGATTTGGGGCTTCCGGTCACCTGGTTCTGAAGATGGTGAAACATCAGTATCCGAATACAAAAGTTTTTGTCTTTGCCAGAAGTGTGAAGGAGAGAGAGTTTTCCGGTAAACTTGGCGCTGTTTGGTCAGGGGATATTGAAGAGGACTCACCGGAAAAACTGGACTGCATAATAGACACCACACCGGCATGGTTATCTGTAATTGAATCTTTGAAAAATCTTGAACCAGGAGGGAGACTGGTCATCAACGCGATTGGCAAAGAAGAGGCGGATAAGGAATCTCTTCTGGGCCTGGACTATCCCGTCCATTTATGGCTGGAAAAGGAAATCAAAAGTGTTGCCAACATATGTCGAAAAGACGTGAGTGAGTTTCTGGCACTGGCGGCCGAAATGCGAATCAAACCCGAAATTCAGGAATTCGCATTAGAAGATGCAAACGAGGCTTTGGTTGAACTCAAGACGAGGAGAATCAGGGGGGCAAAGGTTTTGAAAATCGATTGAGCCGCTAGGGGTGAAAACTCCAATGCCCGCATAATTGCTGCCGCAAAGAGAAACCCGGAGATGAGCGAAGGGTTCAGAAATGTTCAGATCTACATTTGTCAGAGAAGATGAGAGTACGTATTCCAGCAGGCATGTTTCTGGTTTCATCGGCAGCTCTGATGTACGAAATCAGTCTTTCGCGTCTGCTGGCCATTGAACTGTGGAATCATTATGCATTCCTGATCATCAGCGGAGCTCTGCTGGGCTACGGTGCGGCCGGGGCTTTTCGTTTGTCCAGCTCCCGTCGCATCCCGCCTCTCCTTCCTGTCCTCTGTTTTTCGCTGCTTCTGATCCCTCTTTTCCTGCTCAGCAGTCACCTGCCATTCGATCCGGCACTGATGGCGCTGGATCCACGGCACGGAGTCTGGCTGCTGCTGATTTTCCTGCTGCTGGCGTTCCCTTTTTTTCTGGCGGGACTGACGCTGAACCTGCTGTTGGAAGCATACACCGAACACGCGCATTTTCTTTACGCAAGCGATCTTATCGGCGCAGCATGCGGATGCGCGGGTTTTTTCCTGACGGCCCCGTGGTTGACGGAAATTGAAGGTCTAGGTATACCCGCGCTTCTGGCAGCATGCAGCAGCCTCTGCCTGGCTTCGGGAAAGAAACAAAATATACTCGCTTTGGCAACTCTGCTGACCCTGTTCTGCGGTTCATTTTGGCTGGGGAAACTGGAACTCAGAATCAGCGACTACAAGAATCTTCCCCATGCTTTACGCTATCCCGGCAGCAAACTGCTGGAAACACAGCGCGATGCTTCCGTACGGATTGACTGGCTGGAAACTCCGCTGGCCCGCTTTGCACCCGGCTTGAGTCTGGAATTTCGGGGATCGCTTCCGGATCAGCTTGGATTGACGCTGGACGCTGACGGTCTTACCGGTGTTGCGCCCCTTGTTCCTGATTCACTTGGTTCTTATCTGCGTCACCTTCCGGAGTGGGTACTGTATTTTAAACAATCACCACCGGAAAATGTGCTGGTACTGAAAACACTTGGGGGGCAGCAGGCGCTAGCTGCAGTTGAAGCCGGTACTTCTTCTGTTCTGGTTCAGACGCCGTACCCGTTGCTGACAGAAAGGCTGGCTGAAGACAGCCGTTTCCCGCAAATTGAATTTCGGGCCACTGAAGCACGCTCTCTCCTGGCAGAAGACTGTCCGGAACCCTGTCAAAAGCCGGAGCAGAATTTTGACAGGATTCTGGTTGCAATCGAAAGCTCTGCCCCGGTCGGCAGCACAGGCATGGATCCATTAAAAACCGATCAGTTGATGAGCCTTGAAGGTATGCAGTCCCTGCTGAACCGCCTGGCACCCGGCGGTTGGCTGGCTGTGCACCGTTTTCTGCTTCCGCCTCCTCGCGGTGAGATGCGGCTGCTGGCCACCGTTATCACTGCAATGCGCCGTCAGGGTTGGAAACCGGACCAGAGGCTGGGAGTGTTCCGGACACTCAGTACCTTGATGGTGCTGGTTTCACGGGAAGCCTGGACACCTAAAGAAAGCAGTCGTTTCCGGGAATTCTGCCTCAGCAGAGGGTTCGCTCCAGTTTATTATCCGGACATGCCTGAAACAGAAATGAATAGTGTAATCCAGCTGCAGGAACCAGTTTACGCGCAAGGAGTGCGGGAACTGCTGGCTGATACCCCGGCTTTTCATGCAAGTACCCCATTTGACCTGCAACCGGTTACCGATGACCGGCCATATTTTGAACTCTTCCTGGACTGGAACAGGCTGGCCGATATTCGAAAGAGTCTCGGCGGCAAGTGGGAAGGTCTGGTTGAAGCCGGCCTGCTTGTTCCCCTGCTGTTTGCCGCAGTGAGCCTGAGTGCGCTGCTGCTGATTGGCATTCCGATTCTGACCCACCTGCGCAGGATGGAAAACACCATTTCGGTTTTACTATATTTTGCCGGTATCGGTTTGGCCTTCATGCTGGTGGAAATCGCATTGCTGGAAAAACTTACACCGTTTCTGGGACAGCCGGTATATTCCTTCGCCCTGGTGCTCAGTGGACTGCTAACGGCTTCAGGACTCGGTTCTTTCCTCAGCAGTAGGTTCTCGAGAACCGGAATACGATTTTATTTTTTGCTGCTGCTGTTCGGTTTGTTCTTCTGCTTCCGAAACCTCCCGGACTTGCTCAGGGAATTGTCCGGCGAAGAATGGATTATACGGCTGCTGTGGGCCTGGTTGGTGGTTAGTGCGAGCGGGCTGCTGATGGGTATTCCTTTCCCGGCAGGACTGAAGCATTTTGCGGTCTTTGGAAAGCATACTGAGGAAAGAAGAATCCGGGTGGCCATGGCTTGGTGTGCCAACGCCTGCGCTTCAGTGGCGGGAGCGGCCGGCGCAGTATGGATCGCACAGTTGGCCGGACAGTCAATTCTGTTTCTGCTGGGTGCGTTGGCTTATGGAACCGCGTGGTTGACCCTGGAAATTCGGGGAGGGTGAAGGAGGGAACGGCTATTCCTGTGCCGCTCCGACCATCGGCACAAAACGGACTTGTCCGTGCTGCGAAGTACGCATTTTGCCCTGTGAGTCTTTCTCTATCAGAGTCATGTTTTGAGAGTAACGCACATTGCCGAGGGGCAGGATCAGCTTACCGCCGGGTTTTAGCTGGTCGAGCAATGGACGCGGTACATGATTGGCAGCCGCGGTGATGATGACTCTGTCAAAGGGTGCATGCTCATTCCAGCCGTAATAACCGTCACCTTGACGCACCTCCACCTTGTAACCAAGTTTTTTCAGCCGAATTTTGACCTCACGGGCAAGGTTCGGTATGATTTCCATGGAATAGGTTTTCACTCCCATGGCCGCCAGCACTGCTGCCTGGTAACCCGAACCCGTTCCGATTTCCAGCACCTTCATACCTTTTTCGAGCTCCAGCAGTTGAGACATCCAGGCCACCACGTAAGGCTGGCTGATGGTTTGTCCCTCGCCTATCGGCAGGGGACGGTCGGCATAAGCCAGTTTGCGAATGTGCTGCGGTACGAATTCGTGGCGCGGCACCTGTTTCATCGCCTTGAGCACGGCAGGGTTCCAGATTCCCCGCGGTGTGAGGTGCATGTCGATCATCTGCGTTCGTTTGGACACCCAATCAACTGCCTGTACGGAATTCGAGAGAAGAACAAGTACTGAAAGAAATGCAGAGAAAACAAATAATCTCTTCATCCTGAAATTTTTTATGAAGGTTAACATCACTTTTCCTGTTGCAGGATCTAATACATCTATGCTTTCAGGTTTTCTGCCAAAATGGATAACTCGTCTGCATCCTGCTTGTTCAATTCTTGCTGAAAGTGTTTTTCTTCATGCCTTTAATCAACATATTCCTGTTCAAATATCCGGCGGGAGGGCCAATGCAGTCCGCTCAAAACCTGACCCCGAACAGTGTCTATGCAAACCGCATGTGCTGATTCAGGCCGGATCATGAACCTTGTATCGAAAAAATGAGCCCGGACGTAACGGTAGCCGTTGTGACCGAATACCTGGAAATATCCGTCACGGGGAACAGGGTCTTCCCTGTTCCATATCACACTCTGTTCAAGAGGACTTAGTTCAAGGTGGTCTTCAGAAGCAATATCCTCCAGGCTCCAGCGTTTGTGAACAGGTGCATGAGTCACAAGCAGTCCGTCTCGGATCAGCAACAAGGGGAGTGATTCGAGGAAATCCTGCAGTATTTCAGGCAGGGAACCCGAGCGCTCCAGTCCCAAAGAATTCAGGGTTGCATCTCCGCTGTTCATCAGCCAGAGACCAGGCATGTAATTTCCGCTGTCACAGAAATAATCGAGCATCATATGCTCGTGATTTCCCAGCAACGCCTTCCCGTGATTCCGGAAAAACTCAAGCACTTCCATGGAGCGCGGCCCGCGGTCAATCATGTCTCCCACCGAAACAGGATCATCGTCCGGCATCTGCTTCAGCAGTGCCAGCAGAGTCCGGTAATTCCCCTGGATGTCTCCGATCAGGTTCATTTATTATTTTGGTCAGGATGCAGTTAAACGAAATCACCGGCTGCATCGAAAATCAATTTACTTCTTGACAAGATGAACCAATAATATATAACTTCAACCAGATAAATGCGAGGAAGAATTTTAAGGAAACGATTTAAAATCTCTGATGTAATCCAAAAAAAACGATCAACAACAAACTATAAAAAGAAAGGCACCATAATGTCAGCTAAAACAATCAGCCGCTTCCCGGTTCCCGAACTTAAAGAATTGCCGGAAGACATCCGGGAAAGGATCCTGGCAGTACAGGAAAAGTCCGGATTTGTTCCAAATGTTTTTCTGGTACTTGCTCATCGTCCGGATGAGTTCAGAGCTTTTTTTGCATATCATGATGCCTTGATGGAAAAAGAGGGAGGACTGACGAAGGGCGAGCGCGAAATGATTGTTGTTGCAACTTCTGGTGTCAATCAATGTATTTACTGTGTCGTAGCACACGGTGCAATTTTAAGAATTCGAGAGAAAAACCCGCATCTAGCAGACCAGATTGCAACTAATTACCGCAAGGCTGACATCACTCCAAGGCAAAAAGCAATGCTTGATTTTGCAGTCAAAGTTTCAATAGAGTCAAGTGATCTGGACGAATCTGATTTTGAGGAAATGCGTCAACACGGTTTTTCTGATGATGACATTTGGGACACGGGTGCAATTTCAGCTTTTTTTTCCTTATCCAATCGAATGGCAGATTTAACTAACATGCGGGCAAATGATGAGTTTTACCTCCTGGGACGTATTCCAAAAAAATAGCCGGAAAAGCTCCTGCATAAGTACGCCTGATATGGAAAATAACAAATTTCTTCGTTTGGCGAAAAAGATTCTGTGGCTGTTTTTTGCATTCTTCTGGATGATTCAAACGGCATCCGGTGAAACAATTTTGCAGACAAGCAGAGGTGGCGTAACATTCCAGATAAAGACAATCGCAAAAGGACTCGGAGTTCCGTGGGGCATGGTCTTTATCAGTCCGGATCAAATCTTATTTACCGAACGTAACGGGAAGATTGGAATTCTTGCTCCTGCAAGCGGAAAAATAATCCGTATTAGCGGCGGACCGAAAGTAATGCATTCCGGACAGGGAGGCTTGTTGGATGTTGCGGTTCCTCCGGATTTTAAACAGGGAGGCTGGATTTATTTTACCTACAGCAAAGAACAGAAAGGCAAGGGAGTTACCGCACTGGCACGAGCCAGAAGAAAAGGCAACCGTCTTGTAGCATTAGAGGACCTGCTTGTAACACGTTCTGCAAGCAGCACCGGAAGACATTTCGGGAGCCGCATTGCATTTGATGGAGCAGGGCATCTATTTTTTTCAGTTGGTGACCGAGGTGTACGTCCCAATGCTCAGAATTTGTCCACACATGCCGGTTCAATTCTGCGTTTGGACTTGAACGGCAATGTGCCTGAAGACAATCCATTTGTGCATCAAACGGGCGCATTGCCGGAAATCTGGAGTTATGGACACCGCAATCCACAGGGAATGTTCTATGACAAAAATCAGCAGCGTCTCTGGTCAATTGAGCACGGTCCCCGCGGAGGAGATGAAATCAATCTAATCCTGCCGGGATTAAACTACGGCTGGCCGATAATTTCCTATGGAAAGGAATACTGGAACCCTTTTCCAGTAGGAGAAGGAACTGAAAAAGAAGGCATGGAACAGCCGGTCAAATTCTATGTTCCATCCATTGCCCCCGGAAGTTTGCTTGTCTATTCCGGGAAAGCCTTTCCGGACTGGAAGGGAAATTTGTTTGCAGGCGCCTTAAAGTTGACACATCTGAATCGTGTGGAAATTGATAACACCGGAAGGGCAATTACCGAAGAACGACTTCTGGTGGGGCTCAGAGAACGCATACGTGCTTTAGCCGAAAGTCCGGAAGGTTGGCTTTATCTGTCAACTGACAGCGGAAAAATCCTGAGAATCAGGCCGCAATAAAAATCAATGATTGTAGAATGTTTGTTTAAAAACCTGAAAAGACAAACAAATGCGGCATTATTATTTTACGGTTTAAACAGAAAAAGTTTTTAATTAATGTCAGTAGAATCTGAGTAGATAAAAAGAGGTTATGTGAAAAAAGCAGTCATCATCGGAGTTGGAACAGAACAGGGACTTGGAGCTCAACTGGCTAAACGTTTTGCCTCGGAAGGACTTCATGTTTTTGTCGCCAGCAGAACTCAGTCCAGACTTGATGCGCTGACAGTTGAAATTGAACAAGCAGGAGGTAAGGCAACTGCTGTTTGCGCGGATGCAACCAACGAAGAGCAAGTGATTAAGCTTTTTGAAAAAGCAGGCAGCGGGCTGGACTTGGCAATCTATAATACCGGCAACAATTATCCAGGTCAAATCATCGATATGGATGCAGAATATTTCAAGAAGAGCTGGAAATCATGCTGCTTTGGAGGTTTTCTTTTTGGCCGGGAGGCTGTCCGTCACATGGTCAAGTCCGGTAGGGGGACTCTGCTATTCACTGGTGCAAGCGCTTCACTGCGTGGACGCGCCAATTTCGGTGCCTTTAATTCAGCAAAGGCAGGATTGCGCACACTTGCTCAGGCGATGGCCAAGGAATATGGTCCGAAGGGAATTCATGTAGGGCATGTTGTAATTGACGGTGCCATAGCCGGAGACAAGATTATGCGTCATCTGCCTGAACTTGCTAAAAAACTAGGAGAAGACGGTATGATAAATCTCGAAGGTATTGTTGAAAGCTATGTTCATCTTTATCGTCAATCAGCGGGAGCATGGACATTTGAACTCGATCTTCGTACCTCCATAGAAAAGTGGTAAAATGAAAAATCTTTTCCTGAGTGCCACCGTTTTCTTGCTGGTTTTTAACTGGACTGGGATGCATCAAATTTTTGCAAACGATTCCAAAGAAATTCAAAATGTATTGGAACTTAAACGGCAGGGATGGGAAGTCATCGAAAAACAAAGCCGTGTGGAATCCCGTCCGGGACTGAAACCTTACCAGAACCTGAAACGAGAAGTTCAGGTGGTTAAATATCGGCTAAGCAAAAACGAGCAGTTTTATTTCTGTCTTGTTGAATACGACAGCCAGTTGGATACCATCAGAGAATCCTGTGCTGACAGTGAAAAGGAGGCGAGAGAGCACCTTGGCCGATAGAGTGGTCAGGACGGCATCAGGTAGCAGTCTCATCAAAAAGTTCACGCCCAATCAGCATCCGCCGAATTTCGTTGGTACCTGCTCCAATATCATAAAGTTTAGCATCACGCAGCAGCCGTCCAGCCGGATAATCATTTATGTAGCCGTTTCCCCCTAAAGCCTGAATTGCTTCCAGTGAAACTTTTACTGCATTTTCTGATGCGAATAATAAGCAGGAAGCGGTATCTCTGCGTGAAACCTGGTTATTTGCGCAATTTTCTGCAATGCGATAACAAAAAGCTCTGGCAGATTGCAGTGAAGTATACATATCCGCAAGCTTTCCCTGCATAAGTTCAAAAGTGCCAATCGGCCGATCAAACTGCCAGCGTTCATGGACGTAAGGCAACACCAAATCCATTGCTGCCTGCATGATTCCAAGTGGTCCTCCGGAAAGCACAATCCTTTCTAAATTTAGTCCACTCATCAGTACCTTTACTCCATGATTGACCCCATGGATTATGTTTTCGTTTGGAATTTCACAATCTTCAAAAACAAGTTCACATGTATTGGAACCGCGCATACCGAGTTTGTCCAATTTCTGAGCCGTTGAAAAACCTTTCATTTCTTTTTCAACGATGAAAGCGGTCATTGCTTTTGATCCCTGATCTTTAGGAGCAGTGCGCATGTAAACAATCAGCACATTGGCGTCAGGACCATTGGTGATCCACATTTTTGAACCATTGGCGATCCAGTAGTTACCATGCTTTTCTGCATGACAAGCCATTGAACCTACTACATCCGAACCTGCTCCGGATTCAGACATGGCCAGCGCACCGACATTTTCACCGGTGCAAAGTTTTGGTAGATATTTTTTCTTTTGCGCGTCACTGCCGTTCAGTTTAAGTTGATTTACACACAAATTCGAGTGTGCTCCATAGGACAAGCCGACCGAAGCAGATGCTCTTGAGATTTCCTCTACTGCAACCAAATGAGCTAAATAAGACATTCCGGAGCCTCCATACTCTTCCGGAACAGTAATACCCAGGAGTCCCAGTTCGCCAAGCTCCTTCCACAAATGCTGAGGGAATTCATTGTTGCGGTCTATTTCATCAGCAATCGGTGCAATGCGTTTTTCAGCAAATTGCCGGACTGTTTCCCGCAGCAGATCTACTTCTTCATTAAGTTGAATATCCCAGTTCATTTTGATTTAACTGTCGTTTCGTTTTTCAATTCCCGGAAAAAGCAGTTCGGCGCACCTGTATGACACGCAGGTCCGGATTGATGGACTTTGTAAAGCAGAGTATCATTATCACAATCCACCAGCACTTCCACAATTTTCTGCAAATGACCAGAACTCTCACCTTTTTTCCAAAGCACATCACGTGATCGTGACCAGTAGTGTGCATAACCAGTTTCCTGCGTTTTTTGCACTGCTTCCCGGTTGGCGTAAGCCAGCATCAAAACTGCTCCGGAACTTTCATCTTGTGCAATCACAGGAAGCAGCCCGTTCAATTTTTCAAAATCTAAATCTGCAGCAGAAAGTTTGGCTTCAGGAGTTTTTAGCTTTTCGGACATATTTTTTGACATTATGTCTCCTCACGATTCAGGACGCATGGTTGGAAAGAAGATAACATCGCGAATTGTCAATTGTCCGGTAAGCAGCATTACTATCCGGTCAATTCCAAAACCAACTCCACCCATCGGCGGCATTCCATATTCCATTGCCCGTAAGAAATCTTCGTCCAGGGGTTGAGTTTCTTTTTCACCACCGCGTCCCCGCTCGACTTGTTCCTCCATCAAACGGCGCTGAATCACGGGGTCATTCAGTTCCGAATACGCATTAGCAATTTCCCAGCCGTAGATGAAGGCTTCAAACCGCTCAAGCAGCTCCGGATTTTCACGATTTTGTTTACAAAGCGGGCTGGTTTCTTTTGGATGATCGGTGATAAAAATCGGCTGAATAAGCTGAGTTTCACAAGTTTCTTCAAACACAAGCTGAGTTGCCAATCCCCGATTATAATCACCATCAAGCTCCCATCCGTTTTCTTTAAGTAAATTTTGGACTTCTGCGTCACTCATTTTTGAGAACGAAATCCCACCCAATTTTTCAATTGCATCAAGCATGCTTAAACGCGGCCACGGCGCTTTCACATCTATAGTATGCCCTTCATATTCAAATTCAGTTCTGCCGTTGACCGCAAGCGCGCAGCGTTCACAAATATTTTCTGTGTGACGCATTATTTCGTTGTAATCAACATAGGCCTGATAAAATTCCAGTGCAGAAAATTCCGGATTGTGGGTCCTGTCGATACCCTCGTTCCGGAAATCTTTGACAAATTCAAAAACTGCATCAAAGCCTCCTGCAATGAGACGTTTCAAGTACAACTCATTTGAAATCCGCAAATAAAATTTTTGATCCAGTGCCTTGTGATGTGTAACAAAAGGAGTAGCATTGGCACCGCCGTATACCGGTTGGAGTGTCGGTGTTTCTACTTCCAAAAAACCTTCTTCCCGTAAATAGTCACGAATAGTCTGGTATATCAGGGTACGCTTTTGGAAAACTTCTGCTACCTGTGGATTCAGTATTAAGTCAACATATCGCTGACGATAGCGGAATTCTTTGTCTGTAACTTCATCGTGAACAATGCGCTCTCCATCCTTTTCCTCTACCTTTGGCATCGGAATTGGCCGAATTGATTTTGAGAGTAAAGTGACAGTGCTCGCCCTCAAAGTCAGTTCTCCGGTTTTAGTGTGCATCAGTGTTCCTGAAAGACCAAGATGATCACCGATGTCACACAGCTTAAACATTTCGAATTCTGAATCTCCGATTTCATCCTGACGTACATATATTTGTATACGCGTGTGCTGGGCTTGAATGTTGCCAAAACTGGCCTTGCCCTTGCCGCGTACCGCAAGCAGGCGGCCTGCAATGGTTATTTGCTCCTGCTTTTTCAGCAGTTCTTCTGCCTGTTCGATAATATCCGGAATTGTATGGCTTCTTTGGAATGAATATGGGTAAGGTTCTGTACCCAAATCACGAATTTTATTCAGCTTACCAAGCCGGATTTGTTGTTGATCTGCTTGTTTCTCCATCTATAAAATTTTTCTGTTTATAAGCTGTTTTACTTAATAATATTAATATGTTGAGAGAATGATGTTATATGGTTAAAGGAAAAGACCGCTCCAACTTTTAACATCGAAAAATTAAAAAATTAGCACTACTCATTGTTGAGTGCTATTTTTTACTTGCGTTGAATTAATTATTACGCTATAATTATTATCCTGAATCAAGATTTGAATAATTTTCAAGATCTAAGATTCACTTAAACGGCTTAGCATACGCTTATTGTTGTTGAAGCTCAATTTATTTAATTAATTATAATCCTAAAAGGAGAACTATGATTCGTCCCTTACAGGACCGCGTGCTTGTACAGCGCGTCGAAGCCGAAGAAAAGACAGCTTCCGGTATTATCATTCCGGATACAGCTAAAGAAAAGCCTCAAGAAGGTAAAGTGGTCGCAGTTGGGCCTGGCAAACGCCTTGACAATGGTTCCATTCAAGAGATGGGAGTAAAAAAAGGTGATAAAATTTTATTCAGTAAGTATGGCGGCACCGAGGTAAAAGTCGATGGCGAAGATTATATAATCATGCGTGAGGATGATATCCTTGGCGTTATGGCTTAATTACAGATTACTGAAAAACCTATAACAAATTTAATTAGAGAAAAGTATGGCAAAACAAGTTATTTTTGCGGCGGAAAACCGCGAAAAACTGCTTAGAGGCGTAAATGCCTTGACAAATGCAGTCAAAGTAACATTGGGACCGAAAGGCCGCAATGTATTAATTGAAAAATCTTTTGGTGCACCGCTGGTCACCAAAGATGGTGTAACAGTTGCGAAAGAAATTGAACTGGAAGACAAGTTGGAAAATATGGGTGCGCAGATGGTTAAAGAAGTTGCATCCAAAACTTCTGACGTTGCAGGTGATGGAACCACCACTGCAACTGTTTTAGCACAGGCAATTGTGACCGAAGGTCACCGCAACCTGGCCGCAGGCGCAAACCCAATGGACCTCAAGCGTGGAATTGACAAAGCTGTCGCTGCTGCTACAGAGCATTTGCACAGTATTTCCAAGTCAGTTTCCGAATCCATAGAAATCGCTCAGGTGGGCGCTGTTTCAGCAAACAATGATCCCACAATTGGTGATATTATTGCTGAATCCATGGAAAAAGTAGGAAAGGACGGTGTGATAACCATCGAAGAAGCAAAGACGGCTGATACAAGTTTGGAAGTTGTAGAAGGAATGCAGTTTGACCGCGGTTATCTTTCACCGTACTTTGTCACTGATTCAGAACGTATGGAAGTCGTACTCGAAGATCCATACATCATCCTTGTGGAAAAAAAAGTGAGTAACATGAAGGATATTCTTCCTGCAATTGAGCAAATCGCCAAGACTGGAAATCCATTCTTGATCGTTGCTGAAGACATTGAAGGCGAAGCTTTGGCAACCCTCGTTGTCAACAAATTGCGAGGTACGCTGAAGTGTGCAGCTGTTAAAGCACCGGGTTTCGGTGATCGCCGCAAAGCCATGTTGGAAGATCTTGCAATCCTCACTGGAGGTGCAGTTGTTTCCGAAGATATGGGAATGAAGCTGGAAGACCTGACTCTGGCCAAACTTGGGCAAGC
>LSNO01000063.1 GCA_002082305.1 SAR324 cluster bacterium SAR324-CTD7B
AAGGTCATCATTGCCTCATTTTCATTCAGTTTTAACGCCTCAAGTTTTTCCGCACGTTTTGCCTGCCAGTCCAATTCACCACCGATTGCCCTGGTCAGCAGATCCAAAGCTGCGTCCCTCAATATTTCCGGTTCAACAACAGCATCGACTGCACCTATTTGCAGTGCTTTTTCAGGCTTATACTCTGTCCCTCCGGCAATCCATTCCAGTGCGTTGTCTGCACCAACTAGACGCGGCAGACGAGATGTGCCTCCAAATCCTGGCAGCAAACCAAGCTTCACTTCCGGAAGCCCAACTATGGCTTTTGTTGAAGCCACCCTGTATGTACAGGCCAGACCAAACTCAAAACCTCCTCCCAGCGCATAACCGTTGATGGCACAAACACTTGGGAAATGCAGGTTCTCCAAATCCGTAAAAACCTGTTGGGCATCCCTAACCCACTGAACCAACTCGTCCTGTGGAACTTGAAACCCTTTTAGAAATTCTGTAATATCGGCTCCAACAATGAAAACACCCTTCCCGCTGGAGACCAGGAGGCCACTGACTGATTTATCAGCTTCCAACTCTTTGACTACTTCACTAAGTTCTGAAAGAGAGTTTTGATCAAATTTATTGACCGATTCTCCCTGTGCATCAAATGTCAACTCTACAATATTATTTCCCAGAGTACGGCACTGTATAGCCTGGCCTTTATATTCCATAATTTCCTTATTAAAACAGTAGGGCGGTTTTACATGTCCGCCTCATTTCAAAAAACAATTTCCAACGCATCGAAGTTTTGCTTTCTGCCTCCTGCAAGCAAAGCTTCAAATTGCGGAATTATAGCCTCAACAAAATAACGTGTTGTTTTAAGTTTGTTTGCATAAAAAAGCGCGTCTTCATTCTCTTTCAAAAAACTTGAATCAGCAAGGTCACCGACTCCATTTTCAGTTTTTATTTGTCCCAATTTTTCTGTGGCCACGACGGCTTGCTGCAACAAGAGCCAACCTGCTGAAATTGAGGAAATATACATCAAAAACGGAGTTGCATAAAGTGCAACACCTTCCATACCCCTTGTTTTCAGTACTTCTTGTGAGCCCAAAGATGTTTCATAAAGTGTTTCACAGTGCCCCTCAAATGTTTTGAATATTTCACTAAGTTCCGGATGTTCCCTGTGTTTTTCAATCGACTGACTAAACTGTTCCATCAATTGCTGAAAAAGAATTCCGTCATTCTGTATCATTTTCCGCCCCACCAGGTCCAGGGCTTGAATATCAGTCGTTCCTTCGTAAATAGGCGCAATACGGGCATCGCGAAAAAGTTGTTCCATAGGAAAATCTTTGGTGTATCCAACACCGCCAAGTACTTGAATTCCGACTTGAACTACATCCAGACCAACCTCTGTACACCAGCCTTTGCACATCGGTGTCAGCAAATCCACCATGTTTTGTGCTTTTTGCCGTTCTTCATCTGTTTTTGCAATTAGTTCCAAGTCCAATTGAAAAACAGTATAATAGAGCAAAGCACGCATAGCTTCGACTTTGGCCTTCATATTGATCAAATTGAGTCGTACCGCCGGATGTTCGACAATCGTAACACGAGGTGCTTCCGGATCACGAATTTTTGAAATATTTGTGCCCTGCACACGCTCGTATGCATAAGTTCTAGCGTTTTCATATGCAGCACCTGCCAGAGACAAACCTATCAATCCGGTAAATATACGTGCCCCATTCATCATCATGAACATTGAGGAAATTCCCTTGCCTTCTTCTCCAATAATCCAACCCAGGCAATCCCCGTTTTCTCCAAAATTCAAAACTGCAGTGGGGCTGGCATGGATTCCCAATTTATCTTCAATGGAGACAACAGTGACATCGTTCCAGTCTCCAAGCGAACCATCATCATTCACACGTGTGTGAGGAACTACGAACAGGCTCAAACCTTTCGTTCCATCCGGAGCACCTTTGACTCTAGCCAGTACTGCGTGAATCACGTTTTCACCCAAATCACTGTCACCTGAAGAAATCCAGCACTTGGAGCCTTTGATCTTGTAAACTCCGTCTTCGACTGATTCGGCACTGGTCGTACCTGCTCCGACATCCGAACCGGCCTGAGGTTCACTCAAGCACATGGTCCCCGTAAACTTACCTTGATACATTTTAGCTACATACTTTTGTTTCAGAGAGTCAGAACCATAGGTGTCAATCAGATCAGCGGCTCCGGAAGTCAGTCCAAAAAACATGCTCAGCCCAAGATTTGCTCCGTTCATTGCCTCATTGACAATTAATCCGAGTGTTGCAGGAGCACCCATTCCGCCATATTCCTGAGACACTCCCATCGAAGCCCATCCAAGTTCATAAGATTGTTGATAAGGTTCATGCAGGCATTTTGGCACTTTTACGCGGCCGTCTTCGATTCTGCACCCTTCACGATCACTTTCAGAACGTGTTGGTGAAACCACATCAATCGCAAAACGGATACCTTCCTGAACCATCAAGTCAAGCGTATCTTGATCAAATTCAGCAAATTTTTCTGACTCGCTGAGTTGACCAATTTTAAGCCATTCCTGTGCGGCGAAACGAATATCACGCTGATCAAGAGTTAATTCAGTACTGCTCATTTTATTTTAGAGATATTGCAGATAACAATTAATGGTTTTACAGTTTAAAAAATTAATCTTATGACTGCATGCATTTAAATTACCTTAATTAGTGTGGAGAAGAAAGACTTTTCCGGAAAGATTGGATTTGGAAAAACAAACCTATTTGCATAGTATTTGACGATCAAAGTATTAGGGATACTTTTACTATTTGGGACAGTTTGTGCAAAAGTTATAAATGTGATCTTTTTTATATAAATTAAAGGAGATAGCAAAACCGGAATAAACGTAGTTTCAGTTTTTATTAGAAAGACTTTTCAATGTCCCTTAGTTCTATTGTACATTCCGCCAGGCGAAAACCCAGATCTTTAAAACATCAATTTCGCTGGAAACTGGTGCCTCGATTCATATGGCAGTCTATGCAGTCTTTTCGCATAACATTACTGGTTTGGGGTCTGGTAACAATTGGGTGTATTTTTTATCTTTCACAATGGATGAATTACCGTCAAGTTGCACACCGCATTGATTCGCTGGAAACTAAGCATTCAAAAATGTTTTACCAGTTAGAATTGCTGGAAGTAGAAACCAGCTATCTTACACGTCCGCAGCGACTGGAAGCTCTGGCGGGAAAAACAATGCTTATGGCCTCTCCGGACACAGTACAGTATCAACTTTCCTGGGTTGATGTAAGCAGCAGCGCTGAATAAGACTAATATGAATCATTCTCCGCATTTTCAGCTCTACAGTTTCAAAACACGTCTCCTCACAGTACTTGCATTTTTTGGTATTTGTTTTCTTGCAGTTTTGGGCAGAGTCTTTTTTTTGCAGATTCTAAAAGCAGATTATTATATTCAAAAAGCAAAGTCTCAACATGAACGTACGGTAACACTGGAACCACATCGTGGCAGAATATTGGACAAAAACGGGCGTATATTAGCAGTTTCAATTCAACTAAAATCGCTTTTTGCAAAACCCACACAGATAGAATCACCTGCACAAGCTGCCAGACTTCTTACTCCCATTCTAAAAATTCCTTACCATAAACTACTGAATGATCTTAAATCTAAACGTAATTTTATCTGGATCAAACGCAAATTACCTCCGGAACAGGCTAAACTGGTACAAAAGCTGAGTTTGAACGGAATTGGTTTTATCGAGGAGTTCCGTCGATTTTATCCTAATGGAAATTTTGCCGGACAACTTATAGGATATGCAGGAATTGATACACAGGGATTGGAAGGTATTGAGAGCAAATATGAACCTTTGCTTGCCGGAAAACCGGCGGTATATGTTGTGGAAAAAGAAGGCATGTTCCGTACAGTACCACTTTCCAACATTCCAAAAAAAATACCAGATCAATATTCTATTCAACTGACAATAGACAGTACTATTCAGCATTTTGCAGAAAAAGCCCTGCGGGAAGGAGTGGTGAAATCACAAGCCGATCGGGGAACTGTCGTGGCACTTCATTCCAAAACTGGAGCCATTCTGGCTATGGCATCTTATCCAGAGTTTGATCCAAACCGTTATCAGAACTACAGCCGAGCACATCATCTGAATCAAGCTGTTACTTTGGGTTATGAGCCCGGTTCCACTTTTAAGATGATTACAATTGCTGCAGGCCTGAGTGAGGGGCTTATATCACCTGATCAAGAATTTTTCTGTGAAAATGGTGAATACAAGATAGGCATTAACTTGATCCGTGACTCGTCACCGCATGGTGTAATGACACTTCAGCAGGTATTAAAAAAATCTTCAAATATATGTGCAGCAAAAATTGGTATGAGTATGCCACCGACACGTTTTCATGAATACATCATGCGCTTCGGTTTTGGTCGTCGTCCAAACTCCGGCATTGCAGCAGAGGCTACCGGAAGAGTTATTTCTCCAAAAAAATGGCAGACAATCGATCATGCAAATATTTCTTTTGGACAAGCTATTCTTGTTTCACCTTTGCAAATGGTGAGTGCAGCAAATGTTTTTGCAAACGAAGGAGAATGGGTACCACCTTTCATTGTGGAGTATGCCGTTGATAAAAAGGGAAATAAATTACAGGAAATAAAAGATGTAGAAGGTAAAGTGAGTCACAAGTTTGGTTTAGGAGTCCGCAGTCCTGTGGTCGAAGGCTCTGTTGCGGAACTGGTCAGAAAGTATCTAATTTCTGTGACACAAAAAGGAGGTACTGCTCAAAGAGCTGCAATCTTGGGTTACCAAGTTGCAGGAAAAACAGGTACGAGCCAAATCTATGATCAACAGCTTGGACGATATTCCAAAACACGCTACATAGCTTCATTTGTAGGATTCGCTCCTGCTTCTGACCCTTTGGTAACAGTACTCGTTGTCGTTGAACAACCGCGAACTTCACATTATGGTGGAACTATTGCTGCACCTATTTTCAAAGAAATTGTTCAACGAACTCTTTTGTTTAAAGATGTATTACCATTTCCGGAAGGAAATTCAGAAGAAACCACCGCCCAGGTAGAAACGGCCTCACGCTGATTTTAAAGATGTATTGTTAATGGTTTTGAGACTGGGAACAATTTTGTGTTTTCAAAAGTTTTTTAAATAACCTGCGGCAGGATCATTACTGAAAATAGTTTGTCCGTCTTTTTAACTCCATCACGAATCTACCTTGTCAGCAGTAAAAAGAGATGAATTCGCCATTTTAACTGCAGTCTTGATTGCCTCTATCATCGAACGTGGATTAGCAGCAATCTGTGGAGCTAACTCAAAAGCAGTTCCGTGATCCGGAGAAGTACGGATAATAGGCAGTCCAAGAGTTACGTTTACAGCACGTTCAAAACCAAATAATTTTAACGGTATGAGAGCCTGATCGTGATACAGGGCTACTACTGCATCAAAACGTCCTTTGCGATGTTCCAAAAAAACTGTATCCGGAGGAAACGGTCCCTCACAGCGTATTCCTTTTCCACGGGCAAGTTCCATTGCAGGACGAATAATGATATCTTCTTCGTCTCCAAATAATCTGTTTTCACCAGCATGAGGATTGAGTCCCGGGATGCCGAGGATCGGATCCGTAATTCCCATATTTTTCAGCCCCGATACTGTGATTTCCATTACTTCCAGGATTAGTTCAGGTGTGAGTGATTCCAAAGCTTGACGAAGTGATACATGAAGGGTTACCATTGTGGCACGTAAATCATCCACGGCCAGCATCATCACTGAACGTGCACCGTTACTGTAATGTGACAACATTTCTGTGTGACCCGGAAAAGAGTGACCAGCTGCCTGAAGTGACTCTTTAGCAAGCGGAGCCGTAACTATGGCGGCAATTTTTTTACGATTAGCCCAGTCTATGGCGTTATGAACGAACTGGAATGCTGACTCTCCACCCCACGCAGATGAAGTACCGAGTTCCCATTTTCTATCTTTTTGTACCGATAAATCTATTACCGGAAGACAAAAAGAATCGATGACTTTTTTTGTCTGAGTGCTGTGTTTTTCTGAAATTGACTTAAAAGAAAAAGGTGCGTCCAGGATCTTGTTCATTTCAGTCAAAATTTTGAGATCGCCAAAAATTAAAGGTTCCCAGTCCTGAAAAGGATGCATGAATTGTAAGGCCCGGAGCAGGACTTCCGCTCCAATTCCATTGGGATCACCCATTGTCAGGCCGATTTTAATTTCCGGTTTCATGGTTTTTTCAAACAAATAAATAAAAATATATTTATGGAATTGCAAGATAAAGTAGCACTCGTAACAGGTGCCGGTGTCCGTCTGGGACAAGCAGTTGCCCAACAATTGGCTCAACTTGGCATGCGTGTTGTCATACACTATCACCACTCAGAAAAAGGCGCAAAACAAACCGTTCAAGGACTTCCAGGTGGAGAGTCGAGACATCTTATTCTGCAAGCAGATTTAAAAGAAGTTTCCTCAATTAAAGAACTAGTCCGTACTGCCGAAGAGAAATCCGGCCCCATTTCAGTTTTAATCAATAATGCAGCAGATTTTTTTCCAACACCATTATTTTCTACAACCGAAGAAGAATGGGATCATTTATTAGCGCTGAATCTGAAGGCACCATTCTTTTTAGCACAAACAGTAGCTGAGGGTATGAAATCACGCGGTGAAGGTAAAATCATTAATATGGTCGATTCTTCAACTGAGCGACCATGGGTGAGTTTTTTGCCCTATTGTACATCAAAAGCAGGACTTGTTTCTTTAACCAAAGGACTGGCACGTGCTTTGTCACCAGAAGTACAGGTCAACGGCATTGCTCCGGGAACCGTGTTGACTCCTCCAGATCATGCGGAAATGAACTTTAGCTCTTCAGTTGAGCACAGTCTGCTCAAACGGATTGGCTCGGCGGAAGATATTGTACAGGCCGTTGAATATTTGCTACTATCAGACTTCGTTACCGGTACGATCCTGCCAGTTGATGGTGGACGGTCTGTTTATTAATAATCAGGAGTGAGAATAAATTTTCATGAGTAACTACAAACACCTTTTTATATTTTTAGTTATTGCATTCTCTTTTGAGCCTGCCTTCGGTGTTTCCAGTTTTTCTGCCGACGAAAAAGAAAACATCCGGATTTATGAAAAAAGCAGCAGAGCAGTGGTAAACATCAGCAATATTGCTGTCAACTATGATTTTTTCTACCGTGCAATGCCGGCAGAAACCGGTTCCGGGACCGGATTTATAATTGACAAATCCGGAATAATTGTCACCAATTATCATGTGGTTGAAAATGCCAGCAAACTGGTAGTGACACTTGCTGATAACAGTCAGTGGCCGGGAAAACTGGTTGGTGCAGATCCGAATAACGATTTGGCAATTGTTCGGATTCAAGCTCCTGCAGACAGCTACGACATACTGGAATTTTCCCATTCAAACGACATTGTTGTAGGCCAAAAAGTGTTGGCCCTGGGAAATCCTTTCGGACTGCGGCAAACTCTCACAACCGGCATTATCAGTGCTTTGGGACGTACCATTGCAGCAAAAAACGGACGAAAAATTGAAGGGATAATTCAAACAGATGCGGCAATCAATCCTGGAAACTCAGGAGGTCCTTTGCTGGATTCAGAGGGGAAAGTTATTGGAATTAACACGGCAATCATTGGATCTGCAGGAAGTGTGGGAATAGGTTTTGCTGTGCCCAGCAATACTGCATTACGGATTCTACCAGACCTCCTGGAATACGGTTATGTACGAAGACCGTGGCTTGGGATTGAGCCAATTCCAACAGTTTATCTGCGCCGCATCGGTCTAGACGTTCCTGAAGGTCTTCTGATTGCCCGCGTGGTCAAGGGAGCATCTGCAGATCAAGCAGGATTACAAGGTGCCTCAAGGACAGTAAAAGTTGGACGTTACCAAGTACCCTGGGGTGGTGACATTATCACTCATATTAACGAAATTCCCGTAACCACTATGGAAGATTTAGCTCAGCAAATCGAAACACGTAACTCCGGAGATAAGATTACTATCAGCTACATCCGAAATGACCGTGCTCTGTCAGTTACTGTTGAACTGTTTTTACGCCCACGATCTTAAATATATTGAAAGCATTTTTTACTTTATACCCCTTTCTTATATTTTCCATTGTCATTTCAGGTGAAAAAAAGTTAATACCGGAGATTCCGGATCATTATCTAATATCCAGACCCCAACCTAGTCTGAAATCCGTAGCACAGATCAAGTCCGCGACTGCTTTAACAATACTTTTTCAGAGAACCTTAATAACTGTTTATAAAAACAAATTAACCAGGACATTAAATGACTAACCGCGTTTATAATTTTAGTGCAGGACCGGCTACGCTGCCGATTCCTGTAATCGAGACAGTTCAAAAAGAATTCTTGGACTTTCATGGACTTGGAGCCTCAATTGTTGAAATCAGCCACAGACTTCCAGTTTTTAAAGACATTATAGAAACTACCAAATCTCTTTTTCGTGAGTTAACTGGTCTGCCAAATAATTACAAAGTGCTTTTCATGCATGGTGGTGCTCAAATGCAATTTTCTGCAGTTCCATTAAATTTGATGTCAATGAAGTCTCACAAAGGGTCGTATTTTATCACTGGAAGGTGGGGTACACTTGCAGAAAATGAGGCCAGGAAATATGGGAATACCGAGATACTGATGGATGGTAAAGAGTTTGAGTATCGGCAAATTCCGCAATATGACACCAGTTCACTGGACCAGGATTCCAGCTACGCGCACCTGACGACAAACAACACACTCTACGGAACTCGCTGGCACCAATTTCCTGACACAGGGAATGTACCACTCGTGGCCGATGCAACTTCGGATATTTTATCCAGGGAAATGGATTATTCACAATTTGGAATAGTTTATGCGGGTTTACAAAAAAATCTTGGAACTTCCGGAACAGGTTTAGTGGTGGTCCGTGAAGATCTACTCGGTCATGCACTGCCTGAAACACCAAAACTGCTTGATTATGCTCTTTTTGATGAACACAACTCCATACCAAATACCATCAATGTATTTGCAGTTTACGTAATGCGTTTGGTTTTGGAATGGGTAAAAGAACAAGGAGGGGTTCCGGAAATGGAAAAACTGGCTGAAAAAAAATCC
The DNA here is from genome assembly GCA_002082305.1 of SAR324 cluster bacterium SAR324-CTD7B. Taxonomy (GTDB): domain Bacteria; phylum SAR324; class SAR324; order SAR324; family NAC60-12; genus Arctic96AD-7. The sequence goes on from LSNO01000063.1 coordinate 9,129, forward strand.
AGTTTGCTGTATGAGATCCTGGATAATTCAGAATTATACAGTTCTGTAGCACATCCAAAACACCGCTCAATAACTAACGTAACATTTCATTTGCCGCAAGAAAAACTACTCCAGAAATTTTTAACTGAAACTGACAAAGAAGGTTTGTTTGCCCTTAAAGGTCATGCTTCAGTTGGTGGAGTAAGAGCATCCATTTATAATGCAATGCCTCTTGAAGGAGTTGATGAACTGGCTCAGTTCATGAAAGAATTTGAACGAAAGAACGGTTAAGCAGCCTTTGCCTGATCAATCTTCACCAGATGAATTGGCCACTGCAAATATTCCTGCCAACTGGAATGAGGAATTTTGATATGGAGAGTTTTAGCGATTTTGACCATTTGCCAATAATTTGGTTCAAACGGGGGCTGTGATGGTTGCACAATATTTGCGCCTTTACTTAAATTGCATTTGTGGCAGGCTGTTACCACATTTTTCCAACGCATTCCTCCGCCTCGGCTTTTTGGAATTACGTGATCAATAGTAAGATGATCTGCTGAAAATTGATGTAGACAATATTGGCAATGAAACCGGTCCCGCAGGAAAATGTTGCGGCGAGTGAAATTGACCGTACCTTGCTGTTGATGATAACGTGACATCATAACCACACTTGGCACGGGTAAGGCCAAATGCTGGGAGTGACATATCCAATCATCATAAGAACGAAGAACAGTCACCTTATCTAGGTAAAGAGCCTTGATAGCCTGTTGCCAGGAGAGTGTACTCAAAGGCCACAGTGTCAACGGGTTCCCGTCTTGATTTAGTAAAAGTACATCCTGCATTTCGACACTAATAATTAGTTAATCTTTCAACACTATTCCCTAAGACTTTCTCGCATGAAATTTCTCAGAACTGTGTGTAAAATTCCACCGTTTTTGTAAAATTCTAATTCAACCAGCGTATCTAAACGACAATTGACTGTAATTTCGCGATCATCTGCACGTAAGATTACATCCTGGCCCGCCTTCAAATTATCAGTTAAACCCAACACCGCATACTCTTCCTCTCCGCTCAAGCCAAGTGACTTATGAGTTTCACCGTTCTTGAATTGAAGAGGCAAGACACCCATCCCCACCAGGTTGGAGCGGTGAATACGCTCAAAACTCGTTGCAACTACAGCCTTAACACCAAGCAGCAATGTACCTTTTGCAGCCCAATCACGCGAGGAGCCAGTTCCATATTCGGCACCTGCTAAAACAACTAGCGGAGTTCCACTATCTTTATATTTTTGTGCTGCTTCGTAAATTGTTGTAAGTTCTCCGGAAGGGATTAGTTTGGTAAAACCACCCTCTGTTCCGGGAACCAACTCATTTCGCAAACGGACATTCCCAAAAGTTCCCCGCGTCATGACACGGTCATTCCCGCGACGGGATCCATAAGAATTGAAATCTTTGATTTCCGTTCCAAGTTCCAGTAAATATTTCCCTGCTGGAGTTTCCGAGGAAAAAGCTCCGGCAGGGGAAATATGATCTGTTGTAATCGAATCTCCTAATTTTGCTAAAACTCTTGCACCAGTAATATCCTGCAAAGCATTAACATCAAGACCCATTTTTTGAAAAAATGGTGGATTTTGGATATAGGTCGATGAATCATCCCATTCATAAACTTCACCTGTTCGCGCTTCAATAGCATTCCACAGGGGAGAGCTTTCACCTGCCCCTTTGTATTCTTTCTCATACATTTCGCTGGTAATCAGTTTTTCTACTTCATCTATTTCTTCCTGAGCGGGCCAAATGTCTTTTAGAAAAACCGGCTGACCATCTTTTCCGTTGCCAAGAGGCTCATTTATTAAATCATGATTCACCGTTCCAGCAATGGCATAAGCTACAACCAGCGGAGGACTGGCCAAATAATTAGCCTTGATATGCTGACTTATCCGTCCTTCAAAATTTCGATTTCCAGACAAAACTGAGGCAACTACCAAATCGCCTTGATTTATTGCTGTAACAATACTTTCCGGAAGAGGACCTGAGTTACCAATACAGGTAGTACAGCCATAGCCAACTGTATGAAAACCAAGTGCATCAAGCGGTTCATTCAATCCGGCTGCTTCCAGATAATCTGTCACCACACGTGAACCCGGCCCAAGAGATGTTTTAACCCAAGGTTGGCGATTCAAGCCTTTTTCAACTGCTTTTTTTGCAAGCAGTCCTGCTGCAAGCATAACGGAAGGATTGCTCGTGTTTGTACAGGACGTAATTGCCGCAATGACCACCGAACCATGTTTTAGTTCTCCGGAAGGAATACCCTGCATCTGAACCGAGGTTTCTATTTGCTCATCACTCAATTCAAATCCACGCTCTTTCCTGGATACACGCAAAGTTTTTTGCCAGTTTTGCTGCATTTGCGTAAGATTGACACGATCCTGTGGACGTTTAGGACCTGCAAGCGCAGGTTCAACAGTGGAAAGATCCAGCTCCAAAGTATCCGAAAATTCCGGAACTGGAGTATCACTCGTCCGGAAGAGACCTTGTTCTTTGCAATAGCGTTCTACGAGTTGAACCAGCAAGTCCGGTCGTCCGGTATCACGCAAGTATCTTAAAGTTTCATCATCTACTGGGAAAAAACCCATGGTAGCACCATACTCCGGAGCCATATTTGCCAGAGTTGCACGGTCGGCTAATTTCAAATTATTCAAACCAGGTCCAAAAAATTCAACAAATTTTTCCACTACACCTTTTTCCCGCAGCATTTCAACTACCCGTAAAACCAAATCAGTCGCCGTTGCTCTCTGTTGCAGTTCTCCAAGAAGACGAAAACCAATCACTTCCGGAATGAGCATGTTGATTGGTTGACCTAACATCACCGATTCTGCCTCAATTCCACCTACTCCCCAGCCCATTACTCCAAGACCATTGATCATTGTGGTATGTGAATCTGTGCCCACCAATGTGTCTGGAAAACAAACACCATCCCGGGATTGAACAACAGTTGCCACCGTTTCAAGGTTCACTTGATGCACAATTCCGATACCTGGAGGATAGACATTAAAATTGTCGAAAGCCTGCTTTCCCCATTTCAGAAACTCGTAGCGTTCACGGTTTCGTACGAACTCAATTTCCATATTTTTTTTGAGTGCTCCCGAACTTCCAAAAGCATCAACTTGTATTGAATGGTCAATCACCAAATCCACTGGTATACGTGGATTAATTACACTCGGATCGCCATTCATTGCAACCATCGCTGAACGCAGTGCAGCCAAATCAACAACTGCAGGTACTCCTGTAAAATCCTGTAAAATCACCCGGGTGGGTTTATAAGGAATTTCCTGATTGGATTTTTCTGCAGCATTCCAATTGGCAAGCGCTGTCACGTCTTCAGCACAAACCTGAAAATCATCAACGTTACGGAGTGCCTGTTCCAACAATATCCGTATGGAAAATGGGAGTCTGTCTATCGTACCAATTCCATCTTTTTGCAACTTTTCTAAACTGTACAGAGCAGTTTTGCCTTCGCTACTTTCAAAATTTATCCGGCAACCAAACTGATTGTCTTTCATATCTCTTATGTTTGTTTGAAAAATTTATGTGCTTCCTGAGTTAAATATTCACTTAAAAACTTCATTGTGATCAAAGTAAATAAAACATTAAATTTACGAAACTTCTTGAAAAATCTCAAGTTTATATGATTTGAAAAAAAGTAATCCCAATTCCAAAAATAGGATTAAGAAAGATTAAAAAGACACCTCTAGTCTTGAAGCCTGTTGTAAAATAATAGATAATGGGGATATAAATTTATTTTTTGAAATTATAATCTGAATTGCTTTAATTATGTTTAAACCTCTATTATTCACCACTTTTAGTTTGTTCATCATTGGAGGTGGATTAATCTATTATCAAGATGACAACTACTTTACAAAACCACAAATATCAAAAGACAATAGACTCTTTCCAGAACAACTTGACACCAAAGCCCTGAACCAGATTAAAATCGAGTCACAGGGCTCTTCCGTAAACTTAATGCAGTTAAAAGGCGGAGGTTGGAAAGAGCAGTCTTTGAATTATGAGGCAGATCCAATTTCCATTCAGGATTTGCTGCTCAATCTATCTCAAATACGTCTTGGAGATCTGGTAACAAATAATCCGGATCATCACGAACGTTTTCAATTATTAACTCCTCCGGAAAACAAGGAAGATTGGAGCGAAGATCGACATGGAATTTCTGTAATCCTTTTGCGGGGAGACGGAACTTCAATATTAAGCTTTCTTCTTGGAATGAATCGTACTAGTGGTCCAGGGCAGTATGTAAGGCACAAAGGTTCTAATAAAGTTTTTTTAATTCCGGAAGGCTTGTCCATAGATTCAGAAGCAAATGATTGGCTGAAAAAGGATTTACTTGCATTAGAGTCAAATCAAGTCCAAAGCCTTGTGCTTAAGAACGAAGAAGGAGGTTCATTTTCCATTAACCGTGACAGTGCTGAAACAGACTGGAAATCCTCCTCTGAAAAATCAGATGTACCGGACTCAGATAAAATAACAACTCTCCTCAACAGGCTGGGGAAGCTTTCTTTTTCCAAATTATACATAAATGATTCTGTTTCCCAGCAAGCAGAAGGTACAGATTTAATAGAAACAACATTGTTTGTGTCGTTATTTGACAGCAGAGTTTATACATTGAACCTAAGGAATAATATAGCATCAAATGAAAATTATATTTTGAGCATGCGGATGGGTATTTCACTGGTAGCATCAGGCGCTTCTGAAGCAGAAGATTCAAAACTTCGTGATGAAATGGAAATCTATAACCAGCAAGTGAATGGCAGGTTTTATGAAATAAGTTCCTGGGAAGGAAAGGAACTTTTGCTCAGTGAATAACGATTCAACATTTTATAGCCTTTCTTAGCCTGATATGTCAATCCGGATGACATCCGAGCACACTGAACTGACTTTCCATTATATGCGTGTGGAAGGACGGGAGGAAACGCTGTTGGAATTTTTACTCCGGCGTTTTCGCTATTTGGATGATCAGGAGTGGCGTGAGAATATCAATGATCGACGCATTTGGGTCGACGGCAAATTGGGGCGCACAAATTTTAAGCTGCGAAACAATCAAAAAATTGTTTATTTACGTCCAGATTTCCTTGAACCGGACGTTGATCTGGACTTTGAAATTATTTTCGAAGATGATGCATTAATTGCAGTCTGCAAATCGGGAAATTTGCCGACAAGTCCTTCAGGTAAGTATTACAAAAATACACTGGTCAGTTTGATCAAGTCTCAGTTTGGCCTGAAAAAACTTTACACTCTGCATCGACTTGACCGTGAAACCAGCGGGGTAATTATTTTTGCTAAAAGACACGAAGTTGCCCAATCAATGGCTGCTCATTTTCGAAAAAACCGGATTCACAAAATATATTCTGCAATCCTCAGCAGACACCTTCCCCAAATTTCAAAGACAACAGTTCCGGAGATTTTCATTTCGCTGCCGATTGGTCAGGACCTAAACAGCAACATCCGCATTAAACAGAGCGTAAATTCTCTAGGAAAACCTTCCCATACCTATTTCAGGGAAATTGGGAAAATGGGTGATTATTCACTTGTTGAAGTGCGTCCCTTCAGTGGTCGGACTCATCAAATCAGAGTTCATGCTGCACACATGGGCTGTTCTGTTGTGGGCGATAAGCTTTATGGACTTCCAAATGATGGCTTCATACGCTGGCTTAATGAAGGTGACGATTATTTGCTTTCACAAAATTTTCCGCTCCATAGACAATTACTGCATGCAGTAGAAATCCGATTCCCACATCCTGTTACAAGAAAAGAAACTGTAATTCGTTCTGACAATGAAAAAATATTAAAAGAATTGAAACAGAGTAGTTAAGCAAAAACAATTTCACTGATATCCAGATCAACAATGAACATAATTGAAAAAGTACAATTCTGGGCCGAAAACCCTTGCTTTGATGCTGAGACACAAGCAGAGGCTAAAAACCTTCTGGCTGCTGAAAACAAAAATGCACGTGAAGAATGTTTCGGCAGTTTGCTCGAATTTGGTACAGGCGGTCTAAGAGGTATAATGGGTGTTGGTACAAATCGAATCAACCGCTATACTGTGCAAATGGCAACAGAAGGAGTCGCACGTATTATAAAAAATAAGAAAAATGAGTCCGGTGCAAAAGGTGTGGTCGTTGGTTACGATTCACGTCACTTCTCGTTTGAGTTTGCAAAAGTAACCAGCGAAGTTTTAGCAGCACACGGCATACCTGTTTATTTGTTCCGTTCAATTGCACCTACCCCCCTCGTTTCCTGTGAGATTCTCAGGCGTAAAGCAATAGCCGGAATTATTATCACTGCCAGTCATAATCCACCGGAATACAACGGTTACAAGGTTTATTGGGAAAATGGAGGTTTGATTGTTCCTCCGGAAGACAGTCAGATTATAGAAGAAGTCCGGAACATCAACCGTATTGACAAAATTCCAACGATATCTTTTGAAAATGCACTTCAGACTGAAATAGTAGAGTGGATTGATAATGAAGCAGACGAATATTATCTGAAGACCGTTAGAAAATTAAGTTTGGGGCTGCGTGAAAATAATAAGGATTTAGGTGTGATTTTTACTCCGCTTCACGGTACCGGCGGTCGTTTGGTTCCAGAATTGTTACAACAGCAAGGCTTTGAAAATGTAAAAGTCGTCAAAGAACAAATGGTTCCGGATGGAGATTTCAGCACAGTTGGATCACCCAATCCTGAAGACAGGGATGCCTTTAAAATGGCAGTGGAACAAGCAACCGATGATGATGACCTTATCTTAGCCAATGATCCTGATGCGGATCGTCTGGGCGTTATGGTCCGTGACAAAGAGAAGCAGTGGCATTGGTTGACGGGCAACCAAATTGGGATATTGATTCTAGACTCAATCATTTCTGCATTGCACCAACAAAATCGCTTTCCGAAAAAAGGAGTAATCATTACAACTGTAGTGACCTCTCCTCTTGTCTCAAAAATGGCCCGGGAAAATGGATTGGATCTCGTTGAAGTGTTAACAGGATTTAAATGGATTAGACAAGCTGCCTTGCGTTATGAAGAAGAGGTTGATGGAAAGTTTGTTTTTGGCATGGAAGAAAGTCACGGCTATTTGATGGGAAGCCATTCGGGAGATAAAGATGGAATTTGGGCCTCCATGGCTTTTGCTGAAATGGTGGCTACACTGAAGAAAAGTAACTTGACTGCAATCGACAGGCTGAATCAAATTCATCAACAATATGGGCCCCATCTCGACACTCTGAGGACGCAAACTTATACCGGCACAGAAGGTTTGGAAAAAATACAGCAGATTATGCGTAAGTTACGCAACTCTCCTCCGAAATCTGTGGCAGGTCAAACTGTAGTAAAAATAACTGATTATTTAGAAAATACTATAATTTGTGCAGATGCAACTAAGAATTTGCAAGGGCCGGGATTACCTAAGTCAAATGTGATTTCACTGGAATTGTCCGACAATACCAGAATTACTGCTCGACCTTCCGGTACTGAGCCAAAAATTAAATACTACTTTAATTTACATGGTAAAAATTCTGCGCTTTTACAGGAACGTCTTGTTGAAATTCAGGCAGAATTTCTCAGCGATCAATGAACATGATTAAATGAATAAATACAGATTGTCAATTTTTCGAATAATTTCTACAGCATTCCTGTTCCTGGGACTTCTTTCTGCTCCTTTGATGGGGCAGAGTTTACTTGTTGAACAGGCAGAATCAACTATTGAAATTAAGCAGGACAATCTGGTACGAGCAAAAGCTGAGGCACTGAAAACTGCAAAAGGAAATGTTGTTCTGCAGGCAGTTGCAAGGTTTCTTGATTTTGAAAGTATGATTTATTTAAAGCCACTTTTGATTCAACAGTTTTTTGAACATCCCGATTTTTATATTGAATCTATTCGTGTAATCAGTGAGGGCAACACTGCAGACCTGACTGAATTTACATTAAATATTGAAACACGAATTTTTCATTCACGTTTACTGGCAGCATTCCGCAAATTAGGATTAGTTACAGAACAAGAACGAATTCCATTCATGGATGTTTATCTAATCTATGATGCGGATCACGCATTACGTCAAACAAGAGTTTTGAATCTGTTTTTAGAACAACTGCAAATTCGGCTGAGACCTTATCGAATTCGAACCAGAGTAATCCTAACAAAAGGCCGCAAGTTACCGATTGAAGCAGGTCTACCGGCTCGACTAGCATTGTTGCCACTAAAATCTTCTGAGAAAAGAAACGGGACTAATGTAGCATTACTTGAACTAAAACTTAGGCTGAGCCCGCAACCTGAAAAATCACCTCAAGGAAAGCTCATAGCACAACTTATTTTCTGGTCACAAAAGCGGGATTTTTCGGAATCATCAATAAGTACAACCATGGCAACTGCAGAAATTTCCTATAAAACCTGGAACACAAATGTAATTATTCCCGAAATTCTTGATCAATTGTTACTCCAATGGACGCCTGTTATGCAGCACATTGTAACTGTGAATCAGGTAAGCGGAGCTCAAGTAAAACTAAAATTCAAAGGATTACCGGGACCAATAGAAGAGCAGCAATTAATTAAAACTTTATTTCGGAATAACCCCCGCTGGAAAAAACTCAGCCTGGATACTATTTCCAGTAATTTTGTTTCTTACAAAGCTCTTTTTTTAGGGCCACTGAAGCAGATTATACAAGAGTTCCGTTCACCTAAGAATGCACCTTTTCGGATTACCTCAGTCAATTGGGAAGATAATGATTTGGTTGTGCAGGTGGAATGGAATGAAGTTCCTATGCCCCTGGAACTATTTGAAACAACTTTAACGGATGACGTATTTTCTGAAATTGACTCAGAAGAAAACTATATTCCTGAACCGGAATATCAAGTACCCTTACGCACATTCAAGCAAACATTCAAACTGCCCTTTGCAAAAGCCGTTTATGATCATATTCGGCATCGTGGAGACAGTACATTGTTCAGGATAGAAGTTCCCAAAAACATGAACGTAAATGAAGAAAATAAACTCATAAACTTAGCTTGGTTCCGTCTTGGTACTACTCATTTAAATCCGGAACTTACGATATTTGACCAAAACCGAAATCGTAAAAAATCATATCTACTACGAAGGCGGAAACAATTTACATTTCAGTACAAAATTCCAGTTGGACAAGAGGCTTTCTATCTGCGCATTTCTGATGAAGTGGGTTTCCTAAAAGGCGTTGCAGGAAGCTACCAGTCTTTTCATTATGTTTTGACAGCAAATTAAGTATTTCAAATCTTTTTGGCAGTCTCTGTTTTTGATTTAAGAGTTTGCTTTATTTGTGCTTTACCGGACTTAAACTTAAACATAATGTCCCCAACAGTAACTTCATCGCCGTCCTGCAGAAAACGTTGATCTATTCGACGTCCGTTAACTGTAGTAGTTTCCTGAATGAGCAGGTTTTGAATCTTCCAGGATGCTCCAACCTTATATATTTTTGCGTGCCTCAAGGCCACTTCATCACCTTCAACTATAATATCATTACTATTTGATGATCCTATAGTAATCAGGTTACGTACTAAAGGAATTTTCTGTGTACTTCCTGAAACTGTTAAAATTGGTGTCATTTTATGAACGGGTCCTTTGGGAATAATTCCAACAATTGGAAGTTGTAAATCTTTACTTGCTGGACGGTGAATCGTACCTGCAGGAACTACATGGTTTCGGAAAAGTAAAATCATTTCACCAACATCCAAAACATCGTTATCACACAGAACTGTTCGGTGAGAACGTCTTCGATTGATCAGTAGTGCATTCTTGTAGTTCTTGTCTTCAAGTACAAAAGTGTTTTGATGTGGAGTTAGAGTCACCCGGGTTAAATTTGCAGACAAACGATATTTTTTGCTTGTTTGAATCTGAGTAAGAAACTCCAGTGTTTGTATTTCTGATTTCAGAGGAATGAATGGTTTTCGTTCACCAAGATTGAGAAGTTGAAAACCCACGCCGGATTGTGTTCCAGCTTTCGGTTTTTGCAGGAACCATAATCCAAACATCGCCAAAAGTACTCCTGCAAATATCAGAAGCGACTCTATAAGAGTCAGACTGGGGGTTTCATTAATTTTAAGGAAAAAAGTCTGCGGAAAGAAATATTCCAAAAACGCAGAGTGAAAGCCTTCCCGAATCAGCACATTTTGTTCAACGACCTGTTCCGCCGCCGGCAAAGATGTTGATGTGAGGATTCCAATAATTAAAAGTCCAGCGCTATGCACGCAGGCACGAAGACATCGATCTATTTGTGAGATCATCAGATTTCATAGTACTGCAGCAGCGCTGTACCAATTTTGATGACATCTCCTTTTTTCATGGATTGTTGATCGACCAGACGATAATTCACCAGGACTTCACCTCCTTCGTCTGCATTCTCAATAATGACTTCTTTGCCTTTTTTAAGAATGTTTGCATGAAGGTCACAAACTTCTGCATAACCTTTCAAAATGAAGTCATTTTGTGAACCATATCCTAAAGTGAATCTATTTTGATCAAGTAGAAATATTTGTCCTTCTTGTTTGCCCGACACAACTCGAATAGCAAAAGAAGTGGCACGATTTTCAATAATTCCAACAAATAATGAGATGCTGAAACCAACCAGAATCAATCCTAAAAGGTGATCCGGACCAGTCATCTGATACAGCAGCAATAATTCAAAAATTCCACCTCCGATTGCTCCCCCAATTCCTCCACTAATGATTCGTGGCCTTAAAAAACCAGAACGGGAATGGAACAACTCAGTGGTTCCAACTAATAATAATCCTAAAAGTGTCCAACTTGCTATACGGCTTAATGCTGGCAAAACCAGCCAAACTTGCAATAATTCGCCGATACTGAAACAAATTAGTCCCAGAATCGCTCCAATGAAAGCACCGATAAACATTTTGGACAAAATATGTACCAATTCATAATGGTACCAAAGTGAAACCCTTGCCTGTAGAACCATGCCCAGTCCGAGACCGACTAAAGCCCCTTCAAAAATAAACTTATTGAGCCAAATAATATTTAATCCTGATAGTCCTGTAACGGAAAGAGCATCAAACGCATGAAACCCGCTTTGCATTAACGTCCAGCTTGCAAGACCTCCTAGAAGACCTAACACTGCATTATGTAAGCTGCGAGTTGATTTCATAAGTAAAATACTAAATGAAAAATTAATTTTAGAACCACTAATTCAATCAAAATAAATTAGCAACTCTTCTCTAAAAAAACTTGGAAAAATATGTCTGAAGCCGACAGGTAATTACTCACGGTTGGTACTTGTGTTGTTTCAAAAATATCTATATAATCTGCTAACCGCTCAGTTTTCAGCCTCAGGTGCTAGAATAATGTGAAACAAATAGAACTACAAGTTATTTTATTGGCGTGGTCGATTTGACCATCTTCTTCTCAGAAAAGTAGGAATGTCTAAATTTTGATAAAATGCGGGATTTTCCGTTTGATTTGCCCACTCAGGTATCAGCGGGCTTGTCTCAACGGGGTTGGTTTCAGTATCATTTTCATTTTCTGAAGTGACATTAGAAACTGAAAAAGAGTGTGTCTCATTTGATTCATTATCATTCAGTTTTGTTGACACTCCTGAAAAACCATGGATGGAATAGTTTTCTGCATCAATGTCTGTAGAAGAATGATCTATTGCTAAATCTTCAAATGTGCCTGACTCAACTTCCAGATTTGAATCAGAAAAATTAACAGATTCAACTGTAGAAGTTTCGTTCATCAATGACTCCGGTTCTTCCAACTGTTCTTCTTCGCTGTCACTTGAAAGATGTGATGATTCATCTGTTAATGTAATTTCTTCAGTTGTGATAATTTCTTCACTTTCTGTTTCTGATGAATGTATAGATATCTGGTGACTTGAAAGTTCTTCCTGATCATCGACTACTGACTCTTCATTTGAGTCTTCAGATTGAGCAGTTGCTGAAAAAGAGCTGTCCTCAGGATCACCTTCAACAAAAGCTTTATCATCTGCAGTAATTGATTCAGTTTCTTCAAAGTAATCGTCATCACTGTATGGTTCAATGGAATCATTTTTTTCCAGATTAAGTTCAACTTCAGAATTGAACTCTTTCTCATCTGTTTCCGTGTTTATTTGGGAATGTTTATTTGTCACAACAAGTGCATCAAAAGGCATTGCAGGAAGACCTGGGACGGAAATTTTTTCTGTTGCTTCCTGCTCATCAAAACCCGTTGCAATGACTGTAATCATCATTTGATCTTCAAAATCCGGATTTATTGCAGCACCCCAAATTATTTCAGCATCTTTGTGTCCTTGTTCCTTTATGAATGTAGATGCTTCCTCAACCTCCTGCATCCCCATCATCAGTCCTCCTACAACATTAATCAATATTCCGCGTGCGCCGTCAATTGTGTTGTCATTCAGCAAAGGGCTATGCAGAGCCTGTTCTGCTGCATGTCTCGCTCTATTTTCCCCTGAGGCAAGTCCGGTCCCCATAACTGCCTTCCCTTTGTTTGCCATAACAGACCGGACATCTGCAAAATCCAAATTGACCAATCCATCTCTTGTTATTAAATCAGATATACCTTGAACTCCTTGACGAAGCACATCGTCCGCAAATCCAAAGGCCTCGGTCATCGGGGTTCGCCTATTGATGATACTAAATAAATTTTCGTTTGGTACAACTATAAGCGTGTCAACATGATCTCTCAATTCAGTTACACCTCCATTTGCGACTTTTCGACGTCGTTTTGCTTCAAAATTAAACGGCAATGTCACAACACCAACAGTAAGGGCTTTCATTTCCTGAGCTACCTGAGCAACTATTGGTGTTCCTCCAGTTCCAGTTCCACCGCCCATGCCTGCGGCCAGGAAAACCATATCTGCACCTTGAAGGGAATCTCTTATTTGATCAATACTTTCCAACGCAGCATTACGGCCAATTTCCGGTTTAGCACCTGCCCCTAAACCTCGGGAACAATTGCTGCCAATCTGCAATTTCTGAGGAGCAAGTGATTTACGTAAATCTTGTAAATCTGTATTTGCTACAACAAAATCTACCCCTTGAACACCCGATTGTATCATGCGATTGACGGCATTGCCGCCCCCGCCGCCTACACCGACAACTTTTATTTTCGGTAAATCGTCACGGACGGGTTGGATATCAGAAAAATTTAGCATGTTTGCTCCCTTTGGTTGTTATATAGAAATCATGTTTGATATTGACCTGTCAAAAAACTAAAAAAAATCTTGCATCCAATCTTTCATACGTCTGGATACTTTATGAAATAAATTTGTGTCATCACCTACAAAATTCAATTTTCCTTGATTGCTTGTTATTCCGTAACGTACAAGTCCTACACTGGTTGCATATTTCGGTGAATAAATCATTTCACGTAAACCAGCAATATTTTCCGGATATCCCACCCGTACCGGCAAATTCAAAACTTGAGAAGCCAGTCGGTCTGCACCCGGCATAATACAGGTTCCACCCGTAATAACTACACCTGATGCCATCAATGTATGAAAGTGGGTCTTCTCAATTTCATGTGTAATCAATTCAAATATTTCCCTAAAACGATCTTCGATGATACTTGCCAACACTCGTTTTTTCATGGTGCGGTTATTTCTCCCGCCTACGCTGGGGACATCAATCATTTCGTCTTCTTTCACCATGGAGGACATCGCCACACCAAAATTATGTTTAATTTCCTCTGCTTCATGTAAAGGTGCACCTAAACCGATGGCAATATCGTGTGTCAAATGATTGCCGCCCAATGCCAAAACAGCCGTGTGGACAATGCTGCCTTCTGAATAAATAGTGACGTCTGTTGTACCTCCGCCAATATCAACCAGTACCACTCCGACCTCCTGTTCATCAGGACTGAGGACTGCCTGACTTGAGGACAAAGGTTCCAGTACAATGTCCTCTACATCCAGTCCGGACTGATTGCAGCATTTAATAATATTTTGTGCAGAGGTGACTGAACCAGTAACAATGTGAACATTTACCTCTAAACGTGCTGCAGCCATGCCAAGAGGGTTTTGAACGCCATCCTGGTCATCAACAATGAATTCCTGGGGGAGTATGTGCAGCACTTCTCTATCATTGGGAATCAATACTTGGGCTGCGTCAATGACACGACGTATGTCTTCATCAGTAACAATACGGTTATGATAAACAGTGACCATACCTCTGCTGTTTTGTCCCCTGATATGATGTCCTGCAATGCCAGCAAAGACGGAACGAATCTGGGCTCCACACATTAATTCACATTCTTCTACTGCCTTTTTGATTGCCTTGACTGTCTTTTCAATATTGACGACGACACCCTTACGTAACCCGTCTGATTTTGCTGTACCGACTCCAACAACATTCAATGCTTCAATGTCATCACCTTCAACTGCAATTGCACATATTTTTGTGGTTCCAATATCAAGTCCTACGGTCAAGTTATTGTTTTTAGAGTTCGACGGCATCCATGCTCCTCGTCTTTAAATTTTCGTACTAATTGCAGAAATTATGAATGAAAATAATGAAACTACCTTTGGGTGCAATTTACTGTCCATGTTAAAACTGCATTCAGACAAGGTTTTAATGATTTTCATAGAAGTGAATATTTTCTTTATTTCTCTATAACATTTTATCGTATAAAATAAGTTGTTAATATAAGCTAATATTTTCAATTATTTACCTTGAATAAGAACACGTTGTTTGATCAATCAGTGTGTTTTTTCCAACTGAACAAGGTGCATTTCTAAAGCGATAAGTTCCGCAAAAATATCCAGCATCTTCCAAACTTGTACTTATTTCTTCAAGTGCTGCTGTGCGCCCGTCATTATTCAGGGGGTAAATTTTACCCAATAAAACCATGAAACGATTTGTATTTCTGGAACTTACAGCTCGACATATCCTTTGTAACTCAAGACGTTGATCCATGGGATACACATACCTTCGCTCTTGGCTACATCCAACTGAAATAAGGATAAACAGCCCTGTTAAACATCTTAACAGCAATTCCATTGAAATAGTATATACCCATTCATTGTATATTGGTAGGATTATATGAAAATAATTATTAAAAAGTTTGAGGGGGTATTAAAACTAATTATTTCAATTAAATAACTGTCTTACTTTTTTTAGTTGATGTGAGGAACAAACGGCAACTACACGGTTGTGAGGTTGTACTTGAGTTGAACCCACAGCGACTTTCCAAACTCCATCCTGCTCAACACCTCCAATCAAAATACTATGCTGACGAAAGTAACTCGCCAATTTTTTCAAAGGCTTACGTGCAATTTCCGAGCCGGGTCCTGCTTTCAGTTCAACAACTTCCGCATCTACTCCATGCAGATGGGCCACTGACAAGAGTTCATTTCTGCGGATAAATTTGAGGATTTCGTTGGCCGCAGAAATTTTTGCGTTGAGAGCTATATCCAATCCAATTGTAGATGCTAAAACAAGGTAGTCCTCCTTGTTAACCAACGCAATTGTCTTACCGTGACCAGCCTGAAGATCACGATTATTTCGATTCATCAAATGTTTGGCCAAAAGACAGCTGATTATATTTGTTTCATTATCTCCAGTTGTCGCGATGAAAGATTCGGTAGAATCAAGTCCTGACATAACAAGTAAATTTGCGTCTGTGCCATCACCATGAATAACCTCTGTATTTTTCAAGTCAGATGCAAGTTCGTCCGCACGATTCTGGTTATTTTCGATGAGCTTTATCTCCACTTCTTTTTCCAGCAGTTGTGCTACTCTACTTCCTACCAGGCCGCCTCCGAGAATCATCATATGTTCAATATTTTTATGTTCAATTTTCATCATATCCATCAGCGGCATCATATCCTCCGTACGTGCCATAATGAAAACCTGATCCAGTGGTCTAATCTGTTCATCAGCCTGAGGAATAATAGTTGAAATTCCGCGGGCAATCGCCATCACCCTGAAATTGTATTCTGAATGTGTTGCTGAAAGTTCTTTTGGTGTTTTAAACAGCAAAGGGGAATCTTCATTTATTCGCATGGCAAGCACACGCATATTTCCGTCACCAACAGGAGTTAGGTCATTGCATGATGCTCGCTGCACCAGTCGAAAAATCTCCTGTGCTACCAATTCTTCCGGATGTACGATTAAATCAATCTTCAGGTCTTCCGGAGATAAAATACTTCCATCCATTAAATCAATAGAACGCGTCCGGACAATTTTTCGCTCAATGCCAAATCTGTCAGCAATTAAGGAAGACAACATATTAGTGGAATCATCATTTGTGGCAGCAATCATTAGACCCATATCCTGTGCATGAGCCTCACGCCAACTTGAAAGCTGCATGGCATTCCCACATATCAAACGGGCGTCCAGTGACTCTGCTGCTGCTTCAAGTAATTCAGAATCGGATTCGATTACAGTTACCGGATAACCTTCATGGACCAATCGTTGAGCGAGGTGCATTCCCACTCCGCCAATTCCAAGGATAAGCGTATTTTCGTCTTTAGACATATTCAGATTGTCAACTCGTATTGTTGAACTCGGGACTTGTTATGCAGAGGATTTTTTGTTGAGAGGTCAACTTCGTAAAAGTCGTCAGATTGAGTAACAGAATTGATTCCATATATTTCATCCGGATACCTGGCTTCTTCCAGACAATGTCTAATTGCATTGGCAATCCATTTTTCAATTTTCAAGACCACAATTTTCTTACGAAGACGTCCCTGAATGTCACGATTAAGAACACTGGGAATTGTGTTGCTCGTTATGAATTGATTCAGGTGAGGAGAATTCAGGTTTTCACGAGCTTCCGGAGAGATTGTTGAATGTGTGCTGTAGAAAAAGATATTTGCAGGTCGGCAACTTTTTGACTCTGAAATAGCATTGATATTTGCCGCAATTGTTCCACCTGTACGTACCATATCATCGAGAATAAAAATATCTTTGCCTTTCAGCAACTCTACATCTTCGCTTAAATCAACTTTCACGTCTCGTTGACCCATGCGTGTTTTTTTGAAAGTCACCAAAACAGAGTTATGAAGGCCCGTAAATTCTCTCACACGTTTAACAAAATCGACCGCTCCCTCGTCTGGTGCAACAAATCCTACATGTTCTCCATAATTCCAAAGCCGGACCAGTCCAGAACGGAGAATATAGTTGGCAATGAGTGGCGAAATGTCCAAATTCAGGAAAACTGGAATTTTGTGGGAATTGCCAGTTGGATAAACTTTTTGATATATATTCCGCATCACATCAGGTTTATGGTTGTGAACAGTCATCACCGAATCAACCCCGGATGTTTTCAGCAGTTGCGCATACATTTCTGCAGAACAAGGTTGTCCTACAAATTTTTCACGTGAAGCAAAATCGGAAACTTGCGGATGGTCCAGCGTTCTTGGTCCACGGTCCTGGGCTGAATAAAATAAATCCGGTTCAACCAAAGCAACAAACTCTGCTCCGTTCTCCTTTGCTGCAGATGCAATTAAATAATTCCTCATTGCCAGTTCATTTCGCGAATAATACGCAGAATGAGTTGACACGATATAAACTGATTTGCCCTTTAGTCCATGTCCCAAAGTTTCTTCTGTAACATGATCCTGTAAAAATCTTGGGCAAAACTCATTGTTTATAAATGATTTCAGGGCGATCAAATCAGAAATATCAATTTCCTGAGAATGCGCATAGCCGACTCCAAGCGCAAAAGATTCGTCACTGACGTTTGATACAATGATATTCTTGTTCACAAAAATTTGAATGGTTTAAGATTTTCTTCGGTTTTTTGCATGCTCTTCAGTAAGCAATTGCAAACAGTGCCTCTTGTTCAGAGGGCTTACCGGTTACCATACATTTTCCTGTCTCAGATCTATCCTCAAGTGGGAGACAACGGATAGTCGCCTTTGTTTCCTGTTTTATTTTTGCTTCAATTTCCTTTGAACCGTCCCAGTGCGCAAAAATGAATCCACCTTCATCAGCAATAATTTCCTTAAATTCTTCATAACTTGCAGCAGTCCGGGTATTGGTTTGTCTATAGTCCAGGGCACGTTGAAACAAGTTGTCTTGTATCCTTTCCAACAACTCTACAATATGTTCAGAAATGTTTTCAAGCGGTACTGCACTTTTTTCTCTTACATCCCTTCTCACTACCATTGCCGACTGCTTTTTTACGTCGCGCGGACCAACTTCAACCCTCACCGGTACACCCTGCTGAATCCAGTGAAAAAACTTGTCTGAAGGCCGCAGGTTGTCACGAGTATCAATTTTTATCTGGAGCTTATCAATTTTCTCATTGAGGCTGTTTGAAATTTTTTCTGCAAACTCAAATGTTTGAACACGTTCCTGATCATTATTAAAGATAGGCACAATTACTACTTGAATGGGAGCAATTTTTGGCGGAATAATTAAACCGTCATCATCACTATGTGTCATAATCAAACCGCCGATCATTCGTGTTGATACACCCCAGCTGGTTGTCCAAACATGTTTTCGATTATTGTTTCGATCAAGATAATCAATCTCAAATGCTTTTGCGAAATTTTGACCCAAATTATGTGAAGTTCCGGATTGCAGGGCTTTACCGTCCTGCATCATTGCTTCAATTGAATACGTAGCCAGTGCTCCAGGAAATTTTTCGGCTTCAGATTTTAAACCTGTAATCACAGGAATCGCCAAATATTCTTCCTGAAAAATACGGTAGATTTCCAACATCCGCAATGTTTCTTCCTGGGCTTCATCGGCAGTTTCATGAGCTGTGTGACCTTCCTGCCAAAGGAACTCTGAGGTACGCAAAAATAAACGGGTGCGCATTTCCCAGCGCATCACATTGCACCACTGATTGATCAACACCGGAAGATCACGATAACTTTGAATCCACTGCGAATACATGTGACCAACTACTGTCTCAGAAGTTGGACGTATCATTAGCGGTTCTTCCAGTTCTTTTCCGCCTCCATGCGTAACGACCGCACATTCAGGACTGAATCCTTCAACATGCTCGGCTTCACGCTCCATAAAATGTTTGGGAATCAATAAAGGGAACGAGGCATTGACATGACCTGTTTCTTTGAACATGCGGTCCAGACGAGACTGCATAGCTTCCCAAATGGCATAGCCCGTGGGACGAATCACCATACAGCCTTTTACCGGCGCATAATCGGCAAGCTGCCCTGCTGCAATCACATCGAGATACCACTTGGAGTAGTCTTCTTTGCGAGATGTAATATTTTTTGCCATTTGGGCAGATTTTTTTGGAAAAAGCAAAAGGGGCTTCAGTTCCAACACATAACTTAAAAAAAGTTTTGTCAGCCTGAGTTGACAGTGTTGGATTGAGACTACAAAGTTACAAACTTTATAGTACAGATACAAGATGTTTTTGAAATGAAGTTAAAAATATTTTGATGAAATTAAAAAGGAATATTGAATCCTGATTTCAAACTAATTACATGTAAATACTGTTTTTCTTTTTTCAGAAAGAAATTTCTTGTCTTCTTATCTAGTCTCTGAACGAAAATCTGTCCGGCAAAGTTTTTTTACCGTTTCAGAAAGTTTTAAATAAACAAAGATTTGGACGATAGTTTTCAGCTATCTGTTTTCAGTTTGAACAATCTGGCCAATATTTTTTTAGCTGACAACTTACAGCTTTTTTGTTAAGTCTGAATTTCAGAAATCACGAATAATTAACTGTTATTACTACTGATTATTATTATAGTTCAAACACTATTTATATCTGCTTGTTCAGCGTTCTTCTTTACGAAAAGGAATGAGCAGTGCCGAGGGAGCTCGGGCATTTCTGGAAACCAACATCATTGTTACAATGGTCAGCACAAAAGGCATCATCAGGAAAACCTGGTAAGGCAAATCAATAATGCTGCTGGCCTGAAGCCGAAGCTGAAGAGCATCAATCATCGCAAAAAGGAGAGCTCCGGCGGCACTCTTCCACGGCCCCCATTGCCCAAAGACAACCAGGGCGATGCAGATCCAACCGCGCCCCGAAATCACACCGAAAGTGAAGGCATTGAACTGTACCATCACAAGAAAAGCGCCCGCAATTCCCATCAATGCACCGGATATTATAAGACCCTGGTAACGCATCGCAGATACACTTACACCCGCTGAATCGGCTGCATGAGGATTTTCTCCAACCGTCCTCAGATTAAGGCCCCATGGAGTTTTATACAGAAGAAAGGCCGCCAGAGGAACTACAGCAAAGGCCAGATAGGTCAATGTCGTCTGTTCAAAAAGAACTGGCCCTATCCATGGAATATCCTTGAGCACAGGAATGCCAACCGGTGTAAATGCTTTGATATTTGGAAGAGTTGACGGCTGGCCGAAAATGAGCCGGTAGAAAAAAAAAGCAAAACCAGTGGAAAGCATAGTTATTCCAATTCCCGAAACATGCTGGCTCAGTCCAAGACTGACTGTCAGAAATCCCATCAATGCTGCCATCAACATTCCTGTGAGCATAGCAGCCAGGATTCCCAACCAGAGGCTGCTGGTGAAATAAGCAGTAGAAAAACCTGTCATTGCTCCAAACATCATTATACCTTCAATACCAAGATTAAGTACTCCGGACCGCTCTGCAAAAAGTTCCCCGATCGTCGCAAACACAAACGGAGTGGCAATTCTGATTATTGCTGCAAAAAATCCTACCTGGAAAATCTGAGATATAATTTCTTCCATATTTCAACCCTGAGTTGTTAGAGTTCGAATGCGGTAAGTGGTAAACAACTGTGCAATCAGCATTGTTACCAGGGCTGTGCCCTGGATAACATCTGCAAGGTAAACAGGTACGCCTGTGGCCCGTGACATAGCTTCTGCACCAGTCACCACAACTGCAAAAAACAATGCCGCGAGTACTACTCCAATGGGGTTAAGTCTGGCCAGCATGGCAATGACAATACCTGTATAACCATAACCGGGTGAAATACCGGACATCACCTGAAAGTGAAGTCCTCCGACTTCGCCTGCACCGGCAAGCCCGGCAAGTGAGCCGGAGATCAATGCGGTATATATCAGAATTCTGGTAATTGAGATTCCTGCGTAAGCTGATGCTGATGGGTTTTCTCCTACAACACTTATTGAAAATCCCAGGGTAGTTCTTCGAATGAACCACCAGACCATTGGTGCTGCCAGCAAAGAGAGCAGTACACCCAGATGCAAACGGGTAGCGTGCAAAAGAATAGGAAACTCGGCATCCATGCGAATGTCCGGTGAATCAGGATAACCACTCAGTGGATCCTTCCAGGGACCGTCCAGAAGTGCGGTCATCACATAGAACATGACGAAATTTAGCAGCAACGTCGTGACCACATCGTCCACCTTGAAGCGTGTACGCAGAATTGCAGGCAACATGGCCCATCCTGCACCTGCCAGTGCAGATGCAATTATCATCAGAGGGACCAGTGAAAACGAGGGCAGGGATTCAATACCTCCAATATAAGCTGCGGCCATTGCTCCGGCAAGCAACTGCCCTTCCGCTCCTATATTCCAGAATTTTGCACGGAAAGCGACCGCAACTGCCAGTCCTGTAAAGATCAAGGGAGCTGCCTTTACAAAAGTCTCAACCAGATTGAAGCGGCTGGAAACAGCACTCAGGAAAAGTTCTGAGTAGGCATGAAAAACATTCGCACCTGCAAGAGCCACAAGTCCACTGCAAAGGAGCAATGTCGCCATAACTGCCGATAAAGGAAGAACAATATTGAACCAGATTGGTGTCTTTTCTCTGAGTTCGAGTCGAAAGGCCATGATAACTGATCTATTAATTCATCATTGTATTATGCTCCAAAAGTGGCGCCTGCCATCAACAGACCAATATCCTCTACTGATGCATCATTAATTTTTGTCTCTCCAGCAATTCGACCTTCGTACATCACGACAATGCGGTCTGACAATGCAAACAGTTCTTCCAGATCTTCACTGATGAGTATGATCGCTGCTCCTTTTTCACGTAAAGAGAGAAACTGTCGATGGACAAATTCCGCGGCTGCCACGTCCAGTCCACGCGTCGGTTGGGATGCCAGCAATACCTCTGGTTCAAAGGCCAGTTCACGTGCCAGCAGAACTTTCTGCAGGTTTCCTCCGGAAAGAGTTCCTGTTTTCACTTCCGGACCTGTCGCCTGGATGGTGAAACGTTTAATCATCTTACTGGTAAAGGACAGGATTTCGTTTTTCCGCAAAATCCCAAAACGACTGAAAATAGAACGTCTGATCCAGGGCAGCACCATTGACACATAAAGGGGCAGACTCGTTACCAGTCCTGTTGTCATACGATCCTCCGGGATGCGACCGATTTTCAATTTCTGCATTAACCTGGGACTTGCTTTGGAAATAATTTCACCTTTCACCTCAATGGTTCCTTCCGTATGAGAAAGCACTCCGGCAATCACATCCGCAAGTTCCTTCTGACCATTTCCTGAAACTCCGGCTATACCAAGAATTTCTCCACCCTGAACACTCAAGTTGATCCCTTTCAACTTCTGAGGAGTAGAACCACCTGTTTTAATTGCTGAAAGACTCAGAAAAGTATCACCGAGTTTGGAGGTATTCTTCTTTGGAGGATTCAGTTCATGACCACACATCAAACGGGCAAGATCGCTTTCTGTTACCTCTTTTGTATCTTCAACGAGTGCAGACACAGAACCGGCGCGCATAACAAGCACCCGGTTGGTAACATTCCTGACTTCATGAAGTTTGTGACTGATGAAAATAATGCCCAGCCCTCCTTCCGCAAGAGCGCGGAGTGCCTCAAAAAGACCTGTAGATTCATTAGGTGTCAGAACCGCAGTCGGTTCATCTAGGATAAGAATCTTGGAGTCTCCGAAAAGGGCTTTGATGATTTCAAGACGTTGCTGTTCACCAATCGTAAGTTCAGAAACTCTTGCATCAGGATTCAATGTTAAACCAAACTGTTCTCCTATTTCCAAAAGACGTCTGCGGGCTCCGGAGAAATCCAGTCTTCCCATTCTTCCGGGTTCGCCTACCAATAAGTTTTCCAATACTGTGTGTCGATGGACGAGATGGAAGTGCTGATGAACCATTCCTATCCCAAATCCAAGTGCGTCTGCAGTTGAATGGATAGTGATCTGTCTGCCCTGGATCATTATCTTTCCCTCATCGGCCTGATAGGTACCGAACAGGATGTTCATCAGTGTAGTCTTGCCTGCACCATTTTCACCCAGAAGACCAAGGATGTCTCCTTCACTGAGGTTGAGATCAACATTGTTATTTGCCTGAATTGCTCCAAAACTCTTGCAGATGCCCTGCATACTCAGCAAATAATCTGGATTGGACATAACAAGGGGAAGGAACAGAAATACAGTAGTGAAATGGAAGACTATGAACGTTTAACGTTCCTTAATGATGAGGAATAGCCTGAATGGCGGTTTTCCGTTATAAATAACGGAAAACCGTTGAGTCGGGTAAAAGTAATCAGTCTGATTTAGGAGCACTCTCGTCAATATCAGCCCGGAAGGTACCGTCAAGCATTTCCGCTTTACGTTTTTCCACCATAGCCTTCACAGACGCAGGAAGTTTGCTGTCCCAATTGTGATAGGGCGCAAGATAAGACCCTCCTTTGCCCATGTATGAAAATCCTCCGAAATCCTGGGCTGTCGGTACTCCGGCTTTGACCAGCGTTACCACGTGCTTAATGGTAGGCCACATGTCCCAGACAGGACCGGTAATCACCGTGTCTGGTCCTAGAGAAGCCTGGTCAGACATGTTGGAAATGGCCAGCACACCTTTCTCTTTACAGGCTTCAATGACACCAAAACGCTCAGCGTAAAGCACGTCTGCACCTGCCTCTATCTGCGCCAGAGCTGCTTCTTTGGCTTTAGGCGGATCAAAGAACGAACCAATGAAAGAGAACTTGCACCGCACATTTTTATTAACTTCCTTGGCTCCGCTGCAAAAAGCGTTTGAAAGCCGGTTCACTTCCGGAATCGGCATGGCTGCAACGACTCCAAGGATATTGGTTTTGGTCATTTTTCCGGCAATCATCCCGGACAGGTAGGCTGGTTCATGAATCCAGTTATCGAAAACTCCAAAGTTGGGTTCAGCCGGACCGATTCCTGACCCGAAAACAAACGAAACCTGTGGATAGTCCCTGGCTACACGACGAGCAATACGTTCCGCCCCAAAAGAGTCGCCTGTAATCAACTGATAACCGTTTTCGGCATATTCACGCATAATGCGGGCGAAATCAGCAGATTTTACACTTTCCGACCAAGTGTATTCGATTCCCATTTCTTTTTTTGCCTGGAGCAAAGCCACATGGATCTGGTTGACCCATGGTTCTTCTATTGGAGTTTCAAATACTGCCGCCACTTTTATTCCACCAGCCTGAACTGGGACGGCCAGACCTCCAATGAGAAATGCCGCAGCACAAAATAACAAAACCTTATTGAACAAAGGTGAGATTGTTCGTTTAATAAAAAGGGAGATTACTGTCTGTTTCATTTTAGTCCTTATGATTATTAGTTAATGGAAAATACAAACCTGCCGTATACAGGATGTAGTAGATCATGCTATTAACCATAGCTTTCAATCATGAACATCCGGAAAGAAAAATACAAATCGCAAAGCTATTATATTTTTCTAACAACCTGTTTGTTTAGCTCCTGCACATACTAAAGGTACGACAGGATATGTCAACAAAATTATTTTTGTCCGTGAGAGAGAAAAACATTCGTGACAGTAGTGAAGCAAGTTCCGGAAAATTTTCACAAAACGGAAACATGCTAGAATAAAGAGACTATCTGATGCAGATTAAGTTTGTCAAGAGATGTTTATAAAAAACTAATTATTTGACTAAAACAATTCCTGGCCGGTTCAATAATAGATTGTTGATATGCCTGTAAACAGAATTGGAATGAAAAACAGAAGGCAGCTTGAAACTAAGCTGTGAGGAAATGAGGAAGGAGCTTTGTTAGATCTTATTTGGGTCTTCAAGCAATTCTCCTGATTCAGCAGTATTTTTTTTACTTTCCGGCACGTGGTAAGTGTTTCTGCTGCCTCAGGTAGGTATACCAAGTTTGGGAAATACCCAAAATTGCAGTGTAATCCAAACTGCAAGAAATATTATAAAAGACCAGTCCATTGTAAAATTTGTTTGAGTTAAATGTCTGTAAATTCTAACTGATTTTGTAGTTTTTTTCAACTCCTTTTTTGAACTGTGCTTAAATACAGCAGAATTATGCTATTCAAGGATAATATATTGATATAATTATGTATTATAAAATATTAGTAACAAAATAGTAACAATTTTGCCACAAAGAAGGACAATAAAGAACAAGTTTTGTTGATGGTTATGGTAGGGATATGCACTGATTTGATCAAGTGTTACTGAATAGTACTGAATATCAGGGCTGATAGACACCTATATGGACACCTAAAAAAGCCTTGCGTGCGTGTCAGTTGAGGGTTGTATGACTGTTCCAGAGCAACCCCTCGTAAGAAGAAAGAATTTATGACTGACCTCCTACCACCACAAAGGGCGAAATCTTCAGGGGTTGGCTTTGATTGTTGGAGGAATCGGTGAGGGTCATCGTACAGTCGTCGTAGACTCCTGGTTCTGCTGTCAGCAGGGCAATGTGGTTGATGCCGACAACTGCCTTGTCGACATTCCCCCTGCACTTGCCGCTGAATCTGAGGGTTCCGGACTTGGAGGTTTTGAAGGAGTAGCTCGGCCTGTTAGTATGTATCATTTTCGGAACAGGCTTGATCTCGGCAAGAACCGGCGGTGTGGCATCGATCCGGACTGTGCCAAGGGACAGGGGTTCACTGGTGTTCCCAGAGGAATCGATCAGTGTCAGTTCGCAGTCGCTGTACT